>NZ_DATCVQ010000713.1:0-6160 GCF_036566765.1 Streptomyces sp.
ATCCTCTCGGATGTCCTTGGTCTCGCGGGCCGTTGACTCCTTTCTACTCCTGCGAGCGGACAAGCGGAAGGCCCGGCTGCACTTCTTTACTTTTAGGTTCAAATTAGGTTCAAATTCGGGCGAAATGGCTGCCCGTGACCGCCGCGGCGGCCTGAGCTGTGGCGCTGCGCCGGCGGCTGGCATACCAGACGAGCCCGGCCGTGGCCGCCGCAGCGCCCACGGCTGCCATCGCGACGAGGGCCGGCCGGGGCGGCATCGAGAACGCGGGCAGCCGTTGCTTCAGCCGGACCGGCCGGTTGAAGACGAGAATCGGCCAATCGCGAGCGGTCGCCTCACGGCGCAGCGCGCGGTCCGGATTCACGGCGTGCGGATGTCCGACGGACGCGAGCATCGGGACATCGGTTGCGGAGTCGCTGTAGGCGTAGCAGCGCTCCAGGTCGTACCCCTCGGAGGCGGCGAGCTCCTTGATCGCTTCCGCCTTGGTCGGTCCGTATGCGTAGTACTCCACCTCCCCGGTGAAGCAGCCGTCGTCACCGACCACCATGCGGGTGGCCACCACCCGGTCGGCGCCGAGCAGCTCGCCGATCGGCTCGACCACCTCGGCGCCGGAGGTGGAGACGATGACGACGTCGCGGCCCGCGGTGTGGTGCTCCTCGATGAGGGACGCGGCCTCGTCGTAGATGATCGGGTCGATCAGGTCGTGGAGGGTCTCGGCGACGATCTCCTTGACCTGCTGGACGTTCCAGCCCTTGCAGAGCGATGAGAGGTACTCACGCATCCGCTCCATCTGGTCGTGGTCGGCACCGCCCGCGAGAAAAACGAACTGGGCATAGGCGGTCCGCAGTACGGCGCGCCGGTTGATCAGCCCGCCTTGGTAGAAGGACTTGCTGAAGGTCAGCGTCGAAGACTTCGCAATGACCGTCTTGTCCAGGTCAAAGAAGGCGGCTGTGCGCGGCAAGGAGTGGTTTTCCACGAGCCTGAGCATAGGTGCCCGCCATTCGGCGTACGCTCGGGCGTGTGGGTTTGCCTGAGAAGGCTCTCGGGTACACCATGGAAGTCACGGATCGTTCGCGACCGTGCTAACCCGGTCCGGCTCCTCCCCCCCCGAGTCGGCCGGAGAGACGACCCCCGCTCTCCCCCCCGGCGGGGGTCGTCGCATGTCCGGACGCATTTTCCGGTGTTGCAGCCACTCATGACGCCCTCCCCTTCGCCGCGTGTCGGCGGCAGCGTGCGGCTCCCACTTTCGTCACTCAGCGTAGCGGCTGGGATGCGCTCCGGAAGTCCCCTGTATGGGGCATGTGGATATTCACAACCCGCGAGTTATCCACAGTTTTTAAGCAAGATCCACTTTATTTCCGGGATCGCTCCACCGTGATTCCTGTCGCGAAGTTCGCGGACGACAGGAATCACGGATCTCGCCCCGCGCGACCGAAGCGCGGCGGGATCACGGGGGAGAGGGGCGTGGACGATGACCGGATCCATCACGGCCGAGCGGACCCGGGCCGGTGAGGGGCGGCGGGCCGGACCGCTGATCGTGACCGAGGATGTGGCGCTCCTCGACGACCTGTTGCGGCTGTGCGCCGCCGCCGGAGCCGAGCCCGAAGTGCACCATGCGGTGCCCGAGCACCGCCCGAGCTGGGACGACGCGCCGCTCGTCCTGGTCGGCGACGACGCGGCGGCACGCTGCCGGGGAGCGGCACGCCGGCAGGGCGTCGTGCTGGTCGGGCGGGAGCAGGCCGAACCCGACGTGTGGCGGCGGGCGGTGGAGATCGGCGCGGACTGTGTGCTGCGGCTCCCGGACTCCGAGGGCTGGCTGGTCGACCGGATCGCCGACGTCGCCGAGGGCGTGGGGCGTCAGGCGCTGACCGTCGGGGTCATCGGCGGCAGCGGCGGGGCGGGCGCGTCGACGCTGGCCTGCGGCCTTGCGCTGGCCGCCGCCCGGGCCGGCCGGCGCACACTGCTGGTCGACGGCGACCCGCTCGGCGGGGGACTGGACGTGCTGCTCGGGGGCGAGCGCGCCGAGGGACGGCGCTGGCCCGACTTCGCCGCCTCGAAGGGACGGGTGGCCGGCGGCGCGCTGGAGGAGTCGCTGCCCGCCGTGCGCGGGCTCCGGGTACTGAGCTGGGACCGGGGCGACTCGGTGCTTGTGCCGCCCGAGGCCATGCGGTCGGTCCTCGCGGCGGGGCGCAGGCGCGGCGGCGTGGTCGTCGTGGACCTGCCGCGCCGGGTCGACGAGGCGGTGACGGAGGCGCTGGCCCAGCTCGACGTCGGGCTGCTGGTCGTCCCCGGCGAACTGCGGGCGGTCGCGGCGGCGGGCCGGGTCGCGTCGCTGGTCGGCATGGTGCTGCGGGATCTGCGCGCGGTGGTGCGCGGCCCGTACGCGGCCGGGCTCGACGAGCAGTGGGTCGCGGACGCGCTGCGGCTGCCGCTCGTCGGTGAACTGCCGCTGGATCCCGGGCTGTCGGCGGCGCAGGACGCCGGTCTGCCGCCCGGGGCGGCGGCGCGCGGGCCGCTGGCCCGGTTCTGCACGGCGTTCTGGGAGCAGGCCCTGGCCCCGGAGGGTGTGTCGTGAGCGCCGCGGCGGTGCTGGGGCCGGAGAGCGGGGCGCGGCTGCTGGACGCGGTGCGCCGGAGGCTCGCGGAGAGCGGCGCCGAGCCGACGCCGGCGCGGGTGGCCGCCGCGCTGCGCGCGCAGGGCCGGTTGCTCGGCGACGCGGAAGTGCTGGGTGCGGCGGAGGAGTTGCGCTGCGAGCTGGTCGGCACGGGGCCGCTGGAGCCGCTGCTCGCCGATCCGTCGGTGACCGACGTGCTGGTGTCCGCGCCCGACCGGGTGTGGGTGGACCGGGGATCCGGCCTCGAACCGGCCGACGTCTCCTTCTCCGACGCCGAGGCGGTGCGCCGGCTGGCCCAGCGGCTCGCCGCGGTCGCCGGGCGGCGGCTGGACGACGCGCGGCCCTGGGTGGACGCCCGGCTGCCGGACGGCACCTGGATGCACGCGGTGCTGCCGCCGGTCGCGGTGGGCTCGACCTGCCTGTCGCTGCGGGTGGTGCGGCCCCGGGCGTTCACCCTGGCCGAGCTGGTGGCGGCGGGCACGGTGCCGCCGGGCGGCGAGCGGGTGCTGCGCGCGCTGCTCGACGGCCGGGTCTCGTTCCTGATCAGCGGCGGCACGGGCTCGGGCAAGACGACACTGCTTGCGGCGCTGCTCGGACTGGTCGGCGCGCGCGAGCGGATCGTCCTGGCCGAGGACTCGGCCGAGCTGCGGCCCGATCACGCGCATGTGGTCCGCCTGGAGGCCCGGCCGGCGAACCAGGAGGGCGCGGGCCTGGTGACCCTTCAGGACCTCGTGCGGCAGGCGCTGCGGATGCGGCCGGACCGGCTCGTGGTCGGCGAGGTGCGCGGAGGTGAGGCGGTGGACCTGCTGGCCGCCCTGAACACGGGGCACAGCGGCTGCGGCACGGTGCACGCGAACACGGCCGCGGACGTGCCGGCCCGCCTGGAGGCTCTCGGGACCGCTGCCGGGCTCGACCGGGCTGCCTTGCACAGCCAGTTGGGCGCGGCGCTGTCGGTGGTCCTCCACCTCGTCCGGGACGGGGAGGGGCGGCGGCGGATCGCCGAGGTGCACGTCCTGGAGCGGGACGCGGCCGGGCTGGTGCTGACGGTGCCCGCACTGCGGTGGGGCGCGGAGGGCTTCGTGCGGGAGCGCGGCTGGGAGCGGCTGCGGTCGCTGATCGGGGGTGCGGCGTGCTGACGGGAGAGCCGGTACCGGTCATGGGCGCGGCGCTCGGGTGCGCGGTCGCGGCGGCCTGGCTCGTCGTGGACGGGCGGCGGCGGGGGCTGCGCAGGGCCCGGCTGGTGCTCGCGGGCGGGGGCGTCGTGGGGGCGCCGGATCCCCGGGCGCGGTTCTGGGTCGGCGGCGCGGCGCGGTGGTGGGAGACGCTGAGGGCGCGGCCGCAGTGGTTCTGCCTGGTGGCGGCGGGCCTTGTGGCCCTGCTGGGCGGTTCGCCGCTGCCGCTGGCCGCGGGCGCGGTCGCGGTGCCGCTGGCCGGGCGAAGGCTGCGGGCGGCCCGGCTCAGGAAGGAGCGGGAGGCGCGGACGGACGCGGTGGTCGCCTTGTGCGGGACGCTCGCGTGCGAACTGCGCGCGGGCCGGCAGCCAGGGCCGGCGCTGTGCTTCGCGGCCGCTTCGACCGGCGGGCTGGGGCCGGACGAGGCGGCGGTCCTGGCGGCGGCCCGGTTCGGCGGGGACGTGCCCGATGCACTGCGGCGGGCGGCGCGACAAGGCGGGGCGGAAGGGCTGGCCGGCCTCGCGGCGTGCTGGCAGGTCGCGGTGGACGGCGGCGCGGGCCTGGCGTCCGGGCTCGACCGGCTGGAGGGGGCGCTGCGCGGGGCCAGGGACCAGCGGGAGCGGCTGCGCGCCCAACTGGCCGGGACCTGGGCGACGGTGGCGGTGCTCGCGGCGCTGCCCGTGGTCGGGCTGCTGCTGGGGACGGCGATGGGGGCGAGCCCGCTGCGGGTGCTGCTGCACACGCCCGTCGGGCTGGCCTGCCTGGTGACCGGTGTGCTCCTGCAGGGCGCGGGGCTTCGCTGGGCGACGTGGATCGTGCGCAAGGGGGAGGCGGCATGACCGGGCTGTCGCAGGAACTCCTCCACAGGCTGGGGGCGGTGGCCGGTGCCGTGGGCGCGCTGGTGTGGGCCGGGTGGGCGGTGGCGCGGTGGCGTCACGAACGCCGGACGCGGCGGCGGGTCGCGGAGCTGCTGGCGGCCGAGCACGAGCGGAGCCGCCGGTGGCGGCCCGGCTGCCCGGAGCGGCTGCGGCCCTGGGCGTTGCCTGTAGGCGCGCTGCTCGCCGGTTACGTGCTGATCGGCGGGGCGACGGGGTGCCTGGTGGGGATCGCCGCCGGGTACGGGGTGCGGCGGTGGCAGGCGCGCCGGGTCCCGGCCGACCGGGAGCAGGACGCCGTACGGCAACTTCCGCTCGCGGCCGATCTGCTGGCGGCCTGCGTATCCGCCGGGGCGGGGCCGGGGCAGGCGGCCGAGGCGGTCGGGCGGTCGCTGGACGGGCCGGTGGGCGCGGCGCTGCTGCGGACGGCCGCCGAGCTGAGGCTCGGCGGCGAACCGGCCGAGGTGTGGCGGAGGTTCGGCGCGATACCGGGCGCCGAGGGCCTCGCCCGCTGTCTGGAGCGGGCCGGGTCCTCGGGGGCGCCCGCCGCGGACGCCGTCTCGCGGCTGGCGTCCGGCCTGCGGGAGACGCGCGCCCGGGAGGCGGAGACCCGGGCACAGCGGGCCCAGGTGCTGATCACCGCGCCGGTCGGGCTCTGCTTCCTGCCCGCCTTCCTGGCGCTGGGGGTGGCCCCGGTGGTCATCGGGCTCCTGACCGGACTCCTGCGCGGATGAACACGCGGGGGACGACGGATCGACACATCGGAACACATCACAACGTATCTGAACGCATCGGAAACACATGGGGGTTGGCATGAGCAGGCGAGTCTGGAACCGGCTGAAGGGTCGGCTGGAGGCGGTCCGGGAGCGGTCGGACCGGGGGATGACGACGGCCGAGTACGCCATGGGCACCATCGCCGCGGCCATGTTCGGGACGGTGCTCTACAAGATCGTCACGAGCGGGTCCGTCAAGGCCGCGCTGGAATCGGTGATCGGGAAGGCGCTCGATGCGCAGTTCTGACACCCGCGACCGGGGCGCGGTGACCGCGGAGGCGGCGACGGCGCTGCCAGCGCTGGTGGCGTTCGCCGCCGCCCTGGTCTGGGCGCTGGGCGCGGCCGCCGCGCAGATCCAGTGCGTGGACGCGGCCCGGGCGGGGGCCCGGGCCGCCGCCCGGTCGGAGCCGGCGGCGACCGCGGAGGCCGTGGCGCGTGCCGCGGCTCCCGGCGGGGCCACGGTCTCGATCACCCGTTCGGGTGAACTGTGGCGAGTGACCGTCCGGGTGCCCGCTCCCGGGCCGGGTGGCCTGGGGCTCACGCTGCGCGCCGAGGCCGCCGCGCTCGCCGAGGACACCGTGGGGGTGGAGCCATGAGGCACGACCGGGGCCTGGCGACGGTGTGGACCGCGATCGCGGCCTGCGCGCTGTGCGCGGTGTTCGGGGCCGTGCTGCTGCTCGGACAGGCGGTCGCCGCCCGGCACCGGGCCGGCGGGGCCGCCGACCTGGC
>NZ_DATCVQ010000714.1:0-2718 GCF_036566765.1 Streptomyces sp.
TGGCGTTCATGGTGGCGGCGAGACGGGCGATCTCGTCGCGGCCGCCGGGCAGCGGCACCCGCCGGTGCAGCGCGGTCCCGGAGATCGCCTCGACCTCGGCGCGGATCGCGGCGACCGGGGCGAGGGCGCGGCCGACCGCGAGCCAGGTCGTGCCCGCGGCCAGCAGGAGCAGCAGGGGCAGCCCGACCAGCAGCAGACCGGTGACGATCTTGGTGGCCTCGGCGACCGCGCCGAGGACCCGGCCGGAGACCACGGTCAGCGGTGCGTCGCGCTCCCCCGCGGTCACGGTCACGACGAGGAACTGGTCCTCGTCGAGGGGCGTGGTGAGCCGTTCCTCGCCCTGCCGGCCGGGGCGGGCGAGCGCCGGCAGTTCCGCCACGTTCGTGCTGGCGGCGACCACCCGCCCGTCGGCGTCCAGGACCTGGAGGAACTGCTCCTCGGGGTCGGCGACGGTGAGCGCCGGGACGCCGCGGCCCGCGTCGATGACGGCCGCCACCTGGTCGGCGCGGTCCCGGGCGGTGCGGCGTACGTCGTCGGTGAGGTCGGCGCGCAGCAGGACGACCAGGGCGACGGCGCCGGCGAGCAGTCCGAGGGCGACGACGAGGACGGCGACCGCGGACGAGCGGAGCCGGATGCCGGGGCGTCTGCTCATCGCCGTGCCCTCGCCCGCTCACCGCCGGGCGGTCCGCCGTCGGCCGCGAGCCGGTAGCCGTGGCCCCGTACGGTCTCGATGGCGGCGCGTCCGAAGGGCCGGTCGAGCTTGTTGCGGAGGTGTCCGACGTACACCTCGACGATGTTGGGGTCGCCCTCGAAGTCGTCGTCCCAGACATGCGCGAGGATCTCCCGCTTGGACACGGTCTCGCCGCGGCGGCGCAGCAGGAACTCCAGCAACGCGGTCTCGCGGGCGGTCAGTTCCACCCGCGTCCCGGCCCGGGTGACCTCCCGTCCTGCGGGGTCGAGCCGCAGGTCGCCGGCGGTGAGCGCGGCGGGGCGTTCGTGCGGGTCGCGGCGCAGCAGGGCGCGGAGCCGGGCGAGCAGCACGGCGTACGAGAAGGGCTTGGTCAGGTAGTCGTCGGCCCCGGTGTCCAGGCCCTCGACCTCGTCCCACTCGCCCTCTTTGGCGGTGAGCATGAGGATCGGGGTCCAGTTCGCCTCCGCGCGCAGGGCGGCGCAGACGCGGTAGCCGTTGAGCCCGGGGAGCATGACGTCGAGGACGATGACGTCGTACGCGGTCTCCCGGGCCCGCCAGAGGCCGTCGACGCCGTCGTGCGCGAGGTCGACCGCGAAGCCCTCCGCCTCCAGACCGATGCGCAGCCCTTCGGCGAAGCGTTTCTCGTCGTCGACGACCAGTACCCGCATGTCCTGATTGTCCCCCGGGCATGCTGAACGCGAGCTGAAGGTTGCCCGTTCAATCTCGATCGCCACCGCCCCTCAGCGCGCCCAGATAGACGCCGAGGAGGATCAACGGAGTGCCGAGCAGCAGGGACGCGGTCAGGGGTTCGTCGTCGAGCCAGGCCGACAGCAGGATCGTGACGATGGGGACCACGACGAAGAGGTAGGCCGCGCGGGACGCTCCCCAGCGGCGGATCACCATCAGGTACAGGACGAAGGTGAGCACCGAGCCCGCCACGACCAGATAGGCGAGCGCCCACCAGGTCGCGGGGCGGTCCGGCAGCTTCCAGGTGTCGCCGGCCGCGGCGGATCCGGCGAACAGCAGCGCGGACGCCGCCGTCATGCCGACGGCGTTCATGGTCACCGGGTGCACCGCGGGCAACCGGCGGACCAGCACGATCGCCTCGGCGAAGGAGAGCACGCCGCCCAGCATGGCCAGCAGCGACAGCGTCGGCACCGCGCCCTGGAGCGGGGCGCGGGAGATGACGGCGACGCCGGCCGTCGCGCACACGGTGCCGACCCCGGCGAGCAGCCGGAAGCGTTCCAGGCGCTGGGCGACGGCGAGCAGCAGGGTGACGAGCGGGACGAGCGACAGGACGGTCTGGCCGAGGCCGGCGTGGATGCGGACCAGCGCGTAGTAGGCGAGGGCGAAGGTGACGCCGAAGTTCAGGACGCCGAACAGGACCGCGCCGGCGAGCGCCCGGCCCCGGGGAAGTTCCAGCCGCCGGAACGCCATGACGGCGAGCAGGACGAGGGAGGCCGCGCCGAACCGCAGGGCCGCGCCCCACAGCGGGTCCAGCTCCCGATTGCTGAACCGGACGCCGACCGCGTTGCCGCCGGCGAGAAACACGCACGCGGCGAACAGGGCGAGGGCCCGGCGGTCTAGGGCACGCTGCATCGCGTCACGGTAGCCGCGGCGGCGCGGGGCCCCGGCCCGGACACGTCGTCACGGAGTCGCGTGGACCGTTCGGACGAACGCGCGCAGCTCGGCGCTCTCCGCCGCCGTTCGCCAGACCAGGCCGTACGCGATCGGCGGGGCGTCGTCGAACGGGACGTACGCGATGCCGGGCCGCGGGTGGTACTCCGCGCCCCGGGCCGCCCCGGTGGCCGCGCCCCGGCCCGCGCCGACGTGGGAGAGGACCTCCTGCCAGGACGCGGCGACCGGGCCGCGCGGGATCGGGCGGCCGCGCGCACCACCACCGGGACGCTGTTCCTCACCGAGGACGCCACCGGCCTGTCCGTGCACGCCCCGGCGCTCGACCCCGCGGACCACGACGTCGCCTACATCGCGCCCAAGCTGCGCGCCGGCCTGATCGACGAGATGTC
>NZ_DATCVQ010000715.1:0-17310 GCF_036566765.1 Streptomyces sp.
CCGCCTCTTCCGCCCGCTCGCGGTACGAGTCGACGGCGCTCGCGCCCGCACCCCCGTGCCGACCCGGCAGCCCGGCCTCCCTCGCCGCCCCGCCCGGCAGCGCGTCCGGGACCTGCTCCCCGTCCTCCTCGTCCGTACGTCCCAGCCTCGGGTCCGTCGTCGTCATGCGGCCTCCTCCTCGTCCGGGGTCAGCAGGTCGGCGATGTCCAGGACGTGGTAGCCGCGCATGGAGGGGAGGCAGCTGCCGGTGACCGGGGCGATCGCGGAGGACCATTCCTCGGGGATCGCGGCCGCGCCGCGGCTCGCGCCCGCCAGTGCGCCCGCGACCGCGGCCGTCGTGTCCGCGTCGCGGCCCATGTTGACCGCGGTCAGGACCGCCGTACGGAAGTCCCCGCGCGCCGCCGCGTACGCGCCGAACGCCAGCGCCACCGCCTCCGGCGCCAGGTCCGTCCACGGGTAGCCGCCGATCACCACCGCCGAGCGGACCGTCCGTTCGCGGATCAGCGGGTCCGGCTGGAGGCGCTGCGCGGCGACGACGGCGCGGCGCATCGAGCGCGCCGTCCACGAGTCCATCGGGACCACCGAGAGCGCCGCCGCGATGACCGACGTGACCGACGCCCCCGTCATCGCCGCCGCCACCCCCGCCGCGACCGCCTGGCCGCCGTAGATGCCCTCGCCGTCATGGCTGACGCTGCCGTCGATCGCGACCAGCCTCGCCGCCTCCGCCGGCCGCCCCGCCGCGAACACCCCGAACGGGGCCGCCCGCATGGCCAGTCCGTCGCTCCACGCGTGCCGGTGCTGTGCCGAGATGGGGGCGGCGAGGCCCCGGCGGAGGTTCTCCAGCGTGCCGCGCTCGCTGAAACCCGCCCCCCGGAACGGCCCCTCGTCCAGGTCGGCGATCCAGTGGTGCCAGGCCCGTTCGACATGCGAGACGGTCAGCGCCGAGCCGTGCCGGGCCAGCAGCAGACCCGAGAAGATCGCGTACTCCGTGTCGTCCGTGCCCGCCGGACTGTCCGTCACGAAGCCCTCGATCCTGCCCCAGCGGCGGCGGATCTCCGAGGGCCGCATGTTCTCGGCCGGTGCCCCGAGGGCGTCACCGACCGCGAGGCCGAGCAGCGCGCCCCGGGCGCGCTCGCGCAGATCGCATGTCGTCGTCACCATCTCGCTCACCTCTCCCGCGCTTCCATTCCTCGATACGTGCCACGCGCGCGCCCGCGGGAGTCCGAAGAAACGTCTCTGTCACCCGGCTGACATCCCGGCGGGCATCCCGGCCGACGTCCCAGCTCAGCGGGTCAGGCGGGCCTTAGTAAGTACGGCCTGCCTTGCTGGCGCGCCCCTTACATCGGGCGTATTTTCGAAGACGTCGAGGGGCGGCGGGTCGCCAACCCGCCGGAAACACAGGGGAGAAGCATGTCCATCATCGAGATCGAGGCCCCGCTTCACGCGGCGCACCGCGACAACCACACCCACCGTGACGTCAACGGCGGCTGGCTGCGTCCCGCGGTGTTCGGTGCGATGGACGGACTGGTCTCCAACCTCGCGCTGATGACCGGCGTCGCCGGCGGCGCGGTCTCCCAGCAGACCCTCGTCATCACCGGTCTCGCCGGCCTTGCCGCGGGCGCGTTCTCGATGGCCGCAGGCGAGTACACCTCCGTCGCCTCGCAGCGCGAGCTCGTCCAGGCCGAACTGGACGTCGAGCGGCGGCAGTTGCGCAAGCACCCGATCGACGAGATGGAGGAGCTCGCCGCGCTGTACGCGTCCCGCGGCGTCGAGCCCGCGCTCGCCCGCGAGGTCGCGATGCAGCTCTCCCGCGACCCGGAGCAGGCGCTGGAGATCCACGCCCGCGAGGAGCTCGGCATCGACCCGGACGACCTGCCGTCGCCGACCGTCGCCGCGGTGTCGTCGTTCGGCTCGTTCGCACTCGGCGCGCTGCTGCCGGTCCTGCCGTATCTGCTCGGGGCCACCGCCCTGTGGCCGGCGGTGCTGCTCGCGCTCGTCGGGCTGTTCGCCTGCGGCGCGCTGGTGTCCCGGGTCACGGCTCGCAGCTGGTGGTTCAGCGGCGTGCGTCAGCTCGTGCTCGGCGGAGCGGCGGCGGCCGTCACGTACGGCCTCGGCATGGCCTTCGGCGCGGCCCTCTAGCGGCCGTCGGCCGGGTGGGGCGGGACCGTTCGTCGGTCCCGCCCCACTCCCATGTGCGCCCCCCTGCGTGGCATCACCGCAGGTCAGGCAGTGCCCCCACCCTCTGTGACATATCTCCCTGCGCGGATTTCGTCGCCCGGTGGGACACTATGCACACCGCAACATACGTAGCCGTTACTCGGCGGTTTCGAGTCCGACATCACCGGGCATCAGCCGTAGGCGCCGCAGCAGGCAATGAAGCCTGCTCCTCGCGAGCGGTCGACGACGACGTCCCCCGCCATCCAACGCCTCGGAACCGCCTTCGCCGCGCCTCGCGGTGTCCGCATGCTGGAATGAGCTATCCGCTTCCCGAGAAGCAAGCCATCATGTAACCTGCACGAAATTTCGCGGAGGGCCAACGTCGTCCCTCGGCAATGCATATGCCACGACGACGACGGGAGAGCCGATGCGTTCCGACGCCTGGTCGCCCATGGACGGTCGCCCCGCCCCGCAGGGGATGTACGACCCCCGTAACGAACACGACGCCTGTGGTGTCGGGTTCGTGGCCACCCTCACCGGTGTAGCCAGCCATGAGCTGGTCGAACAGGCGCTGACCGTTCTCCGCAATCTGGAGCACCGCGGCGCCACCGGCTCCGAGCCCGACTCCGGCGACGGCGCCGGAATCCTGCTCCAGGTCCCGGACGCGTTCCTGCGCGAGGTCGCCGGATTCGAGCTCCCCGAGGCCGGCGCGTACGCCGTCGGCATCGCCTTCCTCCCTGCCGACGGCTCCGCACAGGCCGTCTCGCAGATCGAGACGATCGCGTCCGAGGAGGGTCTGAACGTCCTCGGCTGGCGCGAGGTCCCCGTCGCCCCCGAGCTGCTCGGCGCCTCCGCCCGCTCCACCATGCCGGTCTTCCGGCAGCTGTTCGTGGCGGACGGGGAGAACACCGGGATCGCCCTCGACCGCAAGGCGTTCGTGCTGCGCAAGCGCGCCGAGCGCGAGGCGGGCACGTACTTCCCCTCGCTCTCCGCCCGCACCATCGTCTACAAGGGCATGCTGACCACCGGCCAGCTGGAGCCCTTCTTCCCGGACCTGTCGGACCGCCGCTGCGCCACCACCGTGGCCCTGGTCCACTCCCGGTTCTCCACGAACACCTTCCCGAGCTGGCCGCTGGCCCACCCGTACCGCTTCGTCGCGCACAACGGCGAGATCAACACGGTCAAGGGCAACCGGAACTGGATGCGGGCGCGTGAGTCCCAGCTCGCCAGCGACCTGTTCGGCTCGGACAAGATCGAGCGGATCTTCCCGGTCTGCACCCCGGACGCCTCCGACTCCGCCTCGTTCGACGAGGTCCTGGAGCTGCTCCACCTCGGTGGGCGTTCCCTCCCGCACAGCGTCCTGATGATGGTCCCCGAGGCGTGGGAGAACCACGACTCCATGGACCCGGCCCGGCGCGCCTTCTACCAGTACCACTCCACGATGATGGAGCCCTGGGACGGCCCGGCCTGCGTCACCTTCACCGACGGCGTCCAGGTCGGCGCGGTGCTCGACCGCAACGGTCTGCGCCCCGGCCGCTACTGGGTCACCGACGAGGGCCTCGTCGTGCTCTCTTCCGAGGTCGGCGTCCTCGACATCGACCCCGCCAAGGTCGTCCGCAAGGGCCGCCTGCAGCCCGGCAAGATGTTCCTCGTCGACACCGCCGAGCACCGGATCATCGAGGACGACGAGATCAAGGCCGGTCTCGCCGCCGAGAACCCGTACGCGGAGTGGCTGGAGACCGGCGAGATCGAGCTCTCCGACCTCCCCGAGCGCGAGCACATCGTGCACACCCACGCCTCGGTCACCCGCCGCCAGCAGACCTTCGGCTACACCGAGGAAGAGCTCCGCGTCATCCTCGCCCCGATGGCCCGCACCGGCGGCGAGCCGCTCGGCTCCATGGGCACGGACTCGCCGATCGCGGCCCTGTCCGAGCGCCCGCGGCTGCTCTTCGACTACTTCACCCAGCTGTTCGCGCAGGTCACCAACCCGCCGCTGGACGCCATCCGCGAGGAGCTCGTCACCTCGCTGCGCTCCTCCCTCGGTCCCCAGGGCAACCTGCTCGACCCGACCGCCGCGTCGTGCCGCAGCGTCACGCTGCCCTTCCCGGTGATCGACAACGACGAGCTGGCCAAGCTCATCCACATCAACGCCGACGGCGACATGCCCGGCATGAAGGCCGCGACCCTGTCCGGCCTGTACCGGGTCTCCGGCGGCGGCGAGGCCCTCGCCGCCCGCATCGAGGAGATCTGTGCCGAGGTCGACGCGGCGATCGAGGGCGGCGCGCACCTGCTCGTCCTCTCCGACCGGCACTCCGACGCCGAGCACGCGCCGATCCCGTCGCTGCTGCTCACCGCGGCCGTCCACCACCACCTCATCCGCACCAAGCAGCGCACCCAGGTGGGTCTGCTGGTCGAGGCCGGCGACGTCCGCGAGGTCCACCACGTGGCCCTGCTCATCGGCTACGGCGCTGCCGCGGTCAACCCGTACCTGGCGATGGAGTCGGTCGAGGACCTGGTCCGCGCCGGCACCTTCATCGAGGGCCTGGAGCCCGAGCAGGCGATCCGCAACCTGATCTACGCGCTGGGCAAGGGCGTCCTGAAGGTCATGTCCAAGATGGGCATCTCGACCGTCGCCTCCTACCGCGGCGCCCAGGTCTTCGAGGCCGTCGGCCTCGACAGCGCCTTCGTCGAGAAGTACTTCGACGGCACCGCCACCAAGATCGGCGGCGCCGACCTCGACATCGTCGCCCAGGAGGTCGCAGCCCGTCACGCCAAGGCGTACCCCGCCTCCGGCGTCCCCTCCGCGCACCGCGCGCTGGACATCGGCGGCGAGTACCAGTGGCGTCGCGAGGGCGAGCCGCACCTGTTCGACCCGGAGACCGTCTTCCGTCTCCAGCACGCCACGCGCAACAAGCGGTACGACATCTTCAAGAAGTACACGGACCGCGTGAACGAGCAGTCCGAGCGCCTGATGACGCTCCGCGGGCTCTTCGGCTTCACGTCGGACCGGGAGGCCATCTCGATCGACGAGGTCGAGCCGGTCTCCGAGATCGTCAAGCGCTTCTCCACCGGCGCCATGTCGTACGGCTCCATCTCCCGCGAGGCGCACGAGACCCTCGCCATCGCCATGAACCAGCTGGGCGGCAAGTCCAACACCGGTGAGGGCGGCGAGGACCCGGAGCGCCTGTACGACCCGGCGCGCCGCTCCTCCATCAAGCAGGTCGCCTCCGGCCGCTTCGGCGTGACGAGCGAGTACCTGGTCAACGCGGACGACATCCAGATCAAGATGGCGCAGGGCGCGAAGCCCGGCGAGGGCGGCCAGCTGCCCGGCCACAAGGTCTACCCGTGGGTCGCCAAGACGCGTCACTCGACGCCCGGCGTCGGCCTGATCTCGCCGCCGCCGCACCACGACATCTACTCCATCGAGGACCTGGCTCAGCTGATCCACGACCTCAAGAACGCCAACCCGGTCGCGCGCATCCATGTGAAGCTCGTGTCCGAGGTCGGCGTCGGCACGGTCGCGGCCGGCGTGTCCAAGGCCCACGCGGACGTCGTGCTCATCTCCGGCCACGACGGCGGTACGGGCGCCTCGCCGCTCACCTCGCTGAAGCACGCGGGCGGTCCCTGGGAGCTCGGTCTCGCCGAGACCCAGCAGACGCTGCTGCTCAACGGCCTGCGCGACCGGATCGTCGTCCAGACCGACGGCCAGCTCAAGACCGGCCGCGACGTCGTCATCGCCGCGCTGCTGGGCGCCGAGGAGTTCGGTTTCGCGACCGCGCCGCTCGTCGTCTCCGGCTGCGTCATGATGCGCGTCTGCCACCTGGACACCTGCCCGGTCGGCATCGCGACCCAGAACCCGGTGCTGCGCGACCGGTTCTCCGGCAAGGCCGAGTACGTCGTCAACTTCTTCGAGTTCATCGCCGAGGAGGTCCGCGAGCTCCTCGCCGAGCTGGGCTTCCGCACCATCGAAGAGGCCGTCGGCCACGCCGAGCTGCTCGACACCAGCCGCGCGGTGAACCACTGGAAGGCGCAGGGCCTGAACCTGGCCCCGCTGTTCCACGTCCCCGCGCTGCCCGAGGGCGCGGTTCGCCACGCCCTGATCGAGCAGGACCACGGTCTGGAGAAGGCCCTCGACAACGAGCTGATCGAGCTCGCCGCCGAGGCCCTGAACGCGGCCTCCGCCGAGGACGCCCAGCCGGTCCGCGCCCAGGTCGCGATCCGCAACATCAACCGCACCGTCGGCACGATGCTCGGCCACCACGTGACGAAGAAGTTCGGCGGCGCGGGCCTGCCCGCCGACACCGTCGACATCACGTTCACCGGCTCCGCCGGCCAGTCGTTCGGCGCCTTCCTGCCGTCCGGCGTCACGCTCCGCCTGGAGGGCGACGCCAACGACTACGTCGGCAAGGGCCTGTCCGGCGGCCGCGTGATCGTCCGCCCGGACCGGGGCGCCGACCACCTTGCCGAGTACTCCACCATCGCGGGCAACACCATCGCGTACGGTGCGACCGGCGGCGAGCTCTTCCTGCGCGGCCGTACCGGCGAGCGCTTCTGCGTCCGCAACTCCGGCGCGCTGGTGGTCTCGGAGGGCGTGGGCGACCACGGCTGCGAGTACATGACCGGCGGTACGGCGGTCGTCCTCGGAGAGACCGGACGCAACTTCGCGGCCGGCATGTCCGGCGGCGTCGCCTACGTGATCGACCTCGACCGGGACAACGTCAACTCCGGGAACCTGGAGGCGATCGAGGCCCTGTCGGACTCCGACAAGGCGTGGCTGCACGACGTCGTGCGCCGCCACCAGGAGGAGACCGGCTCGACCGTCGCCGAGAAGCTGCTGGCCGACTGGGACGCCGCGGCGAGCCGCTTCAGCAAGATCATCCCGACCACGTACAAGGCCGTGCTCGCCGCCAAGGACGCCGCTGAGCTCGCCGGTCTCTCCGAGCAGGAGACCACCGAGAAGATGATGGAGGCGGCGACCCATGGCTGACCCCAAGGGCTTCCTGACCACCGGGCGCGAGGTCGCTGAGACCCGTCCGGTCGGCGAGCGCGTCAAGGACTGGAACGAGGTCTACGTCCCCGGCTCCCTGCTGCCGATCATCAGCAAGCAGGCCGGCCGCTGCATGGACTGCGGCATCCCGTTCTGCCACAACGGCTGCCCGCTCGGGAACCTGATCCCGGAGTGGAACGACTACGCCTACCGCGAGGACTGGTCGGCGGCGTCGGAGCGGCTGCACGCCACCAACAACTTCCCGGAGTTCACCGGGCGGCTGTGCCCGGCGCCCTGCGAGTCCGCGTGCGTGCTCGGCATCAACCAGCCGGCCGTCACCATCAAGAACGTCGAAGTCTCCATCATCGACAAGGCGTGGGACGGAGGCGACGTCAAGCCGCAGGTGCCCGAGCGTCTGTCCGGCAAGACCGCCGCCGTCATCGGCTCGGGTCCGGCGGGTCTCGCCGCCGCCCAGCAGCTGACCCGGGCCGGCCACACCGTGGTCGT
The DNA here is from genome assembly GCF_036566765.1 of Streptomyces sp. GTDB lineage: Bacteria > Actinomycetota > Actinomycetes > Streptomycetales > Streptomycetaceae > Streptomyces. Next base: position 7,652 of record NZ_DATCVQ010000715.1, read on the forward strand.
CTACGAGCGCGCCGACCGCATCGGCGGCCTGCTGCGCTACGGCATCCCCGAGTTCAAGATGGAGAAGCGGCACATCAACCGCCGCATCGAGCAGATGCGCGCGGAGGGCACCAAGTTCCGCACGGGCATCGAGATCGGCCGCGACCTGACGGCGACGGACCTGCGCAAGCGGTTCGACGCGGTCGTCATCGCCGCCGGCGCGACCACCGCCCGCGACCTGCCCGTCCCGGGCCGGGAGCTGAGCGGCATCCACCAGGCGATGGAGTACCTGCCGCTCGCCAACAAGGTCGTCGAGGGCGACTTCGTGGCCTCGCCGATCACCGCCGAGGGCAAGCACGTCGTCGTCATCGGCGGCGGTGACACCGGCGCGGACTGCGTGGGCACCGCCCACCGCCAGGGCGCGGCCTCCGTCACCCAGCTGGAGATCATGCCGCAGCCGGGCGAGGAGCGGTCCGCGGGGCAGCCCTGGCCGACCTTCCCGATGCTGTACAAGGTCACCTCGGCGCACGAAGAGGGCGGCGAGCGGGTCTACTCCGTCTCCACCACCCACTTCGAGGGCGACGAGGACGGCAACGTCCAGTTCCTGCACCTGGTCGAGGTCGAGTTCGTCGACGGCAAGCTGACCCAGAAGCCGGGCACGGAGCGCAAGATCCCCGCCCAGCTGGTCACCCTTGCGATGGGCTTCACCGGCACGGACGTCGAGAACGGCCTGGTCGCGCAGTTCGGTCTGGCGCTCGACGAGCGCGGTAACATCGCCCGCGACGCGGACTTCGCGACCAACGTCGACGGCGTGTACGTGGCCGGCGACGCCGGCCGCGGCCAGTCGCTGATCGTGTGGGCCATCGCCGAGGGCCGCTCTGCGGCGCGCGGCGTGGACCGCTTCCTGACCGGCGCCAGCGAACTGCCGGCCCCGATCCGCCCGACGGACCGCTCGCTGGTGGTCTGATCGTGCACTGACGGTCTGACCGTCCCCTGAATGTCCCGTACAACGACGTACGGAACTACGCGGCGCTCGCCCTGTCCCCGACCGGACACTTGGGCGGGCGCCGCGGCGCGTTTGGGCACATGTCGGGTCAACGCCCCCTGATCGGCGACTCCTTGGCGTACGGACGGGTATGTCACGTACGCTCGGCAGACCCGCGACCGCCGTACGCCGAAACGGAGACCTGCCCCCATGGCGCTGAGCCTGCGCAAGATCGAGGAGACCGCCCCGGCCCTGGTCAGCCTGCACAAGGCCGCCGGAGTCTCGGTCCAGAAGCACGGCCTGGAGGGGCAGCGGGTCGCCGTGTACCTGGTGGTCGACTACTCCGGTTCGATGAAGCCGTACTACAACGACGGCAGCGTGCAGGCCCTCGCCGACCGGGTCCTCGGGCTCTCCACGCACCTGGACGACGACGGCCGGGTGCCGGTGGTGTTCTTCTCCACCGACATCGACGCCGAGACCGACATCGCGCTCGCCGACCACCAGGGCCGGATCGACCGGATCGTCGCCGGGCTCGGCCACATGGGCAAGACGAGCTACCACCTGGCGATGGACGCCGTCATCGACCACTACCTGGACAGTGGCTCGACCGCGCCCGCGCTGGTCGTCTTCCAGACGGACGGCGGCCCGATCAACAAGCTCGCCGCCGAGCGCTACCTGTGCAAGGCGGCGAAGCTGCCGCTGTTCTGGCAGTTCATCGGCTTCGGCGACCCGGGCAGCCGGCAGTTCGAATTCCTGCGCAAGCTCGACGAGCTCGCCGTCCCCGCCAAGCGCCCGATCGACAACGCCGGCTTCTTCCACGCCGGCCAGGACCCGCGCCGGGTGTCGGACGCGGAGCTGTACGAGCGGCTGGTCGCCGAGTTCCCCGTCTGGCTGCGCGCGGCCCGGGCGCAGGGCATCGTCCGCGACGGCGTGGGCGCGGGCGTCGCGCACTGACGAAATCCGTTGGCCCGCAGGGGTGTTGGCCGGTCATAGTGCCACCCATGGCATCTCTGGTGAGACATGTGACGTTCGACTGCTCCGACGCCTACGCGCTGGCCACGTTCTGGGCCCAGGCGCTGGACGGCCGGATCACCGACGAGGACGCTCCGGGCGACCCGGAGGCGCTGGTGGAGGCCGAGGGCGTGGGCGTCCTCTTCGTCACCGTGCCGGATCCGAAGACGGTGAAGAACCGGGTCCACTTCGACCTCCAGCCACAGGACCGCACGCGCGACGAGGAGGTCGAGCGGCTGCTGCGGCTCGGCGCGACCCTGGTCGCCGACCACCGTCGGCCGGACGGCCTGGGCTGGGCGACCCTCGCGGACCCGGAGGGCAACGAGTTCTGCGTGGAGCGCAGCGCGTTGGAGCGCGCGGAGTAATACGGACGCGCGGAGTAATACGGGACGCGCGGAGTAATCCCGACAGAAGATGTCGGGTATCCGGGCGACCATGTCCCCATGATCACCACCTGGGCAGATTTCCAGCAGGCCGAACCCGAGCTCGCCGCCACCGTGCGCGCACGGTTCGAGCAGTACACGCACCACGTCCTCGCGACCCTGCGCAAGGACGGTTCGCCCCGGCTGACCGGGCTGGAGGCGAAGTTCCCGCTGGACGAGCTGGTACTCGCGATGATGCCCGACTCGCGCAAGGCGCTGGACCTCCGGCGCGACCCCCGCTTCTCGCTGCTTGCGAACCCGGGCGAGGGCACGGGCATGGGCGGCGGGGACGTACGGGTCTCCGGGCGGGCGGTGGAGGTCACCGACCAGGAGACCCTGGACCGGTTCGCGAAGGAGCTCGGCGCGCCGCTGCCGTTCCATCTGTTCCGGCTGGAGCTGACGGAGGTCGTGCGCACCTCGGTCGAGGACGACGAGCTGGTGGTGCGGACCTGGCAGCCGGGCCGCCCGGTCCGCACGATCCGCCGTACCTGACGCGCTCAGCCGTCCTGCGCGTCGAGGACCTGCGCGTCGAGGACCGCGGCCCGGCACTCGGCCGGGGTTCCCCAGGCGTCGCGCAGCGGGCGGGCCTTGCGCAGCCAGAGCGAGAGGTCGAGCTCCTCGGTGTAGCCGATCGCGCCGTGCAGCTGGAGCGCGGCGCGCGCGGCGGCGTACCCGGCTTCGCCGGCCGTCGCCTTGGCCGCCGCCACGTCGGCGTCGGTCATCGTGAGCGCCGCCCCGTGCAGCAGCGGCCGGGCGAACTCGAGCCCGATCAGCACGTCCGCGAGCCGGTGCTTGACCGCCTGGAACGAGCCGACCGGCACGCCGAACTGGGTGCGCTGCTTCGTGTACGCGACCGTCCGGTCAAGGAGCGCCCGCCCGAGGCCCAGGCACTGCGCGGCCGTGGCCAACGCCGCCCACCGCCGCGCCTGCGCGGCCGCCTCGACGACGGCCGGCCCGGCCGCGAGCACCTCCCCGCCGGGTACGGGCCGCGCGAGCCGCCGCGCCGGATCGACGGACTCCCGCACCTCTTCGTGGCCGGGGGCGAGCAGCAGCCGGTCCTGCGAGACGACGAGGATCACGTCGGCCGCGTCGGCGTCGGGGGCGTACGCGGCGCAGTGGGGGACGCACAGCGTCGCCACGGTCCTGCCGGTCGCCAACTCCGGCAGAAAGCGCTTCGCCGGGGCCTCGGCCCCCGCCTCCGCCAGGGCGGTCAGCAGCGCGGCCGCCGCGACGGTCTCCGCCAGCGGGCCCGGGACCGCGTGCCGGCCGAGCTGCTCGAAGGCGACCGCCGTCTCGACCGGGAGCGGCCCCACCCCCTCGTACGCCTCCGGGACCGCGAGCGCGAACACGCCCGCCTCCGCGAGCCGTTCCCACAGCGCTCGGCCAGGTGCGTCGTCGCCGGCGGCGCGGGCGCGGATCACCGCCGGAGTGTCCGCGGCCGCGAGCATCGCGTCGAGAGAGCGGCCGAAGTCCCGCTGTTCGTCGGTGAGCAGGAAACCCATCAGCGGCGGCCCTTCGGGAGGCCGAGCAGGCGCTCGGCGATGATGTCGCGCTGGATCTCGTTCGTGCCGGCGTAGATCGGGCCGGCGAGCGAGAAGACATGGCCCTCCGCCCACTCCCCGTCGGCCAGTGCCCCGTCCGCGCCCAGCAGATCGAGCGCCGTCTCGTGCAGGGCGATGTCGTACTCGGACCAGAACACCTTGTTGAGGCTGGACTCCGCGCCGATGTCCCCCACTCTCGGCTCCGCTCGAGCGGGGGTACCCCCAGCGCCGCCCGCGAACCGCGCCGCGCCCGCCGCCGTGAACAGCTGGTACGCCCGCGCCCCGATCACCGCGTCCGCGACCCGTTCCCGCAGCGCGGTGTCCTCTCCCGGCCCCCCGGCGCCGTCCCGCTCCCGCCAGAGCCGTACGAGACGGTCGGCGGCGGCCAGGAAGCGGCCGGGGGAGCGGAGCATCAGCCCGCGCTCGTTGCCGGTCGTCGACATGGCGATCCGCCAGCCCTGCCCCGGCTCGCCGATCACGTCCGCGTCGGGGACGAAGACCCGGTCGAGGAAGAGCTCCGCGAAGGCGGGCTTGCCGTCGAGCCGGCCGATCGGCCGGACCGTGACGCCGGGCGCGCGCAGGTCGAACATCAGGTACGTCAGGCCCTGGTGCGGCTTCGGGGCCGCCGGGTCCGTACGGAAGATCCCGAAGGCGCGGTCCGCGAAGGCCGCCCGCGACGACCAGGTCTTCTGCCCCCACAGCAGCCAGCCGCCCTCGGTCCGCACCGCCCGCGAGGTCAGCGACGCGAGGTCGGAGCCCGCCTCCGGCTCGGACCAGGCCTGCGCCCAGACCACCTCTCCGGTCGCCATGGACGGCAGCACCCGGGCCCGCTGCTCCTCGTCGGCGTGGTCGAAGAGGGTGGGGGCGAGCAGGTTGATGCCGTTCTGGGAGACCCGGCCTGGCGCGCCGGCCGCCCAGTACTCCTCCTCGAAGGCCAGCCAGTGGAAGATGTCGACGCCCCGGCCGCCGTACTCCTCCGGCCAGGACACCGCCGACCAGCGCGCGGCGGCGAGTTCGGCCTCCCACGCGCGGTGCGCGGCGAAGCCCTCGGCGGTCTCGAGGGACGGCAGCGGCTCGGCGGGCACGTGCCGGCGCAGCCACTCCCGCGCCTGCGCGCGGAACTCCCCTAGGTCCGCGCTCTCGTGAAGATCCATCAGACCGTCGCCCTCCGCTTCATCGGGAGCTTCCCTAACAAGTGTTTGGTAGGTTAACGTACGGCCATGAGCACCGTCGAGGAGTTCCCGGAGGTACCGGAGATCCCGGAGGTACCGCCTCCCGCCTACGAGCCCGGGCACGGACTGCTGACCGGGCGCACCGCCGTGATCACCGCCGCCGCGGGCGCGGGCATCGGCGGGGCCACCGCCCGCCGCTTCCTGGAGGAGGGCGCCCGGATCCTGATCAGCGACGCCCACGCGCGCCGCCTCAAGGAGACCGCGGAGGCCCTCGCCGCCGAGTTCGGCCCCGACCGGGTCGCCTCCCTGCCCTGCGACGTCACCGACGAGGAGCAGGTGGGCGCGCTGTTCGCCGAGGCCGTACGCCTGCACGGCCGACTCGACGTCGTCGTCAACAACGCCGGCCTCGGCGGCACGGCCGCCCTCGTCGACATGACCGACGAGCAGTGGACCCGGGTCCTCGACGTCACCCTGAACGGCACCTTCCGCTGCACCCGCGCGGCCCTGCGGCACTTCAAGGACGCCACCGGCGGGGTGATCGTCAACAACGCCTCCGTCGTCGGCTGGCGCGCCCAGGCGGGCCAGGCCCACTACGCCGCCGCCAAGGCGGGCGTGATGGCGCTGACCCGGTGCGCGGCGATCGAGGCGGCGGAGTACGGCGTCCGCGTCAACGCGGTCTCGCCCAGCCTCGCGATGCACCCGCACCTGGTGAAGGTCACCTCTGCCGAGCTGCTCGCCGAGCTCACCGAGCGCGAGGCGTTCGGCCGGTACGCCGAGCCCTGGGAGATCGCCAACGTGATCGTCTTTCTCGCCAGCGGCTACTCGTCGTACATGACGGGCGAGACCGTCTCCGTCAGCAGCCAGCACGCGTAGGACCAGAATGGTGATGTGCCGAACAAGAAGAAGACCCAGGTGACCGCCACTCCCGAGCGGCGCCGTGAACTCCTCGACACGGCGGCCGAGGTGTTCGCCGCCCAGGGGTACAACGCCACCACCGTCCGCAAGATCGCCGACGCGGCCGGCATGCTCGCCGGCAGCCTCTACTACCACTTCGATTCCAAGGAATCGATGCTCGACGAGATCCTCTCCACCTTCCTGAACGAGCTGTGGGAGGGGTACGACGCCGTGCTCGCCGCCGGCCTCGGGCCCAGGGAGACCATCGAGGCGCTCGTCACCGAGTCCTTCCGGGAGATCGACCGGCACCGCGCCGCCGTCGCCATCTACCAGAAGGAGTCCCGGCACCTGAACGACCAGCCCCGCTTCCACTACCTCGCCGACTCGCAGCAGAAGTTCGAGAAGGCGTGGCTCGGGACGCTGGAGCGCGGGGTCGCCGCACGGGTCTTCCGGGCGGACCTGGACATCCGGCTCACCTACCGGTTCGTGCGCGACACGGTGTGGGTCGCGGCGTCCTGGTACCGGCCGGGCGGGCAGCACAGCCCGGAGGAGATCGCCCGTCAGTACCTGTCGATGGTGCTCGACGGGATCGCCGTACGCACGTAACCCACGCGCGTGACGCACGCGCGTGACCCACCAAGGAGGCGTCATGGCCGAGGCGTACATAGTCGAAGCGGTACGGACCCCCGTGGGCCGGCGCAGGGGAGGGCTCTGCGCTGTCCACCCCGCCGACCTCGGCGCGCATGTCCTCAAGGCGCTGGTCGAGCGGAGCGGGATCGACCCCGCCGCCGTCGAGGACGTCGTCTTCGGCTGCCTCGACACCGTGGGGCCGCAGGCCGGCGACATCGCCCGTACGGCATGGCTGGCGGCCGGGCTCCCGGAGGAGGTCCCGGGCGTCACCGTCGACCGGCAGTGCGGCTCCTCGCAGCAGGCCGTGCACTTCGCCGCGCAGGGCGTGCTCTCCGGCACCCAGGACCTGGTCGTCGCCGGCGGCACGCAGAACATGTCGATGATCCCGATCGCCTTCGCGTCCCGGCAGGCCGCCGAGCCGCTCGGCCTCACGGAGGGGCCGTACGCGGGCAGCGAGGGCTGGCGCGCGCGGTACGGGGACGCGCCGGTGAACCAGTTCCACGGGGCCGAGCTGATCGCGAAGAAGTGGGGGATCACCCGGCGCGACCAGGAGGAGTTCGCCCTCCGCTCCCACCGGCGCGCGCTGCGCGCCCTCGACGAGGGCCGCTTCGAGCGGGAGACGGTCGCGTACGGGGACGTGACGGCGGACGAGGGCCCGCGCCGGGACACCAGCCTGGAGAAGATGGCGGGCCTGGCCCCGGTCGTCGAGGGCGGCACGATCACGGCGGCCTGCTCCTCGCAGGTCTCGGACGGCGCGGCGGCCATGCTGCTGGCGAGCGAGCGCGCGGTGCGCGAGCACGGGCTCACCCCGCGGGCCCGCGTCCACCACCTGTCGGTGCGCGGCGAGGACCCGATCCGGATGCTGTCCGCGCCGATCCCGGCGACCGCGTACGCGCTGAAGAAGACCGGCCTGACCATCGACGACATCGACCTCGTCGAGATCAACGAGGCCTTCGCCCCGGTCGTCCTCGCCTGGCTGAAGGAGACCGGCGCGGACCCGGAGCGCGTCAACGTCAACGGCGGCGCGATCGCCCTGGGTCACCCGCTGGGCGCGACGGGCGTGAAGCTGATGACGACGCTGCTGCACGAACTGGAGCGCACGGGCGGCCGCTTCGGCCTCCAGACGATGTGCGAGGGCGGCGGTCAGGCGAACGTGACGATCATCGAACGCCTCTAGACGAAGCGGTGTCGAGGGGCGTGCCGCATGGCGTAGGGGCTGTCGGGGGCTGTGATGTCCATGACGAGAATCTCGGGTTCGGAGGGCCCCGCGTGCTAGGGTCGCTTGGTTGTGGTTTCGGTACCCATGGACTTCATGCGCCCCTGACGCGGGAATGACCCTCAGGCGCGTCGTCGTTTCCGGGATGCTCCGGAACTTCTCCGGATACCCCGAAACACCCCGAAAGCTCCTCGACACATCCTGGACAGCTCCTCGACGGCCGGAATCCCTCCGGACGCGTCGCCCCCTCGCCGGAACCCCATGCGGGAGTCCCGGCGAGTGCTGTGCCCAGGCCAGGAAGGCAGATCCATGACCCGCTCCGAACGCCCCGCCTCCCGGCGGCGCCCCGCGAAGGCCGCGGCCCCCAAGGCCGCCCCGAGGGGCGGCAAGGGCAAGGGGCGCGGCCCGGCCAGTCCTCCGCCGCCGCGCGAGTTCACCGCGCCGGAGCCGGTGACGCCCGCCCTGCCCGCCGTGGAGTCCTTCGACGCCCTGGACATGCCGCCCGCGCTGGTGAAGACCCTCGCCGCGCAGGGCGTCACCGAGCCGTTCCCGATCCAGGGCGCGACCCTGCCGAACTCGCTCGCCGGCCGTGACATCCTCGGCCGCGGCCGGACCGGCTCCGGCAAGACCCTCGCCTTCGGCCTCGCCCTGCTCGCCCGGACCGCCGGCCGCCGCTCCGAGCCGAAGGCCCCGCTGGCCATGGTCCTGGTGCCCACGCGCGAGCTGGCCCAGCAGGTCACCGACGCCCTCGCGCCGTACGCCACGGCCGTGAACCTGCGGATCGCGACCGTCGTCGGCGGCCTGTCGATCACCCGGCAGGCGGGCACGCTGCGCCGTGGCGCGGAGGTCCTGGTGGCCACCCCGGGCCGGCTGAAGGACCTGATCGACCGCGGCGACGTCCGGCTCGACCAGGTGGCGATCACCGTCCTCGACGAGGCCGACCAGATGGCCGACATGGGCTTCCTTCCGCAGGTCACGGCGCTGCTGAAGCAGGTCGAGCCGGGCGGGCAGCGGATGCTGTTCTCGGCCACCCTCGACCAGAACATCGACCGCCTGGTCAAGATGTTCCTGGACGACCCGGTGGTCCACTCCGTCGACCCGTCGGCGGGCGCGGTCTCCACGATGGAGCACCACCTGCTGTACGTGGCCGACGCCACCGACAAGAAGACCGTCACCGTCCGCATCGCCGCCCGCGACGGCCGGACGATCCTCTTCCTGGACACCAAGCGCGCGGTCGACCGCCTGGTCAAGCAGCTCCTCGCGAGCGGCGTCCGCGCGGCCGGCCTGCACGGCGGCCGCTCGCAGCCGCAGCGCAACCGCACGCTGGACCAGTTCAAGAACGGCCAGGTCAACGCCCTCGTCGCGACGAACGTCGCGGCCCGCGGCATCCACGTCGACGCCCTGGACCTGGTCGTCAACGTCGACCCGCCCCAGGACCACAAGGACTACCTCCACCGCGGCGGCCGCACCGCCCGCGCCGGCGAGTCCGGCAGCGTCGTCACCCTGGTCCTCCCGGAGCAGAAGCGCGACATGTCCCGCCTCATGACCCACGCGGGCATCACCCCGCAGACCGCTCAGATCAAGTCGAGCGACGCCCGCCTCACGGAGGTCACCGGCGCCCGCGAGCCCTCCGGCACCCCGGTCGTCATCGAGACCCCTGCCCCGCCGCAGCCGGCCAGGTCCTCGAAGCCCGGCTCCGCCCCGTCCCGCTCCCGCCGCCGAGGCAGCCGCGGCGGCACGAGCACCCGCCAGGGCGCCCCGACCTCGGGCACCCGCCAGGGCGCCCCGACCTCGGGCACCCGCCAGGGC
>NZ_DATCVQ010000716.1:0-10612 GCF_036566765.1 Streptomyces sp.
CTCGTGGCCGGCCGAGTCGCGGTGCGTCAGCTCGCCCTCGACGACCCAGGTCACGATCTCGGTATGGCTGTGCGGATGCTCGTCGAACCCGGCGCCGGGGGCGAGCCGCTCCTCGTTACAGGCGAGGATCGCGCCGAAGCGAAGGTTGTCGGGGTCGTAGTGGCCCCCGAACGAGAACGCGTGCGCCGTCTCGATCCCGGCGGAGGGGTCGCCGCCGGGGTAACGCTCGCCGGCACGCTGAATACGAATCACGGCCTTACGGTACGACCCCGCCGCGCCCACGGCCCGGACCCGTCGCCGCTTGCCGCCTCCCCCCGTTGTCGCCCAGCGGAACGAACGCCCACAACCCGAGGGCGCATCCCGGTACCCCGATAAGGCACCCTTAGTCCGTGCCTGAACCCACGAACGCCGCCCATCCGCACTCCGCGACCCTGAAGCGCCTGGAGCAGTCGTCGGGGCGGCTCGCCGCTCATGCGATCGCTCGCATGGACGAGACGCTGCCGTGGTACCGGGCCATGCCGCCCGAGAACCGGTCGTGGATCGGCCTGGTCGCCCAGGCCGGCATCGCGGCGTTCACCGAGTGGTTCCGGCACCCCGAGACCCCACAGGCGATCTCCACCGACGTCTTCGGCACCGCGCCCCGCGAGCTGACCCGCGCCATCACGCTGCGCCAGACCGTCGAGATGGTGCGGACCACCATCGAGGTCATGGAGTCGGCGATCGACGAGGTCGCCGCCCCCGGCGACGAGTCCGTGCTGCGTGAGGCGCTGCTCGTCTACGCCCGCGAGATCGCCTTCGCCACCGCGCAGGTGTACGCGCAGGCCGCCGAGGCCCGCGGCGCGTGGGACGCGCGGCTCGAGTCGCTGGTCGTCAACGCGGTGCTGTCCGGCGAGGCCGACGAGGGCGCGGTGTCCCGCGCCGCCGCCCTCGGCTGGAACTCGCCCGAGTACGTCTGCGTCGTCCTCGGCACCGCCCCGGACGGCGACAGCGAGCTCACCGTCGAGGCGATCCGCCGGGCCGCCCGGCACGCCAAGCTCCAGGTCCTCACCGGCGTCCTCGGCAACCGGCTGGTCGTCATCGCCGGCGGCAGCGACAACCCGCTCGCCGTCGCCAAGGCCCTGATCGGCCCGTACGCGGCGGGCCCGGTCGTCGCCGGCCCGGTCGTACCGGACCTGCTGGCCGCGACCCGGTCCGCGCAGGCCGCGGCCGCCGGTCTGAAGGCCTGCTCGGCCTGGCAGGACGCCCCCCGCCCGGTCCTCGCGGACGATCTGCTGCCGGAGCGCGCGATCGCCTCCGACCCTGCGGCGCGCGAGCAGCTGGTGGAGGAGATCTACAGACCGCTGGAAGAAGCGGGCTCGGCACTGCTGGAAACACTGAGTGTCTATCTGGAGCAGGCGAGCAGCCTGGAGGGCGCCGCACGGATGCTCTTCGTGCACCCCAACACCGTGCGCTACCGGCTCCGACGTGTGACCGACGTCACCGGCTGGTCACCCTCCGACGTCCGCTCCGCGTTCACTCTGCGGATCGCCCTGATCCTGGGGCGTCTGGCCGACGGAGATTCGCAGTCCTAGACTTTTGTCGGACATCAACAATTCCCCCGACGGTTCTTCGTCCCTGTCCCCACGGGCGTCCGGAACCGTCCACAAGAGAGAGTGTGAGGGTGCTCGTACTCGTCGCTCCCGGCCAAGGCGCTCAGACGCCCGGCTTCCTGACTCCCTGGCTCGAACTCCCCGGCGCGGCCGACCGCATCGCGGCCTGGTCGGACGCCATCGAGCTCGACCTCGCCCACTTCGGCACGAAGGCCGACGCGGACGAGATCCGCGACACCTCGGTGGCCCAGCCGCTGCTGGTGGCCGCCGGTCTGCTGTCCGCCGAGGCGCTCGGCCTGCGGCCGAACGCCGTCGCCGGTCACAGCGTCGGTGAGATCACCGCGGCCGCCCTCGCGGGCGTCCTCGACGAGACCGCCGCGCTGCGCTTCGTGCGCACCCGCGGTCTGGCGATGGCCGAGGCCGCCGCGATCGTGGAGACGGGCATGTCCGCGCTGCTCGGCGGAGACCCCGAGGTAACGCTTCCGCACCTGGAGAAGCTCGGCCTGACCCCGGCGAACGTGAACGGCGCCGGCCAGATCGTCGCCGCGGGCACGCTGGAGCAGCTCGCCGCGCTGGAGGCGGACAAGCCCGAGGGCGTCCGCCGGGTCGTCCCGCTGAAGGTCGCCGGCGCGTTCCACACGCTGCACATGGAGCCCGCGGTGGCCAAGCTGGCAGCCGCGGCCCGCGAGCTGACCGTGGCCGACCCGACCCTGCCGTACGTCTCCAACAAGGACGGCGCGCAGGTCGCCACCGGCGCCGAGGTCGTCTCGCGCCTGGTCGGCCAGGTCGCCAACCCGGTCCGCTGGGACCTGTGCATGGAGACCTTCAAGGCGCTCGGCGCGACCGCGCTGATCGAGGTGTGCCCCGGCGGCACGCTGACCGGTCTCGCCAAGCGTGCGCTGCCGGGTGTCGAGACCCTCGCCCTGAAGACCCCTGACGACCTCGACGCGGCCCGCACGCTGCTTTCCGAGCACACAGCCTGAGAAGGAGCCGTAGCGCATGTCGAAGATCAAGCCCAGCAAGGGCGCCCCGTACGCACGCATCATGGGTGTCGGCGGCTACCGCCCGACCCGTGTGGTGCCGAACGAGGTGATCCTCGAGACGATCGACTCCTCCGACGAGTGGATCCGCTCCCGCTCCGGTATCACGACCCGCCACTGGGCCTCCCCCGAGGAGACCGTGTGCGCGATGTCCGTCGAGGCGGCCGGCAAGGCCATCGCCGACGCCGGGATCACCCCGGAGCAGGTCGGCGGCGTGATCGTCTCCACCGTCTCGCACTTCAAGCAGACCCCGGCCGTCGCCACCGAGATCGCGGACAAGATCGGCGCGGTCAAGCCGGCCGCGTTCGACATCTCCGCGGGCTGCGCCGGCTTCGGCTACGGACTGACCCTCGCCAAGGGCATGGTCGTGGACGGCTCGGCCGAGTACGTGCTGGTCATCGGCGTCGAGCGGCTCAGCGACCTGACGGACCTGGAGGACCGCGCGACGGCCTTCCTGTTCGGCGACGGCGCGGGCGCGGTCGTCGTCGGCCCCTCGAAGGAGCCGGCCATCGGCGCCACCGTGTGGGGCTCCGAGGGCGACAAGTCCGAGACCATCAAGCAGACCGTGCCGTGGACGGACTACCGCGACGGCGAGGTCCAGAAGTTTCCGGCCATCACGCAGGAGGGTCAGGCGGTCTTCCGCTGGGCCGTCTTCGAGATGGCCAAGGTCGCCCAGCAGGCGCTGGACGCCGCCGGCATCTCGGCGGCCGACCTGGACGTCTTCATCCCGCACCAGGCCAACATGCGGATCATCGACTCGATGGTGAAGACGCTGAAGCTGCCGGAGCACGTCACGGTCGCCCGTGACGTGGAGACCACCGGCAACACCTCGGCCGCCTCGATCCCGCTCGCGATGGAGCGGCTTCTGGCGACCGGGCAGGCGAAGAGCGGCGACACCGCGCTCGTCATCGGCTTCGGGGCGGGTCTCGTCTACGCCGCGACGGTCGTTACCCTCCCCTAGGCGCCGTACGGATCACTCCGGACGGGGTCGTAGCACCCTGAACAACCAGAACAACCTGAACAACACCGAAGGAGCGCCGACATGGCCGCCACTCAGGAAGAGATCGTTGCCGGTCTCGCCGAAATCGTGAACGAGATCGCCGGTATCCCGGTCGAGGACGTCGAGCTGGAGAAGTCCTTCACCGACGACCTGGACGTCGACTCGCTGTCCATGGTCGAGGTCGTCGTCGCCGCCGAAGAGCGCTTCGACGTCAAGATCCCGGACGAGGACGTCAAGAACCTCAAGAGCGTCGGCGACGCCGCCGCGTACATCCTGAAGCACCAGGGCTGATTCGGCCCCTGCTGACTCGGTCTGCCACCCGGCGGTGGCGCCGTTTTTCGACCATCACACACGTGGAGAAAGAATTCCTGTGAGCTCGACCAATCGCACCGTGGTCGTCACCGGTATCGGCGCAACCACACCGCTGGGTGGCGACTCGGCCTCGACCTGGGAAGGTCTGCTGGCCGGTCGCTCCGGCGTCCGCCCCCTCGAGGGCGAGCGTTTCGCCGACCTGCCGGTCCGGATCGCCGCGCTCGCCGCGGTGGACCCGGAGGAGGTCCTGCCCCGCCCGCTCGCCCGCAAGCTGGACCGCTCGGCGCAGTTCGCGCTGATCGCGGCCCGCGAGGCGTGGGCCGACGCGGGCTACACCGCCCCCGCCGGTGAGGACGAGAAGATCGCGCCCGAGCGGCTCGGCTCCGTCATCGCCTCCGGCATCGGCGGTGTCACGACGCTGCTCGACCAGTACGACGTGCTGAAGGAGAAGGGCGTCCGCCGCGTCTCCCCGCACACCGTGCCCATGCTGATGCCCAACGGCCCCTCCGCGAACGTCGGCCTGGAGGTGAACGCCCGGGCGGGCGTGCACACCCCGGTCTCCGCGTGCGCGTCGGGCGCCGAGGCGATCGGCTACGCCGTCGAGATGATCCGTACCGGCCGGGCCGACGTGGTCGTCGCCGGCGGCACGGAGGCGGCGATCCATCCGCTGCCGATCGCGGCGTTCGCCAACATGATGGCGATGTCCAAGAACAACGACGAGCCCACCAAGGCCTCGCGTCCGTACGACACCGGCCGCGACGGCTTCGTGCTCGGCGAGGGCGCGGGTGTCGTGATCCTCGAGTCCGAGGAGCACGCGAAGGCCCGTGGCGCGCGTGTCTACTGCGAGGTGCTGGGCCAGGGCCTGTCGGCCGACAGCCACCACATCGCGCAGCCCGAGCCGACCGGCCGGGGCATCGCCGCCGCGATGCAGAACCTGCTGGACGCGACGGACCTCAAGCCGTCCGAGGTCGTCCACCTCAACGCACACGCCACGTCGACGCCGCAGGGCGACGTCGCCGAGATCAAGGCGCTGCGCAAGGTCCTGGGCGACGACCTGGACCACGTCGCGATCTCCGCGACGAAGTCCATGACCGGCCACCTGCTGGGCGGCGCGGGCGGCATCGAGACCGTCGCGACGGTCCTGGCCCTGCACCACCGTCTGGCCCCGCCGACGATCAACATCGACGAGCTGGACGAGGCCGTCGAGGCGGACATCGTCCGCAACGAGCCCCGCGAACTCCCGCAGGGCACGATCGCCGCGATCAACAACTCGTTCGGCTTCGGCGGCCACAACGTGGTCCTGGCGTTCCGGACGGTGTGACTTCGCGTCACGTGAGTTTTTGAAGGCCCTGTCGGCTTGTGCCGGCAGGGCCTTCGGCTTGTCAGCGCAGGGGGTGGAGGGACGGTTCCGCGCCGGTGGGGCGGAGGTCGACGACGACGTGGCCGCCCGTCACCGGGACCAGTTCGGCCGCGGTCGGGATCGGCGGGCCGCCCGCGAGCGTGCCGCGTACGGCTCCGGCGGCGTCGAGGGTCAGGACCTGCGGCCCGCCCCGGCTGCTCGTCAGCACCACGAGCCTGCCGTCGTCCGCGCGGGCCAGCGCCTCCATGCGGGTTGCGTCGGGCTTGTGCCGCCACAGCCGCCGGCCGTCCGTCACGGAGTGGGCCACCAGCGTGTCCGGGAGCGACGCGTTCCCCGTCGCGGCCAGGAGGACCAGGGCGTCGGTCAGACGACCTGGTGGAGCCAGCGCACCGGCGCGCCCTCGCCCGCGTAGCGGAACGGCTCCAGCTCGTCGTCCCACGGCTTGCCGAGCAGCTTGGCGATCTCCGCCTCCAGCTCCGACTCTCCGCGCGTCGACCGCGCCAGCGCGGCGCGCAGCCGGTCCTCGGGGACGAGGATGTCGCCGTGCAGGCCGGTGACGGCGTGGAAGATTCCCAGGTCGGGGGTGGCGCTGTAGCGCTCGCCCTCGGCGTTGGCGCAGGGCTCCGCGGTGACCTCGAAGCGGAGCATCTGCCAGCCGCGCAGCGCGGAGGCGAGCTTGGCCGCCGTGCCGGTCTCGCCCTTCCAGGAGAACTCGGCTCTCCAGGTTCCGGGGGACGCGGGCTGGCGGATCCAGTCGAGCTGGACCCTCGCACCGAGGACGCCCGCCACCGCCCATTCGACGTGCGGGCAGAGCGCGCGCGGTGCGGAGTGTACGTACAGGACTCCACGTGTCGTCACCGGGACCTCCAGTGTGGGACGAGGTTCGCCTTTCCCAGCGGCCTCAGTAAACAGCATCGAGGGTGAAACTTCGCAAACCCCCGAAAAAGGGACAGCATGTGACGTGATGTAATTTACCGGAGCCGGTCGGCAGAGACGCCTCTGGTTCGACGGGGGAAAAGCTACCGTGCCCGCACCCTCCTTGGGGTGACGTACGGTCGGTCAAGGGGCCGGTGGACACCAAGCTTTCACTCGCCAGGACGCGACGGAGGGGACTGAAGGATGCGCGCGGGGGGACGATTCCGTACCGCTGTCGCCGGAGGACTTGCCGCGCTGCTGTGCGCCGCCACGCTCTCCGGCTGCGGGCCGGAGGTGGACGGGGCCGTGCGCCGCCCGTCCCCGAGACCGTCCCCGACCCCCGTCTGGGACCGCAGCCCCGCCTCGATCGCCGCCGTCGGCGACTCCATCACCCGTGGTTTCGACGCCTGCCAGGTGCTCGCGGACTGCCCCGAGGTGTCCTGGTCCACCGGCACGGACAGCACGGTCAAGAGCCTCGCGCTGCGGCTGCTCGGCCCGACCGGGGCGGCGGCCCGCAGCTGGAACCTCGCCCGTACGGGGGCGCGGATGGCGGAGCTTCCCGGCCAGATGGCCCTGGCGGCCGCGGAGAAGCCCGAGTTGGTGACGGTGATGGCGGGAGCGAACGACGCCTGCCGGGACAGCCCGGAACTGATGACTCCGGTCGCCGACTTCAAGGCCTCGTTCACGGCGGCGATGGCCAGGCTGCGGGCGGGCGCGCCGAAGGCGCAGGTGTATGTGACCAGCGTGCCGGACCTGAAGCGGCTGTGGTCGACGGGGCGCGGCAACCCGATGAGCCGTCAGATCTGGAAGCTGGGCATCTGCGGGTCGATGCTGGCCGACGCGGAGGACGTGAGCGCGTCCGCCGAGAAGCGCCGCGCGCAGGTGCATGCGCGGGTGGTGGCGTACAACGCCGCGCTGCGCGAGGTGTGCGCCGCGGACACCCGCTGCCGGTACGACGGCGGGGCCGTCTTCGGCTTCGCGTTCGACGGCGAACAGCTCAGCCCCTGGGACTTCTTCCATCCGAGCAAGGACGGCCAGGCGCGGCTCGCGGAGATCGCGTACCGCCAGGTCACGAAGGCGTAGGACCGATTGCAAGGCCCCGGGGCGGCGGTCAGGCGCCGCCCCGGGGCCGGTCTGTGATCGGCCGGGCGATCCGGCCGGGTCCTCGGGGGTTCCCGGCCGTCGGCCTCCGGCCGGGTCCTCCGGCCGGGTCAGAGCTCCAGCGTCACGGCCAGCTGCTCGTCGGCGAGCGAGTGCGCGGCGACGACCCGGTACGCGCCGGGCACGAAGGCCCAGCCCCCCTTCTCCTCGTCCCAGATCTCGAAGGCGCGGCGGGGCAGCGCGATCTCGACGTCGACGGACGTGCCGGCGGCTGCCTCGACGCTCGCGAAGCCGGCCAGCCAGCGCGCCGGGCGCTCCACGTCGTCCGCGATCGGAGCGAGGTAGATCTGGACGACCTCGCGGCCGGGCCGGTCACCGGTGTTGGTGATCCGGACGGTCGCCGTGTCGGGGGTCGCCTCCAGCGAGTCGTACGACCAGGTGGTGTAGCCGAGGCCGTGGCCGAAGGGGTACGCAGGGACCGCGCCGGCCTTGTCCCAGGCCCGGTAGCCGATGAACACGCCCTCGTCGTAGGGGAGTTCGCCGTCGGTGGGGGTGACCTCGGTGACGGGCACGTCGGCGAGGGCGACCGGCCAGGTGGTGGGCAGCCGGCCGCCGGGCTCCTCGGCGCCGGTGAGCACGTCGGCGAGCGCCGCCCCGCCCTCTTGGCCCGGGAACCAGCTCAGCAGCACCGCGGCGACGTCCTCGCGCCACGGCAGCTCCACCGGGGAGCCCGCGTTGACGACGACGACCGTGTTCGGGTTGGCGGCGGCGACGGCGCGGACGAGGTCGTCCTGACGGCCGGGCAGGGCGAGGTCCTTGCGGTCGAAGCCCTCGGACTCGACGCGCTCGGTGGTGGCGACGACCACGACGGCGGTGTCGGCGGCGCGGGCGGCCGCGACGGCTTCGGCGATCAGTTCGTCGGGGTCGCGGTGCGGACCGAGGTGGACGAAGGAGAACATGACTGCGGGCAGCGGGGCCGCGAACTCCCGGTCGAGGGTGTGCAGCAGCGACACCTCGACGGTCTCGCCCGCGGTGAGCTCGACCTTTCCGCGCTCGGCCGGGGAGCCGAAGAACGCCTCGAACGGGTCGGTCTCCGGGCCCATCCGCTGCACCCCGTCGAAGAGCGTCCGGCCGGCGACGGTGAGCGTGTACCCGCCGAGGCCGCGGGTGCCGAAGGCGTGCGCGCCGCTCTCGCGCGGGGTGAACTCGCCGACGACCTCGATGGAGGCGAGCGTCTCGTGGGTGACGCCGGCCGGGAGATCGTCGCCGATCCACTGGACCTGGCCGTTGGGCAGCGAGCCCTCGCCGAGGACATCGCCCGCCGCGTCGCGGCAGACGGCGCGGAGGGTGAACCCCTGGTCGGCGGGGGTGAGTTCGTCGCTCGGGTCGGCGCCGACCACGTACGTCAGGGCCCCCTCGGGCAGAGCGGCCGTGAGGCCGTCGAGCGGGGAGACGACGTGGTCGGGGAAGACCTGGGCGGAGCCGCCGCCGAGCACGCGGGCGTCGCGGGCGGCCGCGCCGGACAGGGCGACGGTCGCGCCGGGGGCGAGCGGCAGCGCGCCGTTCTTGTTGCGCACCAGGACGAAGCCGCGGCGGGCTATCTCGCGGGCGAGCGCGTCGCCGTCGACGGCGGCCGGGAGCTCGGCGACGACCGGCGGGGCGCCTTCGAGGGCGCCGACGCGGGCGGCGAGCCGCAGGACGTTCCGTACGGCGGCGTCGACGGAGGACTCCTCGACCTCGCCGGCCCGGACGGCGGCGGCCAGCGCCGGGCCGTAGACGGTCTGGGGGCCGGGCATGGCGACGTCCAGGCCGCCCTCGATGTCGCCCTTGGTGGAGCGGGCGGCCATCCAGTCGGAGACGTTGAAGCCGTCGAAGCCCCACTCGCCGCGCAGCACCTCGTTCACGAGGTAGCGGTGCTCGCTCATGGTCGTGCCGTTGACCTGGTTGTAGGCGGTCATGATGCCCCAGGGGCAGGCGTTCTCGACGATCGCCTCGAAGGGGGCGAGGTACAGCTCGCGCAGCGGGCGCGGGGCGATCCTGTTGTCGACGGTGAAGCGGTCTGTCTCGGCGTCGTTGGCGACGAAGTGCTTGACCGTGGTCCCGACGCCGCCCTCCTGGACACCCCGCACATAGCCGGTGGCGACGGCGCCGGTGAGGTACGGGTCCTCGCTGTACGCCTCGAAGTGCCGGCCGCCGAGCGGCGAGCGGTGCAGGTTCACAGTGGGCGCGAGCAGCACGTGGACGCCCTTGCGGCGGGCCTCCTGGGCGAGCAGCCGGCCGGCCCGGCGGGCCAGGGCCGGGTCCCAGGCGGCGGCGAGCGCGGTCGGGGAGGGCAGCGCCACCGACGGGTCGTCGGCGGTCCAGCGGACGCCGCGGACGCCGATGGGTCCGTCGGACATGACCAGGGAGGCCAGCCCGATCTCGGGCAGGGCCGGCAGCGACCACATGTCCTGACCGCCCAGCAGCCGGGTCTTGGCGTCCAGGTCGAGCGTGGCGAGCGCCGCCTCGACGGTCGCTTCCCTCAACTCGTCGTCCCGCAGATCGTCGCCCCGCGCAGTCTCCGCCATGGCCGTGCCTCCTCGTTCGACGTACCGATGGCGGACATCGTGCACCCACCTACCGGTAGATCGGTAGGTTACGTGATGTACTCGTTATATTAAGAGCCCGAGAATGCCGTACGGTCCTGTCGGACGGACGACACGGGTCGCTCCGGCGAGCGGGGAGAGGAGGCCACGGCGATGGCGCGGGCCAGGAGCGAGGAGCGGCGCGAGGACATCCTGCGCGCGGCCCTCGAAGTGATCGCCGAGCGCGGCTACCGGGGCGCGACGCTCGGCTCGGTCGCCGAGCGGGTCGGCCTCACCCAGCAGGGGCTGCTGCACTACTTCCCGACGAAGGAGGCGCTGCTCGTCGCGGTCCTCCAGGAGCGCGACCGCTGGGACACCAGCGGCGGCCGGGACCGCGAGGGCTGGCGGCTCGACCTGCTGGAGTCCCTCGTCGAGTACAACGCGATGCGGCCGGGGATCGTGCAGACCTTCTCCGCGCTGCTCGGCGAGAGCGTGACGGACGGGCATCCGGCGCGGGCGTTCTTCACCGAGCGGTACGCCCAGGTGCGGGAGAACATGGCGCAGGTCCTGCGCCTGGAGTTCGGCGAGCGCCTCGGGGGCGGCCTGACCCCCGAACAGGCCGCGCCGCTGCTGACGGCGGTGATGGACGGACTCCAGTACCAGTGGCTGCTCGACCCGGCCTCGGTGGACATGCCGGGGTCGTTCCGGGACTTCCTGCGGCTGCTGACCGG
>NZ_DATCVQ010000717.1:0-4531 GCF_036566765.1 Streptomyces sp.
CCGGCCGTGCCGGCGCCCGCCCCTCGCAACCGCCTGCGCAGCGCCCACCCCGTCGCCGCCCAGCCGGCCCACAGCGCCACCGAGTACGCCGCCGCCATGCCGGTGACCGCCCAGCGGGCGGGGAGCGCCGCGTAGGCGGCCCAGGACAGGGTCGCGTTCAGGCCGGCGATCAGGAGGTTCAGCAGGAACGGGGTGCGGGTGTCGCGCAGGGAGTAGAAGGCGCGGGTGAGCACGTACTGGCCGGAGAGGGCGATCAGGCCGGGCGCGAAGGCCATCAGGGTGGCGGCCATCGCGCGGATGTCCTGCGCGTCGGTCACGCCGTGCTGGTAGACCAGGGCGAGCAGCGGCGCCGCCAGCGCGAACAGCGCGCATGCCGCAGGGACGACCGCCGCCGCGCTGGTGCGCAGCGCGTAGCCGGCGTCCCGCCGCACCCCCGCCACGTCGCCGTCCGCCGCCGCACCGCTCATCCGCGGCATGAGCGCGGTCATCAGCGCGACGGTGACGATGCCGTGCGGCACGACCCACACCACGTACGCGTTGTTGTACGCGGCGAAGCCGACGCCGCCGTCGAACCCCAGGGCCTCGGCCCGCGACCCCGCGGCCGTCGCCAGCCGGGTGGTCACCCAGTACGCGGCCTGGTTGGTGAGGACGAGCAGCACCAGCCAGCCGGCCGATCGCAGCGGGGCCGTGAGCCCGCTGCCGCGCCAGTCGAAGCGCGGCCGCCAGCGGAACGACGCCGCGCGCAGCGCCGGTACGAGCGCCAGCGCCTGGACGGCGATGCCCGCCGTCGTGCCCCAGCCGAGCAGCGCGGTCTCGCGCGCCGAGACCGTCCCGCCGTCCGCCGTCGCGAGATACAGCGCGAACACCGCGATGACGACGACGTTGTTGAGCACCGGCGTCCACATCATCGCGCCGAACCGCCCGCGCGCGTTGAGCACTTGGCCGAGCAGCGTGAACAGCCCGAGGAAGAAGATCTGCGGCAGGCAGAACCGCGCGAACGCGACCGTCGTCGTCCGCTGCTCGCCCGTGTAGTCGGTGTACGCGTCCACGATCGCGGGCGCCGCGAGCACCGCGCCGGCCGTGAGCAGCGTCAGGGCCAGCACGCAGACCGTCAGCAGCCGGTCGGTGTACGCCGCGCCCCCGTCCTCGTGTTCCTTCGCCGCCTTGACCAGCTCCGGCACGAAGACCGCGTTGAGCGCCCCGCCGAGCAGCAGCATGTACACGATCGTCGGGACGGAGTTGCCGACCGCGTACCCGTCCGCGAGCGCCCCGATGCCGAGGGCCGCCGCGACGACGGCGGAGCGGACGAAGCCGGTGGCGCGCGAGACGACCGAACCGGCCGCCATCAGCGCGCCGCTGCGCAGCACGGACGGTGCGCGCCGTTCCCCCACGGCGGTCGTCATCGGCGGGCCAGGTACGCCTGAAAGGCGCGGTACAGCGCGTGGTTGGTCGTGCCCTGCAACGGTGTCTCCCACTCCCCCAACGTCTCGACGACCTGTCCGCCCGTGCCGAGCTTCCAGCGCAGCAGCCCGTGGGCGCGGTCGTCCGGATCAAGGGTGGAGGGTACTCCGCGCATGTCGTAGACGTCGGCCCCGGCGGCGTGCGCGTCGAGCATCATGCGCCACTGCAGGGCGTTGGACGGGCGGACCTCGCGCCGGTGGTCGGCGGACGCGCCGGTCTGGTACCAGACCCGCCGGCCGACGGTGATCATCGTGTGGGCAGCGAGGATCTCGCCCTCGTGGCGGGCGAGATAGAGCTTCATCCGGCCGGGTTCCTCGGCGTTGAGGACCGCGTACTGCCGCTCGTAGTACGCGAGGTCGCGGCCCAGCCGGAAGCCGTCGCGCTCCTCGGTGATCCGCAGCAGCCGGTAGAACTCGGGCAGGTCGGCGGCGCCGCCGACGGTGACCTCGACCCCGTGCCGACGGGACTTGCGGACGTTGCGCCGCCATTCCTGGTTGAGCCCGTTCCACAGCTCGTCGGCGCCGCGGCCGGCCAGCGGCACCTGGTAGACGAACCGGGGCTGGGCGTCGGCGCCGTCCTCCGCGTCGCCGCCGCAGCGCCGCCAGCCGCGGGCGCGGAGCCGTTCGGCGACGGCGGTGCCGAGCGGGTCGACCTCGCAGGCGAGCACGTCGGAAAGGCGTCGGCCGGGGCCGGTGAGGGTCTTGAGCCGGGCCGCGTTCCAGCGCCGGAACGCGGGCGTGGGCCCGATCCGCACGGCGAACGCGCCGACCGCGCGCACATGCCCGAGCAGCGGGACGAGCCAGCGGTCGAGGTCCGGGTCGGACCAGTCGGCGATGGGTCCCTCGGGCAGGTAGGCGAAGTACTTGCGGGTGCCGGGGAACGGGCGCAGCAGGACCAGCGCGGCGCCGGTGAGCCGCCCGTCCGCCTGCCCCCAGCCGAGGAACAGCGGCCGCCAGCCCGCCTTCACGCCGGCCCAGGAGGGGCACTGCAGGAAGCTGGGGCCGTCCGGTCCGGCGGCGCGGGACGCGACGAACGCCCGGTAGGTCTGGGCGGTGACGGGGCCGAGCCACGCTTCCCCGGCGTCGCGTGCGGGGGCCGTCACGAGCAGCGCTGACACAACGGGAGCCTCCTTGTTCCGCCCCCTCGGTCGTGGGGCGCACAGGATGCTCACAGCCGTCCTTGACGGCTCCGCGCGGCGTATGTGACCGGACGATGACCGTTCCTCTGCAGCCGCTGTCACATGGGCGTTCGGGCGGTTCCGGCGGTGTGCGGACGGCCTACAGTCCCGGCATCCCACCCTTTTCCGGAGGCTTCCGTGATGTCTGCGCGCACCCGAATACGTCCCGCTCTGGTACGTCCCGCTCTGGCGGCCGTCGCCCTGTGCTCCGTCCTGACCGCCTGCACGTCGGGGGCGAGCGGCTCGCCCCGCGACGCGGCGGACGGCAAGGCGGCCGAGCCCCCGGCGAAGGTGAGCGTGGTGACCCCGGCGGCCGGCCGGGTCGTGACCGTGACCGCGACGGGCGGCACGCTGACCGAGGTGCGGGTCGTCGATGCGAAGGGCGGGGTGCTCACGGGCAAGACCGCCTCCGGCGGCACGTCGTGGGTGTCGGAGCGGGTCGCGGCGCCGGGAGCCGCGTACCGCGTGGAGGCGACGGCCCGGACGGCGGGCGGGAAGGAGTCGACGACCCGCTCGACGTTCCGGACGCCCGCGGCGGAGCGGGTCAACCGGCTGACGCTGGCCCCCGGCAAGAACACGACGGTCGGCGTCGGCCAGCCGCTGTCGATCGTCTTCGACGGCCCCGTCACGCACAAGGCGGAGGTGGAGAAGCAGCTGAGGGTGACCACCTCGAACGCCACCGAGGGCTCCTGGGGCTGGCTCAAGGACTGGTCCGGGAAGGACAGGGCCGACTGGCGGCCGAAGGAGTACTGGCGGCCCGGCACGAAGGTCACCCTGGACGCGACGCTCAACGGCACCGATTCGGGCGGGGGTTGGTTCGTCCGCGACTACAAGACAGGTTTCATCGTCGGTGCGCGGCAGATAGTGAAGGTGGACCTGGACGCGAAGAAGTTGAGGCTGGAGCGGGACGGCAGGGTGGTCCGTACGATCCCCGTCTCCGGCGGCACGCCCGGCGGCGACAGGCGCTCGTGGCGGGGCACTGCGGTGCTCATGGCCAAGGAGGGCACGATCCGGATGAACTCCGAGACGGTCGGTCTCGGCGACGCCTACAACAAGATGGTCGCCTACTCGATGCGGCTGACCTGGTCGGGGATGTACGCGCACGCGGCCCCGTGGAACGAGGGCTACTTCGGCCGCGAGAACCACAGTTCCGGCTGCATCGGCATGAGCACCGAACAGGCCGCCTCGCTCTACGCGTCGGTCCGCGCGGGCGACCCCTTCGAGATCAAGGGCGCGGACACCAAGGGCACGGTGGCGGAGGGCAACGGGTACGGGGCGTGGAACGTGGGCTGGGAGGAGTGGAAGAAGAAGAGCGCGCTCGGCTGAGGTTCACCCCAGGGCGCGCCGCAGGTCCTTCATCTCCCACAGCAGCACCTCCGCGTCGCCCGTCGCCATCAACGCCAGGTCCCTCGCGTCCGTCGCGCGCGCCGCGTCGCCCGCGGCCAGTTCCGCGCCGTCGAGGCGGACCGTGCCGCGGACGACGTGGACGTACACGAGGTCCGCGTCCGGGACGGCGGTGCGCTCGCCCGGCTCCAGGCGGCGGACGTGCAGCATGGCCGCGGCCTCGGGGAGGGCGTACGGGGTGGAGTCGGCGATCCCGCGGACGATCTCGTACGCGGGCTCGCCGCCGGGGTCCTGCGGGGCGAGCCACATCTGCACGAAGACCAGCGGAACGTCGCCGTCGTTGCGCTCGACGTGCCGGACGCCGGCGGCGGAGCTGAGCCGCTGCACGTCGCCGGCGCGCACGACGCCCTCGTGGCCGGCCGAGTCGCGGTGCGTCAGCTCGCCCTCGACGACCCAGGTCACGATCTCGGTATGGCTGTGCGGATGCTCGTCGAACCCGGCGCCGGGGGCGAGCCGCTCCTCGTTACAGGCGAGGATCGCGCCGAAGCG
>NZ_DATCVQ010000718.1:0-19406 GCF_036566765.1 Streptomyces sp.
CGTCGCAGGGGAGGAGCGGCCAGGGTCACTGGGCGTTGCTCCACCCGGCTGTGCTGGAGTACGAGTCAAGCAGGTCCACCACGAAGACCAGGGTCGAGCCCGCCGGGATCAACGGCGAGGGCGACTGCTTGCCGTACCCGAGACGCGGGGGAACGATGATCTCGCGCCGACCGCCGACCTTCATCCCCCTCACCCCCCGGTCCCAGCCCTTGATGACCCTGCCACCGCCCAGGGCGAACTTGAACGGCTCGCCCCGGTCCCAGGAGGCGTCGAACTCCTTGCCGGACTCGAAGGTCACCCCGACATAGTGAACCCTGACAACCATGCCCGGCTTCGCCTCAGCCCCGTCCCCGACGACCAGGTCCCGGATGGTCAGCTCGGTGGGAGCGTCACCCTCCGGAACATCGACCTCGGGCTTCGTCAGTTCACTCATCGCAGCCTCATCACTCTCCACCGGAAGCCCTCGCACGGACCGAGCCGGATACATGGACACTCCATGCAGCAGATGATCACGCTACCGAGAATGCCGATCCCCGGAGCACATCACATCCGGCGGAGCACGGCGCTCAGCCGGCCGTCCCTCCGCCTACCCGCAATCCCTCGCCTCGTCTCTGCCACCGGGATCCGCCCTCGCGGGCCGGAACGTCCTCGTCGTCGGCGGTAGCCGGAGCGTGGGAGCCGCACTCGCCGGAGCCCTCGCCGACCAGCAGGCCACCGCGTGGACGCTGCCGGTGTGCACACTGCCGCAAGGATCGAGCCTGGGGTGCGGCACGATGGCCCGATGAACGCACAACGGGGAAGCACGGCAGAGGAATCCATCGGGGAGCTCGCCCGGCGACTCGTCGCGGCAGACACCGACGGCTGGACGCCGGAAGGTGTGAGGGCTGTGGCGGCCGAGCTGGGGTGGGCTTGGGGCGGCACGCCGGATGCTCCTGTGTTGATCACAGGTCGGTCCTCGGGCGATGCTCGCCTGCGCCCGGTCGGCGAGTACGAGAAGCGTTACGTCGACGGCGAGTCGTACGTGGAGCTCGCGGTTCCGGTGGCGGCTCCCGCGCCGGACGCCGCAGCGCAGGCGGCCGCATTCCGCGCCGCGAAGGAGGAAGTGACCGCCGCACTGGGCAAGCCGTCCATCATGGGCTCGCACGGCGACATGGGCCCCTTCTACGACAGCGAGCCGCTCTGGGGCGCACCCTTCCTGCGCTGGCGCGGCAGGCCGGACACGCTCGAACTGCGCGCCGGGAAGTCGGGGCCGGAGCTGGTTCTGCAGCCCACCGACCCGGCGGAGAACTGGTTCTGGCGTCAAGGCGTTGGCGAGGAGCACGCGATCAGCGGCTTCTTCGGCAGCAACCGTGATCAGGCCAACGCCGGCCTCGGCTTCCCGGGCGGTTGGACCGCCCGTAGCTGGGAGACCGTCACCCGGTCGCTGGGAGACTTCCTGGGAGCGCTGCCTGCCGAGACCACCGCCCTGGGGGTCCGGATCGGGATGCCGTTCTACGGGCGCAACGGCCAAAGTGCGCCCCTTCTCTTCGACGTGGCGTGCGGCGACCGGCTGTCGATCGCCTGCTTCGCTCCCGACGACGTCGATCCGGCCGCACTCGGCTGGGGCACGGTCGCCGAACACCCGCACACGGCGTCGGTCTTCGGCGACGACGATCCGGTATGGCGCGTGGACGCGGGCGGCCCCGGCGAGCCGAAGGGCCACGCACTCGCCGAGATGCTCGTGGCCACGGCCAGGGCGGTGGGCGCGAGCGATCCCACCGACTTGATCATCGGCGGCGAGGCGGAGTACGTGGACGGCTACCACGTCACCTACTACGGGGTGGGCCTGCCGACCGGCTGACCGCATCCCAACGCGTGCAACGCCGCGGCGGGCGCCTCTGCTCCTGGCGCTCGCCTGGGTCGCGGTCGGGGTGCCTGCGCTGCCCGACCGCCCAGGCGGCCGTCCCACCACCAGCCGTTCGGCCTGCGGTCCGAGTGAGTACCACGCGGCGGTGCTCCCCCTGTTCCGTGTGCGGGAGGTGTTGTCGGTGACCAGCGCGAGGCGGAGAGCAGCCTCATTCGACCTGCGCCGACGTCCTGGCGACCCGTGCAACCCCTCTACGAGGTGTACTGCCCGCCGATGCCCTGGTGGTCGGGCTGTTGAGCGATGGCCCGGCGGGCCGGGTCGGTGAACTCTCGCGCGATCGACTCCTGCAGCAGGCTGATCTCCGCTCGCACAGCGGCGTGCTGAGACGGCGGCAGGGTGTCGAGCAGGCCCTCGAGCATGGCGTGGAGCCGTCGGCAGATCTGTACGGACGACCCTCCGTACTCGCGGATCTCGCATACGGCGAGCTGAAGGAAGTTCTCCCAGTCACGCCCCGGGAGCACGAGCCGGGCGTGCTCGTGGCGATCGGCCAGCACATAACGACCGGGGAGGTGTGTGCTGCCGACCGTGTGCAGGAAGGACTCGATGTAGTTGAGCACCTGCACCGCGGTCGTGGGGTCGTTCACCGCAGGGGAGAGGGCCCTGATGGCGATGTCGACGAGGACCCTCAGGGCGAATGCGGGGTCCTGCTCGATGGTGCGCTCGGCCCCGAGGGCGACGAGACCGGTCACCCGGTCCGGGTCCGGTTTCGACGTGCCTCCGTGGACCTCGATGAGGACGGTGCCGGGCGGTACGAAGTCGCCGATCAGCCGGGTCACGACGAAGACGCAGTCGTGGCGCGCCGCCTCCGCGACCAGCCCGGCCACGTTGAACGCCTGGATGGCTCCACCGCGTCCGGAACGCACGCGCATCACCGGACCGTCGGACGAAACGGTTCCGTCTCCGCGTGGGGCCGCGGCCCGGATCGCCGCTGCCCCGCTCGTGAAGACGGCCTCTCCCATGCGGGTGACCAGCTCGGCGATGGCCACCGGTCTGAGACTGTGGGTGAACCTGTTGAGGTAGATGAGCAGGAGCACGAGGCTGACGGCCACCGCCGCGCCGGCAAGGGTGACCCCGAGGTCGGGGACGGAGTCGGTTTCGACGCTGCGCAGCAAGGAGAACGCGAACGCGAACGTCCCGGTGAAGGTCGCCAGCACCGCCTTCTGCAGCCGGTCCCGATACCACAGGCGCATATAGCGAGGGGAGAGGGTTCCTGTCGCCTGCTGTACGACGAGTACGCCGATGGTGACGACGAATCCGAGCAACGCCACCATGGCCCCCACGATGGCGGTGAGCACGCCGCTCGCCGTCGTCGCGGAGTAGTGCCAGCCGCTCGGCGGCCAGTCCGCGCTGTCGGCGGTGAGAGCGAGCTCAGCGAGAAGGATGCCGAGGACGAGACCGAACAACGGCACGATCCACAGGCTCGCCTTGACGTATTGCCGCAGCCTGAACCTGGCTGCCCAGGACGTCCGGACACCCACGTCACGCCTCCTTCACCCGGGAGCGCTGCCACCTCACGGTAGAGCCCTTCTCGGAGCGGCGCAGCGGCGAGCTCCCGTCGTCGCCCGGTGCGGCTCGCTCGTCAGGACGGGACGACACCGTCGGCTTAAGCTGGCCGAGCAGCGCCTGGACGACCTCGGGCGCTGCGTAACGGTGCCCGATCGCTGTCCACCGGGACCGAAAGGGGCTCAAGATGGACGACTACCCCCTGATCGAGAACCATGGCCTGATCGGTGATCTGCAGACCGCGGCCCTCGTGACGACCGATGCGACGATCGACTGGTTCTGCTGTCCGCGCTTCGATTCGCCGAGCGTCTTCGGTGCTCTGCTCGACCGGCGGAAGGGCGGCCACTTCACCGTCAGGCCGGCCGCGGACACCTACACCACCAAGCAGCTCTACCACCCGGACACCGCCGTTCTGGTGACGCGTTTCATGACTGAGGCCGGGGCGGGCGAGGTGGTCGACTTCATGCCCGTGACCGGCACGACGGCGACGGACCGGCACCGTCTGGTCCGCATGCTGCGCTGTGTGCGGGGCACCATGACGTTCGAAGGGGAGATCGCTCCGCGCTTCGACTACGGCCGTAAGCCGCACGAGCTGCACCTCTCGGAGCACGGTGCCTTGTTCACGTCCGAGGACATGAACCTCGCCGTCCACCCGGTCCGTGAGCCGCAGGACTCCCGGCTGCTGACCATCCTCTCGGGTGACAAGGACCTGCGCTTCAGCCTGACCCTGCAGGCGGGCCAGCAGCGTGGTCTGATCATGGAGTCGTCCCCCGGCGGGCCGCCGCACGAGGTCCGGGTGGCGGAGTTCGAGCAGCTCTTCGACGAGACGGTCCGTTTCTGGCGCTCCTGGCTGGGCCAGTCCACCTATTCGGGCCGTTGGCGGGAGGCGGTGGAGCGCTCTGCCGTGACGCTGAAGCTCATGACCTACGCGCCCACCGGCGCCCTGGTCGCCGCCCCCACGACGGCTCTGCCTGAGCAGTTGGGCGGGGAGCGTAACTGGGACTACCGATTCACCTGGATCCGTGATGCGTCGTTCTCGGTGTACGCGTTGCTGGGCCTGGGTTTCAAGGAAGAAGCGACGGCGTTCATCGGCTGGCTGCACGACCGGGTGAAGGAAGAGGCCGGCCAAGGGAACGGCACCGGGCCACTGAACATCATGTACCGGGTCGACGGCTCCTCCGACCTGGTCGAGGAGACTCTGGAACATTGGGAGGGGTACTGCGGCTCCGCCCCCGTCCGCGTCGGCAACGGAGCGGCGACGCAGCTGCAACTGGACATCTACGGTGAGGCGCTCGACAGCATCTACTTTGCGCACCGGCACGGCATGCACCTCGACAACGGGGGCTGGAAGGCGCTGCACATTCTGCTCGACTGGCTGGTCGACCACTGGGATCAGCCCGGAGAAGGGCTGTGGGAGACCCGCGGCGGCCGGAAGGACTTCACGTACGGCCGCGTGATGTCCTGGGTGGCCTTCGACCGCGCCGTGCGGATCGCCTTCGACGACGGGCGGCCGGCGGCCGGCGGCCGGTGGGTGAGCGCGCGTGACGAGATCTACGCGCAGGTGCTCAGCCGCGGATGGGACCCGCAGAAGCAGGCATTCGTGCAGCATTACGGCGACGATGTTCTCGACTCGTCGTTGCTGCGCATGCCGACGGTCGGGTTCATCACGCCGGCCGATCCGATGTGGAAGTCCACCTTGGACGCGATGGAGCGTGAGCTGGTCAGCGACAGCCTGGTCTATCGCTACAACCCCGAGGCGTCTCCCGACGGACTGCGCGGTTCCGAGGGAACCTTCTCCCTGTGCACGTTCATGTACGTCGACGCCCTGGCGCGGGCCGGACGCACCGAGATGGCCAGGCTGGTGCTGGAGAAGATGCTCTCGTACGCCAACCACCTGGGCCTGTACTCCGAGGAGATCGGCCTGACGGGGCGGCAGTTGGGCAACTTCCCACAGGCTTTCACGCACCTGGCGCTGATCGACGCGGCGATCACCCTGGACGCGAAGCTCAATGGGGCGCCCAGGGGCGGGGCGTAGCCGCGCGAGCGCCCGATGGCGAGCTTCACTCGCCGGGCGTGGGGACGGAACCGAGGAGGACCACGGTGTCGCCCTCCTGCGGGACCGTCTCCTCCCTCTCGGTGACCGGCACCAGCCGCTGGTCTGCCCGCACCACGAAGAGAGTGTCGTGAGCGGGCGGCAGCGGGGCGGAGGAGGGTTGCACCACGAACCGGGCGCCCTGCTCGTAGCGCTCCGCCAGGACGTGACGCACGAGGGAACGGCCGAAGAGGATGTCGCCGCCGGTGTAGGGAGCGACCACGCCATGGCTGTCGTGCGGAGGTCCCACCCGATAGACGGGCCCTTCGACGTTGTCCTGCATCACGACCGAGGCGAGCGCGTTGAAGTCGTCGTCGTCGGTGGCCAGGAACACGGCCGTCACTCCCTCCAGCCGCGCCCCGGGGTTGATGGCCGTGGCCAGCAGATCGCCCTTGGCCAGGTCGATCCCCGCCTCCTTGATCTGCTTCCGCTCCTCGTCGAGCCCCGCCCACATCAGCACGTCCAGGCCGGCGGTCCGCAGGGCCCTTCCAAGGTCGACCACCCACGGCTCGCCGCCCACGAGGAGAATGCGCGTGCCCGCCGGTTTGACGACTCCCAGCCGCCTGGCGACGGGCGCCGCCGTCAGCGAGTAGAGCAGGACGGTTCCCACGATCACCAGGAAGGTGACGGGAAGGATCCTCGCGGCGCCGCTCACCCCGCGCTGGACAAGGCTGGCGGAGAAGGTCGATGCCGTGGCCGCCGCGACGATGCCGCGTGGGTCCATCCATCCGATGAAGGCCCGTTCCCCTCGGGCCAGACCCGAGCGCGCCGTCGAGGCGAAGGCCACGAGCGGCCGGACCACCAGGACGAGGATCGCGATGAGGGCGAGCGAGGGAAGGAGCACCGGCACCAGGGATGCCGGGGTGACGGTGGAGGAGATGGAGACGAACAGCAGCCCGATGATCAGCTGGACCAGGGTCTCGAAGAAGGGTCGCCGAGCAGGCATGTCGAACCCGCGGATGTTGGCGACGGCCAGTCCCGTGACGATCGCGGCGATGAGCCCCGTGTCGTCCCGCACGATGTCGCAGCCCGCCGACACGGCGATCACGGTGGCGAGTTGAGCCAGCGTGCCGAGGGTCTCGCCGAGCCGAAGGGTCCGCAGCGTGAACCACAGCAGCGCGGTTCCCACCGCCCCGCCGACCAGCCCGACGGCCAGGCTGATCGCGAACTGGCCCAGCTGGTAGCCCCGGCCGATGTCGACCCGGTGCGTCGTGGCGATGGCGTGGAAGGTGAGCGCGCCGAGGATGCCGCCGATCGGGTCGGTCAGCGTCCCCTCCCAGATCAGGATGCGTCGCACCTTGTCGGTCGGCCGTACGAAGTCGAGCAGCGGACCCACGACGGTGGGACCCGAGACGACGAGGATCACGCCGAGCATCGCGGCCACGCGCAGCGGCATGTCGAACATCGCCGGCGCCACCGACAAGACGACCAGCGACGTGAGCAGGACCCCGTACACCAGGAGTCGTCCCACGATCCCCCGGGGGTGGCCGGTGAGCTTGCGCAGGTCGAGCCCCAGCCCGGCGTCGTAGAGGATCACCGAGACGGACAGCGACACCAGGGCGGAGAACGTCGACCCCATCAACCTGTCCGGATGAATGACATCCGTGATCGCGCCGGCGGCGAAGCCGACCGGCAGCAGGATGATCAGGGCCGGGACGCGCAGCTTGCTCGCCAGGATCTGCGATCCGGTGGCGAGCACCACCGTCAGGGCGAGTCCGAGAAGGATCTCGTCGTCGGTCACAGCGGCTTCCTTCGTCGGAGTCCGGGTGCGAGGGGGATGTCCAGCGTGGGTCCGGGCGCTCAGCCGCCGGGTGCCACACCGTCGCCGTCGGCACCGCTTCCTCTTCGCAGCTCGGCGTCGGTGAGCTCGTCCAGTTCACCGTGCGTGTCCAGCCAGTAGAGGAGGACGACGGCCGGCATGACGAGGACCAGGGCCACCAGCGTGACGATCGCCAGCCACGTCAGCGTCGCGGGTGCGCCCGCGCCGTCGGCCACGGTCAGCGAGGTGGGAACGAGGTAGGGGCGCTGGGCCATCCCCCAGGCGATGACGGCGGACGCGACGACGCCGACGGCCGTGACGCGGACCCAGGCGCCCGGCGTCCGCAGGAGCAGCCAGGCGGTGGCGAGCGTGGCCACCCCGGCCACGACGACGAAGAGCAGCCCCAGGCCGTGGGTGAGTCCGTGCCACACGTGAGGGGAGTCCTCATGGGTGACGAACCCGGTGATCACCGCCAGTACAGCCAGCACGGCGAGACTGCACAGCGCCCGCCGCCTGAAGTAGCCGACCAGATCGGGCGCTTCGAACCGGCGGGCGTCCCCCGTGAGGAACACCGCGCCGAGGAGAGCCGTGGTCGCGATGGCGACCAGACCGAACATCAGCGAGGTGGGATTCGCCCAGGCATCCGCCGAGGCTTCGGTACCGGGCGCCACCCGTCCCGAGGCGACGCCGCCGACGGCGGCACCGAGGAAGAACGGCGTGACGACCGAGGCCACGGCGAACATGGCGCCGTACAGCCGTCGGCCGACGAGCCGCCGGGAGGGCTTGCGGAACGCGAAGCCGGCGCCGCGCAGCACCAGGCCCATGGCGGCCAGTGCCAGCGGAAGCCACATCGCGGAGAACACGGTCTGGAACAGTGTCGGGAAGCCGGTCCACATGATGACGAGAACGAAGATCAGCCATACGTTGTTGACCTCCCACACGGGAGCCATGGCATGGTCGATGAGCCACCGAGGGCGTTTGCCGCGCTCCGCTCCGCCGGCGGTCAGATCCCAGAAGCCGGCCCCGTAGTCCGTGCCGCCCGCGGAGGCGTACGCGGCCACGGCGAGCAGCAGGACCACGGCGATGAGGTCGGCGGTCATGGCCGGCCCCCCTCCTCGGGTCGGCCGGCGCCACCGCCGGCGGCGGTGGTGTCAGCCGCGGCGAGAGGCGCCCGTGGCCCGTAGGGGGTGTCCGCCTCCGGCACGTGGGCCGGTTCCCCCGCCGCCTGCTGCTCGTCGGCGAGCCGCCAGCGCGTGCGCATCTTGAGCAGGATGACGAGGAACGAGCCGAAGAGGAACACGTACACGACCATCACCACGCCGAGCATGATCCAGAGACTGGTGGAGCGGGTCGAGGTCACGGCCTCCGCGACCCGCATGTTCTGGTAGACGATCCAGGGCTGGCGTCCCACCTCGGTGGCGATCCAGCCGCACTCGACGGCCACGACGGAGGCGACGCCCGCACAGGCAGCCGGGCCGTAGAACCACTTCGAGGCGGGAAGCCGACGGTGCCGCAGCCAGACCAGGCCGTACCACAGGGCGAGCAGCACCAGGGCGGACCCGATCAGGACCATGATGTCGAAGGCCCAGTGGGCGATGGTCGCCTGAGTGGCCGTCGGCCGTTGGTCCGCCGGGACGGAGGTCAGTCCCACCACCTGGGTGTCCGCGCTGAATCCGGCCAGGAACGAGTCGAGCAACGGGATCTTGATACCGCCCTTGACGCTCCCGTCCTCCTGTAGGCGCCCGAAGATGTACTCCGGTACACGGGTGTCGGTCTTCCAGACGATCTCCATCGCGGCGAATTTCACCGGCTGCTTGTGGAACACCGACCGGGCGATGGCGTCGCCCACGACGAACTGCACCGGAGCGGCCACCGCGGCGATGGTGAACGGAACGGCGAAACCGAGCCGGTGGTAGTGGTCCCGGCGGCCGCGCAGCCAGCCCACGGCGTAGACACCGGCCACCATGAAGCCCGCGGTGATGATCATCGCCACGACGAAGTGCCAGTACTGCGGCCCGAACATCGGCGTGAAGATCGCCTTCCATACGTTCACGTCGACCGGGTTGCCCTCGGAGTCGAGGGAGAAGCCCTGCGGCGTGTTCATCCAGGAGTTGGCGGCCAGGATGCCGAACGCTCCGAGCAGCGCGGCGGCCGGGAGAGGCAGCGCGAGCAGGAAGTGCGTACGGGGCTTCAGCCGGCGCCACCCGTACAGATAGATGGCGATGAGCACCGCCTCCAGGAAGAACGCCCAGGCCTCGACGCCGAATCCGATGCCGAAGACATCACCCCACCTGCCCATCAGGCCGGGCCAGAGCAGGCCGAACTCGAAGGAGAGCACGGTGCCGGTGACGATGCCGAGCGCGAACTGCACCGCCATGACGGCCGACCAGCGCCGCGCCAGGAGCAGCGCCGTGGCGTCCTTGCGGCGCAGCCCGCGGTAGTGCATGACCAGGGTGATGAAGGGGAAGGCCACGCCCAGGGGCACCAGGATGATGTGGGACGCCAGAGTGAAGGCCATGAGTTCCCGGGCCGGCAGAAGTTGGGCCGGGGCATCCGCCAGCAGGTGAAACGAGGTGGGCATACACGCCTTCGCTGTTCGTGACGTCCGGAAGTGGGTCAGCCGCCTGTGGCGAAACCAGGGAAGAGGGTCATCCCGCCGTCGACGTAGAGGGTGGTCCCCACCACGTAGTCCATGAGGTCGGAGGCCAGTGCGACCACGGCGCGGGCGATGTCCTCGGGGTCGCCGATCCGGTCGTACGGGATCAGCCTCAGGAGGTCCTCCCGGGCCTCGGCCGTCTCCCAGGCAGCGCGGTTGATCGGCGTCTTGATCGCCCCCGGGGCGACCGCGTTCACCCGGATCTTCTCCGGTGCGAGCTCCTGGGCCAGGGTCTGCATCATCATCTGCACACCGCCCTTGGAGGACGCGTAGTTGACGTGGCCCGACCACGGGATGATCTGGTGCACCGAACTCATGCAGATGATCTTCCCGGCGGCGCGGGACACCTCGGGGACCACGCCGCGGCGCCGGAATTCCTTGGCCGCCTCCCGGGCGCACAGGAACTGACCGGTGAGGTTGACGTCGATGACCTTCTGCCACTGGGCGAGCGTCATGTCGGTGAACCGGGCGTCCCGCTGCAGCCCTGCGTTGGCGACGAGGACGTCGATGGTCCCGAACTCCTCGACCATCCGGTCCATCATGGCCGTGACCTGGTCTTCCTGGGACACGTCCGCCTCGTACGCGGCCGCGCGCACCCCGAACGAAGCGATCTCCTCGACCACTTCCTCCGCGGCCTCACGGCCCGCCACGTAGTTCACGACCACGTCGGCGCCGGCCCGGCCCAGGCCGATGGCCGTGGCCTTGCCGATGCCCGAATTGGCTCCGGTGACCATCGCCTTCTGGCCCTGCAGCAGACGTGTGGGGATCACACCCTGCGGTGCCTCCACGGTGGAACCCATGATGCCCTGCCTCCTCGTCGCCGGCGGCTGCGCTCCGCCCGGCTGCAGCCGGCCAGGCAGTTCAGGTCACGCAATCACCGGCAGCGGCGGTCGGTATGCAGGGAGAGCCGCTGTTGGGCCGTTGGGCCGAGCATCTTCCTTCGATCGGACCAGCGGCGCCTGGCGTCAGCGCAGTCGGGCCAAGAGGTGGTCGCCGACCCGCAGCGCATTGGCGATGGCCGTCAAGGACGGGTTGACCGCGCCGATGCTCGGGAAGAAGCTCGTGTCGACGACGTACAGGTTGTCGAGGTCGTGGGCCTTGCAGTTGACGTCCAGCGCGGCGGCGGCGGGGTCGGCGCCGAAGCGTACGGTGCCCGCCTGGTGAGCCGTCGCACCGATCGGCATGCCCTTGTGCAGGTAGATGCTGCGGGACAGCAGGTGCTGCTCGTGCATGCCCAAATGGCCGAGCATTCCCTGCAGCTTGTGCCTCAACCGCTTCAGACCTTCGACGTTGCTCTTCTCGTCGAGAGCGAGATGGATGCGGCCGTCGCTGTCGAGGGTGACCCGGTTGTCGGCCAGGGGCAGGTCCTCACCGCACAGCCAGAAGTCGACGGCATGGTGCGCCAGCACCTCGAACGGCATGTCCGGCGTGACCGCACCGGCCCACCGAGGGGCCTCGCCGTGGATCTGCTCGGCGTCCGACTTGCCCAGCATCTGGATGCCGCCCAGCGGGTAGTCCCAGTCGTCCGCGCCGAGGTACCAGTCGTGCAGGGCCAGGGTCTTCTGGAACTGGGTGTCGTTGGGCTCCTTCGACACGGCCATCAGGGCCAGGTTGTTGTGCCGCATGTAGAAGCGGCCGACGACGTCGGAGCTGTTCGCCAACCCGTTGGGATGGTGCTCGTTCGCCGAGGCCAGCAGCAGCGCCGCGGAGTTGACCGCCCCGCAGGAGACGACCACCACATCCGCGGTGAACCGGACCTCCGAGCCGTCGGGCAGCCGGCCGACGACCGCACTGACGCTGCGTCCCCTCGCATCGGTCTCCAGGCGGACCACATGCGTGTTCGTGACCATCGCGACGTTGGGGTGTCCCAGGGCCGGCTCGACGCAGATCACCTCGGCGTCGGACTTGCCGCGCACCAGACACGGAAAGCCGTCCACCCGGTTGCATCGGATGCAGACACTGGAGTGGGTGGCCCGCCCCCCGTTCTCCTGGCTGAGATTGACACCGATCGGCAGGTGAAAGGGGTGCAGACCACGCTTCTCGAGGTCGTCGCTCAACTGCTGGATGCGGGGCTCGTGCTCCACGGGCGGATGTGCGTACTGGGCGCTCGCCGCGCCCTCGGTCGGATCCTCGCCGTGCCGTCCGTGCACGAGGTAGAGGTGCTCGGCCTGCGTGTAGTACGGCTCCAGATCCTCGTACCGGATCGGCCAGGCGGGGGAGAGGCCGCCGTGGTGACGGAGCTCGCCGAAGTCCTCGGGCCGCAGTCGGAAGAGGGCGGCGCCGTAGAACTTGGTGTTGCCCCCCACGTAGTAGTTGACCTCGGGAGGGAACTCGTTCCCGTGCTGGTCGATCCAGAACTCCGGCGCCCGGTACTTGCCCTTGACGAACACCGCCGTCGAGTCCCAGTTGTCCCGCTCGCGGGGCAGGTAGTCGCCGCGTTCGACGAGGAGTACGCGTTTGCCGGACGGGGCGAGCCGATGGGCGAGGGTGCCGCCGCCGGCGCCGGTACCGATGATGATGACGTCGTAATGAGGGGCGTCGCCCACGACGACCACCGTCCTTGTGATCATGGCCCTGACCTGGCGTCGGGCCCTGTCTCCCCGCTGTGCGGGCCGAGCGTCCCACCCGTTCGAACGTATCCGCCCTCCCCTGGGACGGCGACCGGAGGGGCGGTCGCCGACCGGCCCCGTCGGTCACAGCACCGCGATCGGGTTCACCGGCGAGCCAGTGGCTCCGGGCAGCCGCAGTGGGGCGACCGCACACAGGAAACTCCATCGCCCCGCCTGTGCGCAGACGGGGACCAGGTCCTCGAACTGCAGGTAGTCCATCAGAGGGATGCCCATGGCATGGATGGCCAGGACGTGCACGGGGAAGGCGATGCCCTGCACCGCGCTGGGCGCGGTGTCGTTGTTGCCGTCTCCGCCCAGGACGGCGACCTTCCGCTCGGCCAGGAACTCCACGGCGGTCGGGTGGAGGCCGGTCCGAGCCGTCGCCGCGTTCCACGGTCCGAGCTCCGTGCGACGGAGGCGATGTCCCACCCGGACGAACAGCAGGTCTCCAGGGCCGACCCGGACCCCTTGCGCGGCCTCGGCGGCCGTCAGGTCGTCCGACGTCACGTGGTCCCCCGGTTCCAGCCAGGGCACGCCACGCAGCCGCGGGATGTCAAGCAGCACGCCACGACCGACGATGCCGTCCGCGACGAGGTCCACGGAGAGCGCACGGGCCCCCTCGGGCGTCACGCTGCTCGCGGGCGCTCCGCCGTACAGCTCCCCGTCGAGCACCACGTGGCAGAGCGCGTCGAGATGGCTGTCCGCGTCCCCGTGCACGTTCATGGCGAACCGATCGGTGGCGAAGTGCAGCCCGTCCGCGCCGAGGTCCTCCGGAGCAGGCCCGGTCATCCGGTGCACCGCGGGCTCGGGATCGTCGGGGCCCGGCACGGTCTCGATCGGAGCGGCCAGCGACACCGTACGTCCGAGGCGCACTTCCGAGGCCGCCGCCACCACACGCTCGGGCGTCACATGGCAGAGTGCGCCACGTCGACCGTCCACCGTCGACCGTGCGGACTCGCGCCGCAGTCGCTCGTAGAGCGTCCGGAAGTCGTGCGCGCTCATACCGGGCGCGACCGAGGGCGGTGTGGGCGGGATCATTGCGGTCCCCATGGGCTGAGGCCCCACCGGAGCACGTGCGTGGCGCCCGCTTCCAGGACGGTGAGATCCGTACCGCTCCGAAAGGCGTCCGGCGGACAGGACATGGCCTCCACGGCGACACCGCGGCGCC
This sequence comes from Streptomyces sp., assembly GCF_036566765.1. GTDB lineage: Bacteria > Actinomycetota > Actinomycetes > Streptomycetales > Streptomycetaceae > Streptomyces. The sequence goes on from NZ_DATCVQ010000718.1 coordinate 13,694, forward strand.
GCCGTTCGGGTTCCGCCAGTGTGTCGCCCGTGTACACCTGTACGTACCGCGTGCCTTCGCCGAGCCACAGATCGACACCCCGCAGCCCCGAGGGATGCGCCAGCCGCACGACGGCCCGGCCGTCGGGGGCGCGGTCGAGTCCGGTGAAGGCGGTGTCCAGTCGCTGATCGCCGATGGGGCGGGCGGTGCGAAAGTCGTACGCGGTGCCTTCGACGGGCTCCCGGCCGATCGGCAGGCCCTGGTCGTCGGTTCGCAGCCGGTACCGGGCGGGAACGGTCAGGAGCGCGGTGTCGACGAGGTCGGTACCGACCGTCAGATACGGGTGCTGCCCCACCCCGTAAGGCGCCGGCACGCTATCGGAGTTGGTGGCGAAGACGGCGGTCTCGAGCCCGTCGGGCCCCAGCCGGTACTCTGCGCAGACCTCGACGAGGAAGGGATATCCGGGCTGAGGGCAGAGCGTCGTGCCGACACGCACCGCCTCGTCGGTGCGGGCGAGCAGCTTCCACAAGGTCCAGCGAAGAAGTCCATGGATCGCGTTGTTCTTCTCCGGTTCCGTCACAGGGAGTTGATGATCCTCGCCGCCGAAGCGGTAGCGTCCGCCGCCCACGCGGTTGGGCCAGGGGGCGAGCAGTTGCCCCCGACCGCCCGTGATGGCGGAACCGGCGGAGAACCCGTCGAGCAGAGGTCGGCCGTTCACGGTGTAGTCGCGCAGAGCGCCGCCCAACTCGACGACGACGGCACTCTGGCCGCCACGGGTCAATCGCCACTGCGCACCTGTGGGGCTGGGGGACATGGAAGCCTCCTCCTCACTCACGACGGCTTGCTCCGCGACGGGCCCGGGCGGCAGACGCCCCGCGGCGGATTCCCGGCGCATCAGCGAGATCGCCCCTGCGACCACGGCCTCCGGAGGCTGGTCGATCTCCACCACCAACGGGTGCTCGCCAGGCTCCGGCTCCTCCAGGTCCGCGAACTGGCTGTCCAGCAGGTCCGCCGGGAAGAAGTGGTCGTGCCGGGCGGCCAGCCGCGAGCGAATCAGCGCGCGTGATCCGTGCAGGTACACCAGACAGACTCCGGGGCGTCCCGCCAGCAGCCTGTCGCGGTAGCGACGCTTGAGCGCGGAACAGGTCACGACGGCCGGACGACGGCCCGCGATCTCATGGTCCATCCACTCCCCGATGGCGTCGAGCCAAGGCCGCCGGTCGCTGTCCGTGAGAGCGTGACCGGCGGCCATCTTGGCGCGGTTCGCCTCGGAATGGAACTCGTCCGCGTCCCGGTACGGCCGGCCGAGCCGCTCGGCGAGGAGACGCCCCACCGTCGTTTTGCCCGACCCGGCGACGCCGACGACGAGCACCAGGTCCGGCAGTTGTCCTGTGGCTGTCTCGCGTGCCGCGGCCGCGGCGGTCCCGGACGTCAGTCCCTCGGCGGCCGGGGGGCGACGCACGGCGCCCGGACGACGATCCTGGCCCAGCCGGCGCCCGGCCGGCCTCTGCCGTGCGCTGTCACTCCCCAGCCTGGTTCGCTCACGTGTGTTGTCATGACAGGTGGTTCCTCCCTGCCGTCGGGCGCGTTTCGGTACGGCGAGTCGGCTACCTCAAATCTGACCCCTCGCGAGCCCCGGCGCATGTCGACGGTGCCACCGGCCTGCTGGTGGTACAAGCTCAGAACCGGCACCCACCTGCCGAAACGGCGGTCATGAAGGTGGTCGGCCGGGTGGTGGACGACGTGAAGGGTCCGTCCCGCATGTCTGTCGGCCAGCCTGGTCATCGCGGGCCGGGCGAACGGCTTCAACTCCAAGGAGCGGGCGTCAGTGGTGCGGGCAGCCGATCGGACACTGTCGTGCTCGCCTCCACGGACACCCCCGGAAGGGACCATCTAGGATGTCGGCCGCGCGTCGATGTCACCTGAGGTTGACGTCACACGCGGTTGGCAGTTCCTACGGGGGAGAACATCGGTGTTCGGAATCATCAGGCCATGCCGTCATCGCCTGGGCGAGGGCTTGCGTACTGAGTGGATGGCGCATCTGTGTGGGCTGTGCCTGTCTTTGCGCAGCGAGTACGGGCAGTTCGCGAGGGTGGCGACCAACTACGACGGCCTGATCGTCTCGGTGCTGACCGAAGCGCAGTCGGAGCGTACCGGGGACTGGCGGCGGGGTGCCGGTCCGTGCCCGCTGCGCGGGATGCGGTCGGCGGACGTGGCGCACGGTGAGGGTGCGCGGCTCGCGGCGACGGTGTCGCTGGTGCTGGCCGCGGCGAAGATACGTGACCATGTGGCCGACGGGGACGGCCTGGTGGGGCGCCGCCCGGTGGCGCTGGCGGCCCGCCGGATCGCCCACGGCTGGGACCGTGCGGGCGCCGCAGGCGGCGAACGACTCGGCTTCGACACCGCCGTGCTGATCGGGGCGGTCGAGCGCCAGCCGGAGGTCGAGCGGTCGACCGGCCCCGGTGGCTCGCTGCTGACGGTCACGGAGCCCACGGAGACGGCGACCGCAGCCGCCTTCGCGTACACCGCGGTGCTCACGGATCGCCCGGGCAACGCCGAACCGCTGGCGGAAGCCGGCCGTCTGTTCGGTCGACTGGCGCATCTGCTGGACGCGGTGGAGGACCTGGCCGCGGACGAGGCGTCAGGCGCGTGGAACCCGATCGCCGTGACCGGCGCGGACCTCGCCGAGGTGCGCCGACTCTGCGACGACGCTGTCCATGGAGTCCGGCTCGCCCTGTCCGACGCCGTGTTCGTCGACGGACAGCTGGTACGGGCGCTTCTGGGCGGCGAGTTGGAGCGTGCCGTCGATCGCGTCTTCGACCCTCGGCATCGCCACCATCAGCACCGCCCCCAGGCGCGGGGCCTGCGCATGCTGCCCTGGCTGGGACGCCGTACGGCGACGGAAGCGCCCTCGGGGACCGGTACGGGCACGGCCTGCGGCGTCGGGGCGCTTGCGGGCGCGGCCCCCGAGGGCGGGTCGATGGCGTCGGGCCGGCCGCCGGAGGGGCAGTGTCAGCGGTGTCGCGAGTGGCGCCAGTTGTGCGCCGATTGCAGGTTGTGCTTCAGCTGCTGCCGCTGCAGCGTCGATGACGGAGAACCCTGGCAGTTCGGCGACGGCAACCGCAACGGCGGTTCGAGTCGGGATGGTTCCGGCCGGGACGGTTCCGGCGGTGACGGCTGGTTCGGCGGCCAGGGCGGCGGCAACTCGGGCGGCTCCTACGGCGGTTCGGGCGGTCACGGGTCCAACGGCTCTGGTGGTTCCGGCGGTGGCTCGGGTGACGGCTGCGGCGGTGGCGGAGGCTGCTGCAACCCGTGCAAGTGCTGCTGCGACTGCTGCGACTGAACGACGGATGGAGCCGGGTGGGCGGCCCCAGCGGGGACGTGCTGGGGCCGCCCACGTTGCCTCGTTGTCGCGAGCCGGCCCAGCCCCTTGCTTCGTCGCGAACCTGACCAAGCACTGCTAGGCGCCCCGCGCCGGCGCCGTGGAGGCGCGGATCACCAGTTCTGGGTCGAAGAGGAGTTCCCCGGTCGGCACCTCGCGGTTGCTGACCAGGGCGAGGACACTGCGGCCCACCTCCAGGGCGAGCCGGTCGGCGGGCTGGCGAACGGTGGTGAGCGCGGGCTCGGTGAACTCGGTGACGGTCGAGCCGTCGTAACCGACGACCGAGACGTCCTTTGGGACGGCGAGGCCCTGCCGCCGGATGCCCCGAATGGCGCCGAGGGCCATGTAGTCGCTGGCGGCGACGATGGCGGTGGCGCCCTGTGCCACGAGGGTGGCTGCGGCGGCCTGTCCGCCCTCCACGGTGTAGGACTGGCGGACGACCCACCGCTCGGCGTCCTCGGTGCCGCGCCGGGTCATCGCCTCGACGAAGCCGCGCACCCGCCGGTCGGCGGGCCGGTTCCCGGCGGGTCCCGACGCCATGCCGATGCGGCGGTGCCCGAGCCGGTGGAGGTGATCGACGGCCAGCTCGGCGGCGAGGGCGTCGTCGGTGGAGTAGACGGGAACGGGCACGCCATCGGCGAACTCGCCGTTGATGCCGACGTAGGGGACACGGCGCTGGCGCAGCAGCTCGTAGCTCTCGGTGTCGGCGCCCTCGACCGTGTTGGAGGCGGAGAGGAAGACCACCGCGGCGACGCCCTTGTCGACGAGCGCGGTGAGGAAGTCCAGCTCTTGGACGCCGCCGGGGAAGACGGGGCACAGGACGGTCTTGAGTCCGTGCGGGGCGAGCGCGGACTCGATCCGCTCGGCGACGTCGGCGAAGAACGGGTTCGAGACGAACTCGGTGACGACCGCCACCAGTTGCCCCTGGGTGGGCCGCTCGTAGCCGAGTTCGGCCATGGCCCGCTCGACCGCCTCCCGGGTCTTGCGGGACACCCCCTGGCGCCGGTTGATCACCCGGCTGACGGTGGCCTCACTGACCTGTGCGCGGGCTGCGACGTCGGTGATGCCGACCTTCATCGCGGTCCTTCCGTGAGTGTGAGCGACACCAGGCCGCCGCGCGGGACGGCCAGGGGCCGTGGTCCGTCCGGCAGGAGCGTCAGCGGATCATCCATCATACGGCCGTCGGGGCCGTGGACCAGGGCCGCCACCGGCCCGCCGCCGCCGGTGATCTCGACCATCACCCGGTCCCGGCCGGAACCGTTCACCACGTGGAAGGTGCGGTACGCGGCGGTGTCGAGCGTCGCGACCAGGTCGCCGTGCACGCTGATCAGGCACTCGTTGCCGCGGCTGGCGGTCACCAGCGGGTACAGCTCGTCGGGCCGCCCCGGCTCGGTCTCGCCGTCGAGGATCAGCTCGCGGTGCCGGTGCCACCATCCGAGCCAGAACCGCACGGTCTCGCGGTGCTCCTCGGGCACCTCGTCAAGGCGTACGGAGATCTGCGGCACGGAGTGCAGGGCGCCGATCAACTGCCGGGCGACGGCCTCCGTCCCGGCCTCGCGCGACCACATGAGCATGTCGGAGTGGACGGCGCCGCCGACCGCGAGGAGAGCGGTGTCGAGGGTGCGCACCCGGTTGGCGGTGGCGTCCGCCGGGCAGTCGAAGGAGCGCAGCATGTTCCCGTACGGGGCCATGCCGGGGCCCGCGTACGGCTGGCGCAGTTCCAGCAGGATGCCGGGCCGGACGGCCTCCAGCTCCTGCCGCAGCTCGTCGAGGAGCAGGGTCATGGCGTGGCCGACGTCGGCGCCGCCGTCACCCGCGTAGACGGCGGCCTCGTCGAGGAAGTCGAGCTTCAGCCCGTCGAGTCCGTGTCCGCGGACGAGGGAGACGCACAGGTCGACGACGTGCCGGCGCACCTCGGGGCGGCGCGGATCGAGGACGTGGGCGCCGGGCACGGTGGCCGGGCGGGGGGCCGCGGCGGCCCACCGGTCGTGGCAGTCGGCCTCCGGGCCGAGGAGCAGCGGCGCGACCCAGAGGAGGTGGCGCAGGCCGAGGGCGCGGACGGTGACCACGTGTGCGGCGAGGTCGGGGAACTTGGCGAGGTCGGGCCGCCAGTCGCCGACGCCCGCGTAGCCGCGGCCGTTGCCGTAGGCCTGCCAGCCGTCGTCGAGGATCAGTGCCCCGCAACCCAGGGCGGCGGCGAGCGCGGCCTGGGTCTCGACAGCGGCGGCGGTGACGTTCTGGTTGAAGGCGTACCAGGTGGAGTAGACGGGGACGCGGGCCGCGTCCGGGACGTGCATGGGCGGGCGGGCGGCGGCGAAGTGCGCGCGGAGCCGGCGCAGGGCGGCGGCGACG
>NZ_DATCVQ010000719.1:0-17026 GCF_036566765.1 Streptomyces sp.
CTCCGACCTCGCCTACCAGGCCACCTGGCTCTCCCGGCCGGCCGACTCGGTCCGCATCCTCGAGCTCGCCCGCTCCCGCTCCCCGAACTCGATCCCGCCACCCGCCTGCCGTCCTGGGTGAAGAACTGGTCACGCGCCAGAGCCCGTGAGGACACGTAGGTGGGGCTTTCCCACACGGCGTGGTCGAGCGAGGCCATCTGCCGGTGAGCCGGGACGTCCTGGTACAGCAGGTTGGCCGTCTCGACCAGCTGGATGTCAGTGATGTACGTCAGGGCGCAGGCGTGCAGCAGCGGACCGTCGGGGAGGGAATCCCGCGTGCGTACCCAGAGCTGTTGGCGTGGGCCCTGTCCGATGGTGGACAGGGCCTTTTCCCCGGCCGCCGCGTGGAGCAAGGGCAGCCGCCTGATCGCCATCTCGTCCAGGCACGCGAGCGGTTCCGGACGTGTTCCGGTGTCACAGCATGACGTGCTTCGGGTGGGTGTAGTCCAGGAGGCCCGCCAGGGAGAGGTCGCTGCCGTAGCCGGAGTGGTTGACGCCGCCGTGGGGCATTTCGGAGACCGTGGTGCCGTGGGTGTTGACCCAGACGATGCCCGTACGGAGGGCGCGTGTGGCGCGCATCGCGCGGTCGTGGTTCGTGGTCCAGATGCCGGCGGCGAGGCCGAAACGGACGTCGTTGGCCAGGTGGAGGGACTCCTCTTCGGTGCTGAAGGGCTGGACTGTCACCACGGGGCTGAACGTCTCCTCCTGGACTATTTCGTCCTGTTGACGGACGCCGGCCACGACCGTCGCCTCGTGGAAGAAGCCGGGGCGGGGGATGACCTTTCCACCGGTGACGATCTCGGCGTGGGACGGGAGACGATTCAAGAGGCTCTTGACCGCGGCCAGTTGGGTCTCGTTGTTCAGCGGGCCGAAGGCGGCCTCACGGTACGCGGGGGTGGCCGCCGCAGCTGCGAAGGCCGTGAGGAACGCGTCGTACACGCGCTCGTGGACCAGGACGCGGCTGGGTGCAGTGCAGTCCTGGCCGGCGTTGTAGTACGCGACCTCGGCGATGGCCGCGGCGGTGGACTCCACGTCCACGTCGTCGTGGACGATGACCGGGGCGTTCCCGCCGAGCTCCAGATGCAGTCGCTTGAGGCCGGTGGCCGCGGCGGCCGCGATCTCCTGCCCCGCCCGTACACTGCCGGTGACGGCGATCAGGGCGACGTCCTTGTGTGCGGTGAGCGCCCGGCCGGTGTCGCGGTCGCCGCAGACGACGTTGAGCACGCCGGGTGGGAGGTGCGCTGCCGCGATGCGGGCCAGGAGTACCGCGGAAGAGGGGGTGGTGTCGGCCGGCTTCAGGACGGTGGTGTTCCCGGCCGCGATCGCCGGGGCGATCTTCCAGGCCGCCATCATCAGCGGGTAGTTCCAGGGGGTGATCTGGGCGCACACGCCGACCGGTTCGCGGCGCAGCACCGACGTGCGGCCCTCGGTGTACTCGGCCGCCGCGGTGCCCGGCAGGGTCCGCGCCGCTCCGGCGAAGAAGCGGACCGTGTCGACGATCGCCGGGAGTTCGTCCTCCCGGAAGCGCTCCGCCGGCTTGCCCGTGTCCCGGCACTCGGCTGCGACCAGGGCGTCCGCGTGTGCCTCGATGGCGTCGGCGATGGCGAGCAGCGCGCGCTGGCGGGTGGCCGGCGTGGTCGCCGACCAGTGCGGGAACGCCGCTGCGGCCGCCGCGCAGGCCGCGTCGGTGTCGGCCGGGCCGGAGCGGGGGGCGTGGCCGTGAACCGCGCCGGTGGCGGGGTCCACCAGTTCCATCGTCTCGCCGGAGGCGGAAGGGCGGTCCGTGCCCCCGATGTGGTTCGCCAAGGTGTCAGCCACGGGTCAGCGCCTCCTTCGCCGCCGCACGGCCGGTGCGTACGGCTCCTTCCATGTAGCCGGCCACCCACTGGTCGGATCCGCAGACGTAGAAAGGCGGTTCGTGGGTGGCGTGGCGAGGGCCCACGGCCATGACGTCGCCAGGGGTCCAGTGGGTGACGTACCCCTGGGTCCACGGGTCGGTGCCCCACATGCGTATGTACGTGGCGAGCGGCCGGTGCGCCTCCTCGCCGTACAGGCGGGCCACCTCGGCCAGCAGCTCGGCGGTGCGCACCGAGGGGGGCATGCCGAGGAGCACGCCGTACCGCTCGGGAGGGACGAGGGCGGAGAGGACGCCCTCGCTCTGCGGCCAGGTGCTGCCGAGCACCCCCTCGCATTCGGAGAGGCCGCTGAGTCCACGGGTGCGCCAGAACGGCTCCTCGTACGCGGCGGCGAACTTGGCGGCGACCGCATGGCGCTGCCGGTACAGCGAGGCGAGGCGCTCGTCGGAGACTCCGGTGACCGCGATCGAGCGGAACGGTCCGACGGGCAGGGCGCTGACGACGGCGCCGGCGGTGAGGGTCTCGCCGCCCGTCAGGCGTACGGTGCAGCCGCCGGGCCGCCGTACGGCGACGGCCTCGACCGGCGCGCCCGTACGGACCCGCCCGCCGAGCTCCTCGGCCATGCGCAGGGGCACCGTGGCCGAGCCCTCGGCCACCCGCAGGCCCTCCCACGCCTCGTACTCGTAGTGCCCGTCGGCGGGTACGGCGGCGTGCTTGCGCAGGGCGGCGAGGAGGGAGGTGCGTTCGTACGAGCCGTCGGCGAGGGCCAGTTGGCCGATCTCCCAGAGGCGTACGACGGCCGGGGGCGCCCCCTCCGAGCGCAGCCAGTCGCCCACGGAGAGCCGGTCCAGGGCTGTGGCGTCGGGGTGGGACCAGGGGTCGGCGGGGTCGACGGTCGCGGCGAGCGCGATGAAGGCGGCGGTCGCCTTGCGGTGGCAGGCGTCGTCACCGGGGCCGAACCAGTGGGGCGGGTCCCCGGCGGAGACGCCTTCGGGGGTGGCACGGGTGAGGGCGCCGGGTTCGGCGACGTAGCTGGGGACCAGGGTGAGGCCGAGCTCGGCGGCCAGGTCCGTGTACGCGGTGTGCGCCCGGCCCACCACCTCTCCACCGAGCTGGACGAGGCGACCGTCGGGGAGCCGGCTCTGCTCGACGCGTCCGCCGACCCGGTCACGGGCTTCGACGACGAGGACGTCGGCTCCGCCCGCGACGAGGTCGCGTGCGGCGGCGAGACCGGCGAGACCGGCGCCGAGCACGATGACGTCGTGGTTCACGAGGTGTTCCTCCGGTCGGTACCGGGCAGGCGTGCGGCGGGTCGGTCGAGAACCAGGCAGTGTTCGGGCTTCCAGCCGATCTCGACCTCCTCGCCGCCGCTCCAGCGGTCCTCCATACGCGAGCGGATCGTGTTCTGCTCCAGGACGGAGACGGTGACGCCGGGGGCGAGTTCGATGAAATACGTGGTGGTCGGGCCGGAATAGACGGTCTCCCGGACGATCCCGCTGAGCTTGGCCATGCCCGGCTCGAAGTCGGAGAGCCAGATCTTCTCGGGGCGGATCGAGAGGCTGACCCGGCTGCCGTCGGCCACGTCGGAGCGGGGGCCCACGGGCAGGGCGGGGCCGCCCTCGTCGGGGACGACCTCGCCGGCCCGGTAGGTGCCGGCGACCAGGTTCGACGTACCCATGAAGGAGGCGACGAAGCCGCTCGTCGGGCGCTCGTACACGTCCTCCGGCGTGCCGCACTGCTCGACGCGCCCCTCGTTCATCACGGCGAGGCGGTCCGACATGGTCAGCGCCTCGTCCTGGTCGTGGGTGACGAAGACGAAGGTGATGCCGACCTCGCGCTGGATCTGCTTGAGCTCGACCTGCATCTGACGACGGAGCTTCAGGTCGAGGGCGGCCAGCGGCTCGTCGAGGAGCAGCACCTGGGGGCGGTTGACCAGCGCGCGGGCGAGCGCGACGCGCTGACGCTGGCCGCCGGAGAGCGTGGGCGGCTTGCGATCGGGCAGGTGGCCGAGCTGGACGAGGTCGAGCATGTCGGCCACGCGCCGGCGGATCTCGGCGCGGGCGATGCCTTTCCGCTTGAGACCGAAGGCCACGTTGTCCGCCAGCGAGAGGTGGTCGAAGAGGGCGTAACTCTGGAAGACGGTGTTGACGTTGCGCTTGTCGGGCGGCAGGCCGGTGACGTCCTCACCGTCGAGCAGGACGCTGCCGGCGGTGGGGTCGGCGAAGCCGCCGGTCATCCGCAGCAGGGTGGTCTTGCCGCAGCCGGAGGGCCCGAGGAGGGAGAAGAACTCGCCCTGGGCGATGTCGAGCGTGATGCCGTCGACCGCGTACGCGTCGGCGGCAGCGCCGGCGTACCGCTTGCTGACCCGGTCGAGACGGACGGCGGGGTGCGGATGCGGGTGCTGCATGGGTGTCACTTCCCGGAGAGCAGATCGAGGCCGCCGCGGCGGCCGAACAGGCGCGGGATGGCGAGCGCGAGGGCGATGAGCGCGATGGATCCGGCGAGCATCAGGGTGCCGACGGCGTTGATCGTGGGCTGGACCCCGAACCTGATCGCCGAGTAGATGCGCACGGACAGCGGCTGCGGGTCGACGCCGGTGGTGAAGTAGGCGAGCACGAAGTCGTCGAAGACCAGGGCGAAGATCAGCACCGCGGACGCGAGGATGCTGGGGAGCAGGGCGGGCAGGGTCACGAGGCGCAGTGCCTGGCGGCGGGTGGCTCCGAGGTCCGTCGCGGCCTCTTCGACCTCCGGATTGAGTGCGGCGATGCGGGAGCGCAGGATCACCGTCACGTACGAGATGGAGAACGTGATCTCGGCCAGCATCACGGTGGTGGTGGACAGGGTGATGCCCAGGCCCTTGAAGAGCAGCATCGCCGCGACTCCGGTGACGATCTCCGGGGTGATCAGCGGGACGAGCATGACCAGGCCGGCGAAGGAGCCGAGGCGGCCCTGGCCGCGAACCAGGCCGAGGGCCAGGGCCACGCCGAGAACCAGCGAGCCGGCCATGGCGACGAGGGAGACCTCCAGGCTCATGCCGATCGATTCGATGAGCACGTCGTCGTGGAGAAAGGCCTGGTACCAGCGGAGGCTGAAGTCCTGGAAGACGGTGAGGGACTTCTGTGAGTTGAAGGAGAAGAGGACGACGACGGCGATGGGGAGGTAGAGCAGCGAGAAGAAGGCCACGGTGACCGCGATGGCGAAGCGGGGGCGACGCTCGGCGCCCCCGCGGCGGCCCCGGCTGCCCGAACGGGGCGTCATCGGGTCGCCTCCGCCTCGTCCTTGCGGGTGCGTCGCAGGTAGCCGAGCATCCCGAGGAACAGCACCGCCATCAGCAGCATGGTCAGGGCGGAGCCGAGAGGCCAGTTCTGGCCCTGGAAGAACTTGTCCTGGATCAGGTTGCCGATCATGATCTGGTCGGGGCCTCCCATGAGCTGGGCGCTGACGAAGTCGCCCATGGCGGGCAGGAAGACGAGGACGCAGCCGGCCGCGGCCCCCTGCCGCGTGGCGGGCACGGTGACGAAGAAGAAGGTGCGCAGGGGGCCGCCGTAGAGGTCGCGGCCGGCCTCGATGAGCGAGGTGTCCATGCGCTCCAGGGCCGCGTACAGCGGGATGATCATGAAAACCACGAAGCCGTAGACGAGTCCCGCGATGACGCCGAAGCCGGACTGAAGGATCTTGGTGTCGCCGTCCGCGAGGCCGATCGCCCGCAGGGCCTTCAGCAGCGGCCCGTCGTCGGAGAGGACGACGGACCAGCCGTACATCCGCACCAGGTAGTTGGCGAAGAACGGCACGACGATCGCGGCGATCAGCAGGTTCTTGAAGCGCCCGCCGCACAGCGCGATGGCGTACGCGACGGGGTAGGCCACGGCCAGGCAGACGACGCACGTGATCAGGGCGTAGCCGAGGGAGCGCAGCAGGACGGTGCGGTACGCCGGGTCGGCCAGGGCCGCGATGTTGCCGAAGTCCAGGCCGAAGTGCGGGTTCCCGAGCGGGTCCGTGGTGCCGAACGCCAGCGTGCCGACGAGCAGCAGGGAGACGACGAGGAAGCCGGTCATCCAGAGCGTGCCGGGGAGCATGAGCAAGGTCCACAGCCGCGCCCCCGCCGCGGCCGGTCCCCCGCGGGGGACCGGCGGGCGGGCGGCCGTACCGGTACGGTCGCGTCGTGCCATGTCAGCCGGCCTTCACATCGGTCCAGGCGGCGTCGCGGGCCCGTTCGCCGTGGGCAGTGCCGTTGCGGAAGAAGAGGTCGTCCTTGAGGTCGTCGGCGGTCACCTGGCACTGCGGGAAGGGCTCCACGAGCGCGGTGTAGGCGTCCTCGCTGCCGTGGACCGGCATCGGGTAGCCGATGTACTCGATGTTCTTCTTCACATTCTCCGGACGGAGCATGTAGTCGATGAAGAGCATCGCGGTGCCGGGGTGCTGGGCGTTGGCGGGGATGGCGTAGCAGTCGGAGTTGACCGGGGCGCCCTCCCGGGCGACCTCGAAGCCGAAGACGGAAGGGTCCTTCGCCTGGGCGAGCATGGCGGCCATGTCCCCGCTCCACGCCTGGGTCATGTCGGCGTTGCCGTTGAGCAGGTTGTTGTAGCTGTCGCTGGAGAAGCTGCGCAGGCGGGGGCGGAGCGTGCGGAGGGTCTCGGTGATCGTCTTGAGGTCGTCCGGGTCCTCGGTGGTGAGGTCGAGGCCGTGCTTGAGCGCGCCCATGCCGAGCACTTCGTCGCGGTCGTCGAGGACGAAGACCTTGCCCTTGGCCTTGGCGTTCCACAGGTCGTCCCAGGAGCCGGTCAGGTCACCGAGCCGGTCCTTGCGCCAGCCGATTCCGGTCTTGTACATGGTGAAGGGGACGGTGTGCGCGGAGCCCCTGTCGTACCAGGGGTCGGTGAAGTAGGCGTAACTGCCGAACACGGCCTCGGCGTTCTTGAGGCGCGTGTGGTCGATCGTGCGGAGCTTGCTCCCCTCGGCGAGGCGCTGCGCCCACTTCGCGGTGGGGAAGATGATGTCGTAGCGGTTTCCGGCGTTGAGCTTCGCCGCCATGCCTTCCATGGAGTCGAAGTTCGACTGGACGACCTTGACGCCGTACTCCTTCGAGAAGCCCTCGAAGACGGCCGGGTCGACGAAGTCGGCCCAGTTGAAGTAGATCAGGTCGCCGTCGATCTTGACGTCGATCGGCCGGTCGCCGCCCTCCTTGCCGGCCGGGTCGGGTTCGGAGGAGAAGCCGCAGCCCGCCGCGGTGAGACCGAGGGCGGCGGCGGTGCCGGCGACACCGGCGCGGAGGAGGGAGCGGCGGGACAGGGGTCGTGCCTCGGGGGACATGGGGGTCCTCTCCGTAGGGCCGCAGGGGGACGGCGAGGGGAACGAACGGTGCGTCAGCGCGCAGTCGTACGGGGCTGCGCGCACGGGTGGCTTTCGTTCTGCGTACGGCCGGACGGGACGGCCGGGCGCGGCGATGGCCGCGCGGGCGGTGCGGGGCCGGAGGTTCGCCACGCCGACGGTGCGGTACGGCGGGACAGTTCGCCCGGCTGTGGGGTGGGGCAGGTGCGGCTCACCGCTCCGCGGCGTCGAGGTCGGCCCGGATGCGGGCGGCGAACCAGCCGACCGCCGACTCGCGGCGCGACAGGGGCCCGGGCTCGAACCCGGGGGTGGAGAGCCCCTTCTGGACGCGGGCGACCAGTTCGGCGTCCTCGTCGTTGGTGATCCAGCCGATGTGGATGTTCAGGCGCCGGGCGAGCCGGGTGCGCAGGCTCGTACCGCGGCGTGTGTAGAACGCGCCGGGTACGGCCACCCGGTCCACGGCCGTCGGAATCGCGGTCCAGGCGAGCACGTGGTCGGGGTAGAAGTCGATGAGCGTGTTGGGGTAGATCACCGCGTACCGCCAGACCCTGCGGTCGGCCTCGCCGAGGCCGGGCATGGGGGCGGCGACGCGCTGGTAGAGGCGCTCGGCCCAGTTCGAGGACGGCTTGTCGCGCAGCGGCGAGGCGAAGAGCGCGTACGACTCCTCGGTCCGGCAGCTGTAGTTCTGGTAGTCCAGCAGCCGCATCAGGCCGGGATGGGCGACCGGAACGTGGTAGCCCTCCAGGTAGTTGTCGACCGCCACCTTCCAGTTGGCCTCCTGGACCTCGGCGCGGGCCAGGTCGTGGATCCGGCTGCGACCGACGGGCACGAGGTCGGCTCCCGCGTAGTGGCCGACTTCCTCGGCCAGGCCGGCGCACTGTTTCGCCAGCGGTACGGCGTCCGTGTCGAGGTTGACGAAGACGAAGCCCAGGAACGACTCGACGGAGGCCGGGAACAGGCCGAGCCGGGGCTTGTCGAGACAGGGGATCTGCCGGGCCTCGGGGGCGCCGACCAGGCTCCCGTCGAGGCGGTAGGTCCAGCCGTGGTACGGGCAGCGGATCGCCTTGCCCTCCCGTTCCGGAACGGTGACGAGCCGCGTTCCCCGGTGGCGGCAGACGTTGAGGTGGGCGGCCAGGCCGCCGTCCTCGGTGCGGACCACCAGGACCTCGCGGTCCGCGACCGTGGCGGCGATCCGGGCCCCCGGGTTCGGCAGGTCGGACTCGTGGCAGACGAGCTGCCACGCCTTGGCGAAGACGTGCCGCATCTCCGCGGCGGACGCATCGGGATCGGTGTAGTAGCGGGCCGACAGCGCGGGCCCGGGGTCGTCCCGACGGGAGGTGCGTGACCCGGGAGTGTCCCGGCCCGGAGCCGTGCGGGGAGTCTCCCGGCCGGGCTCGTCAAGTGGTGTCTCTGGCGCTCTGGACTGCATCGGGTGACTCCTCCATGCCGTGCGTACGGCGATCGGATGTCGAGGCGTGCCAGCGGGGGGACAGCACGCCGGGGCGGACGCCGGGAGCATGCTGACCGATTGGACAGCCAGATTGCTGGCTGATTTCCGCCGGGTCAAGACTTGTACGCTGACCGATCGGTCAGCTAGCGTCAATCATGTCACTGACCGATCGGTCAGCCAACGTGATGCCCGTCGCCGCACTCGCGTCTTTCGGCGTTCGCGCTGGTCCTGGGGCCGGAACGGCCCACTTCTCCCCATCTCGCCTCACCCTCCCGCCCCACCGCCGGCCAGGCCGTGGCGGCACCCCACTCCTCCCGGAGGCACGCATGAGCAGTCATCGGCGTCTGGACTGGCTCGGTCTCACGCCCGAGCCGGAGCGGGAACTGCCCGCGGCGGTCGCCGCCCTGCGCGCCTCACTCCCCCGTCCCCCCACGGCATCGGCGGGCGGCCCGGCCGTACCGGCCGTCCTGGAGGCCGCCGAACGGCACCGCGTGGAACGTCTGGTCCTGCGCGGCAGCCGGCACAGCTGGCTCCGCTACCTCGCCGAGGTCACCGCCCTGGTGACCGCCGTGGCCACCGGGGCCCGCCCCGGGGATCGCGCGGCTGCCCTGCTCGCCGCCGAGGTGGTCCTGGACCACCACCGCATGCTCATCGGCCTCCCGGGCGCCGGATACGGCCGCACCACAGGGGACCGCACCGCACTCGAAGAAGCGGTACGGGCCCTGCGTACCCCCAGCCGCACAGGAGACCCCCGATGACCGTGATCCGGTACCTGACGGCACCGCCCCCGGGCGGCGTGCTGGGCGCCGCGCCCGACGTTGCGGAGAGCGTCGAGGCCTACCGGTCCGCAGGCGGCTATGCCGGCACGACCGGCCCCGACGAGCTGCTGCGCCACCTCACCGCGTCCGGACTGCGCGGCCGCGGCGGGGCCGGCTTCCCGGCCGCCGTCAAACTCCGCGCCGTACGCGACCGGGCCGTACACGACCGCGGCACAGGGGACCACCTCGGCGCCCCGGTCGTGGTGGCCAACGGCGAGGAGGGCGAGCCGGGTTCGGTCAAGGACCGCTGGCTGCTGCGGGCCCGCCCCCACCTGGTCCTGGACGGTCTCGCCCTGGCCGCCGCGGTCACCGGGGCCGTCCGCGGCTACGTCTACCTCTCGGACCCGCAGGCCGCGGCCCGCATCCGCCGGGCCCTCGCCGCACACGAACCGCGCCTGCCCGTCGAGGTGGTCGAGACCGATCACACCTACGTGGCCGGCGAGGAGAGCGCGGTGGTCCGCAGGATCGACGGCGGTCCCGCCCTCCCCGCCGCCAAGCCGCCCCGCCCCTTCGAACGGGGCGTGGGCGGCGCGCCGACCCTGGTGGCCAACGTCGAGACCCTCGCCCGCATCGCCCTCACCGCCGCCCGGCCCGACCTGCGCCGGCGCATCGCCCGCACCACCCTCGTAACGCTCTCCGGCGGGCCCGGCGCACCGCTGCTCACCGAGGTCCCGTACGGCATCCCTCTGCGTGCCCTCGCGGCCGCCCACGGCACACCGGACGCGGCCGGGGCCCTCATGGGCGGGCTGTTCGGCGGACTCGTCGACGCCTCCGCCCTGAACCTCCCCGTCGAACCGGACGCGCTGGCCGCGGCGGGCTCAGCCCTGGGCTGTGGAGCCGTCCGCTTCCTCACCGACGGAGCCTGCCCGGTGGCCGTCGCCGCCGACGCCGTCGGCCACCTGGCGGCCGAGAGCTCCCGGCAGTGCGGCGTCTGCGTCTCGGGCACGGCGGCCATCAGCGGAGCCCTGATCGCCCTGGCCACGGGCTCCGCCGGTCCGGACACCGTCGCGCACCTGGAGCGGTGGGCGACCGGCCTGCCCGGACGCGGGGCCTGTGGTCTGCTCGATGCCGCCGCGGGAAACGCCGGGAGCCTCCTGCGCACCTTCCCCGCACTCGTCCGCTCCCACCTCGCCACTCCGTGCCCCGCCTGCGCTCGCGGGAGCGACCCCCACCGCCTCGCCGTGGCCGTGCCGCGGATCGCGGACGCTCCCGCCCCCCGTACCCCGCAATCGGCTTCCACCCCGCTGGCCGCGCTGAAAGGAACGACACCGTGAAACTCCTGCTGGACTCCACCCGCTGCCAGGCCTACGGGCTGTGCCAGGAACAGGCCCCGGAGTTGATCGAACTGGACGAATGGGGATACGCGAAGGTCATCGTCCTCGACGTGCCGCCCGCCGCCGAGGAATCCGCGCGCGCCTGCGCCGAGAGCTGCCCCAACTCCGCGCTCCGAGTGGAGCGCTGAGATGGGACGCGATCTGACCGCACTCTTCGACCCGGCCTCCGTGGCCGTCGTCGGCGCCAGCGACGACCCGGCCAAGTACGGCCACGCGGTGGCCTCCCAGGCGCTGCGGGCCCCCGGCCGGCGGCCCGTGCACCTGGTGAACCGGCGCGGCGGCACCGTACTCGGCCGGACCTCCGCCACCTCGCTCGCCGAGATCGGCGAGCCCGTCGAGCTGGTGGTGATCTCGGTCCCCGGCGCCGGGTTCGAGGCCGCCGTGGACGACGCGCTGGCGTGTGGCGCGAAGGCGATCGTCGCCATCACCGCCGGCTTCGCGGAGGCCGGCGCCGCGGGCCTGGCCCGGCAGCGGGCGGTCGCCGAGCGCGTCCGGGCCGCCGGGGCCGTCCTCGTCGGACCCAACTGCCTGGGCATCGCCGACAACACCACCGAGCTGTACCTCGCCTCGGACCGGTTCGCGCCCGGAGGCATCGCCCTGCTCAGCCAGAGCGGCAACCTCGCCCTCGAACTCCAGCTCCGCGGCGCTCCGCACGGCCTGGGCTTCTCCCGCTTCGTCTCGCTCGGCAACCAGGCCGACGTCACCCTCGTCGACCTCGTCGAGGACTGCGCCCGGCACGAGGCCACCTCGGCCATCGCCGTGTACGCCGAGGACTTCGGCGACGGCCGGGCCTTCGCGCGGGCCGCCGCCGCGGCGGGCAAGCCCGTGGTCCTGCTCACCGCCGGCCGTGGCGGCGCCTCCGCCCGCAGCGCCCAGTCGCACACCGGGGCGCTCACCTCCTCGGCCGACGTGGTGGCCGCCGCCTGCCGCGACGCGGGCGTGGAACTGGTGCGTACACCACGGGAGATGACGGTCGTGCTGGCCGCTCTGAGCGCCCGGCCGGGACCGCGGACCAAGGGGCGGCGGATCGCGGTGTTCACCGACGGCGGCGGCCACGGTGTCATCGCCGCCGACGCGGCCGAGGACGCGGGGCTCGACGTGCCCGAGCTCTCCGGGCCGACGAGGGAGCGACTCCACACAGTGCTCTGGGAGCAGTCCGCGGTCGGCAACCCGGTCGACCTCGCGGGCATGGGCGAGCAGCGCCCCCTCTCGTACGCCGACACGGTCGCGGAACTGCTCGCGGCCGACGAGGTCGACGCCGTCCTCATGACGGGCTACTTCGGTGGCTACGCCGCCTCCGAGGATGGGCTCGGCGGCGGCCCGACCGGCGGCTCCGTGCTCGCGGAGGGCGAGACGCGGGCCGCGAAGGAGATCGTCGGGCATCTGGCCTCGGCGCCGAAGCCGCTGGTCGTGCAGTCGATGTATCCGCGGTCGCCGAGCTGCCGGGTGCTGGCCGAGGCCGGGGTACCGGTGTTCGCCGCCACCGAGGACGCCGCCCGCGCGCTGGCGGCGATGACCGGCCGGGCCACCGACGGGCCCCCTGGTGTGCCCGCGCTGCCACCCGCCGCCGACCCGCTGCGGATACCGGGCTACCACGGGGTACGGGCCTTGCTCGGCGCTGCAGGGGTGCCGTTCCCGCCCGCGCGCGAGATCACCGACGAGGCCGGACTGCTCGCCGCCGCCGAGGAGTTCGACGGCCCGTACGTGCTGAAGGCGCTGCATCTCCTGCACAAGTCCGACGCGGGGGGCGTGGCGCTGCGCCTGGCCGACCGGGACGCCCTGCTCGCCGCGTACCGCGATATGCACGCCCGGCTCGGCGCGCCCGCCTACTCGGTCGAGGCGATGGCCGACCTCACGGACGGCATCGAGCTGATCGTGGGCGTGAACCGCGACCCGCGGTTCGGGCCGGTGGCCATGGTCGGGCTCGGCGGAGTCCTCACCGAGACCCTGCGCGACGTCGCCTTCTCGCTCGCGCCCGTACCGGTCGGCCGGGCGGAGGACCTGCTGCGCACCCTGCGGACCGCCGCGCTCCTGGGGGGCGTACGCGGCCGGCCGGCCGTCGACATCACCGCCGCGGCAGCCGTGATCGAGCGCATCACCACCGTGGCCGCCGCGCATCCGGAGATCGCCGAGCTGGAGGTCAACCCGCTGCTGGTTCGTACGGAATGCGCCCTGGCCCTGGACGCCCGGGCCGTCCTGCTCTGACCCGCCCCGCCCCCCGCCCACGTCATCCGGAGGAGACACGATGGACTTCCGCTACACCCCCGAGCAGGCCGAACTGAAGGCCCGCGCCGCCGCCTACGCACAGCTCCTGATGAGGTACGAGGACCAGTCCGAGGAGGCGGGCGGCCCGCTGCCCGCCGACACCGTCCGGGAACTGACCCGGGCCGCCATCGACGCAGGCGTCTACGCCATCAACATGCCCGCCGAGTGGGGCGGCGCCGGTCTGTCCCTGCTTGACCAGGTCATCGTCGAGGAGGAGTTCGGCAAGGTCACCAACTGTCTGTGGGACATCCCCTGGCGGCCCGCGAACGTCCTCGCGTACGGCACCGAGGCGCAGCGTGAGACGTACCTGCTGCCCGTGATCCGGGGCGAGCGCTTCGACGCGTTCGCGGTGACCGAGCCCGGGGCCGGCTCGGACCCCGGCTCGGGTACGAGCACCGCGACCCGAACCGAGGGCGGCTGGCTGCTGAACGGCGAGAAGTGGTTCGTCACCTGCGGGGACGTCGCCGACTTCCTGCTGGTGCAGGCCGATGCGGGCCCGGAGCTGGCGCCGACCCTGTTCTTCGTGGACAAGCAGGCGCCGGGCGTCGAGATGACACGGGTCCCGCGCTTCATGCACTCCGCGGTGAACGGGCACCCCGAGTTCACCTTCACCGCGGTCTTCGTCCCCGACGAGGACGTGCTCGGCGGTGTCGGCAACGGCTACGAGCTGACGAAGGAGTGGTTCACCGACGAGCGGCTGATGATCGCCGCGCGGACGGTCGGCGCCGCCGAGCGCGCCCTGGAACTCGCCCGTGACTGGGCGGTCGAGCGCCGCCAGTTCGGCTCCCCCATCGCCGACTTCCAGTTGATCCAGGGCATGCTCGCCGACTGCGCCGTCGACATCGCCGTCAACCGGGCCTACACCCACCAGGTCGCCTGGGAGGCCGACCGGTCGGAGACCGACCGGAAGACCCTGCACGCCAAGGCCTCGACGGCGAAGCTCGCCGCGAGCGAGGCCGCCGGGCGGGTGATCGACCGGTGCGTGCAGATCTTCGGCGGGCGAGGCTACGACCGCTCGTACCCCGTCGAGCGCATGTACCGCGAGCTGCGCGTGGACCGCATCTGGGAGGGCACCTCCGAGATCCAGCGCCTGATCATCGCCAACGAGCTGATCAAGCGCGGCACCCGGGCACTCGCCCTGCCCACCACCGTCTGAAGCCCCCTTCCCCACCCCGATCCGGAGGAGTCACCGGCATGGACTTCCGTCTCACCGCCCGTCAGGAAGAGCTCAGGAGCGCGGCGCGCGCGCTGACCGGGTTCATCATGAAGTACGAGCTCGACTGCGAGGAGAACAACGGCCTGCCACCGCAGGCCCACACCGAGATCCGGGACGCCGTCCTCGACAGCGGCCTGCAGGCCGTCAACATGCCGGTGAAGTGGGGCGGCGCGGGCCTCACCATCCTGGAGCAGGTCACCGTCCAGGCGGAGCTCGGGCGGCTCACCGGCGCATTGTGGGACATGGTGTGGCGGCCGGCCAACGCCCTGTCCTTCTGCACGCCCGAGCAGCGCGAGCGGTACCTTGTCCCGGTGATTCACGGGCGGCGGCGCGACTGCTACGCGGTGAGCGAGCCGGGGGCCGGCTCCGATCCGCAGAGCCTCAGGACCACGGCGACCCGGACCAGCGGCGGCTGGGTGCTGAACGGCGAGAAGTGGTTCGTCACCGTCGGCGACCACGCCGACTTCATGATCGTGCTCGCGGCAGCAGGCGAGGAACGGGCGCCGACCCTGTTCCTCGTGGACAAGGACACGCCGGGCGTGGAGATGACCCGGGTGCCCCGCTGGATGCACACCTTCGTCTACGAGCACCCGGAGTTCACCTTCACCGACGTGCACGTGGGCGACGACGCGGTCCTCGGCGAGGTCGGCGACGGCTACGACATCACCCGCTCCTGGTTCACCGAGGAGCGCCTGATGATCGCCGCCCGCACCATCGGCGCCGCCGAACGGGCCCTGGAGCTCGCCCGTGACTGGGCGGTCGAGCGCCGCCAGTTCGGCTCCCCCATCGCCGACTTCCAGTTGATCCAGGGCATGCTCGCCGACAGCGCCGTCGACATCGCCGTCAACCGGGCCTACACCCACCAGGTCGCCTGGGAGGTCGACGAGGGCCTGGTCGACCGGAAGACCCTGCACGCCAAGGCGGCGATCGCCAAGCTGGCGGCGAGCGAGGCCTCCGGCCGCGTCGTCGACCGCTGCCTGCAGATCTTCGGGGGGCGTGGCTACGACCGTTCGTACCCCGTCGAACGCCTCTACCGCGAGCTGCGGGTCGACCGCATCTGGGAGGGCACCTCCGAGATCCAGCGCCTGATCATCGCGAACGAACTCGTCAAGCGCGGTACGGGCGTCCTGCAGATGCCGGCCGCCGGCCTGAGCGCGGAGGACCGGTGAGCGATGTCGAGCGGGTCGGGGTCGTGGGCTGCGGTCTGATGGGCTCCGGCATCGCCGAGGTGTGCGCCCGTGCCGGCCGGGACGTCGTGGTGGTGGAGGCGGACAGGGCGGCGGCGGAAGCCGGCCGGGAGCGGATCGCTCGCTCGCTGGCCCGGGCCGCGGCCGCCGGGAAGCTCACCGCCGCCGAACGGGAGGCCGCGGCCGGCCGGATCACGATGACCACCGACATGGACCGGCTGGCCGACCGCGACCTGGTGGTCGAGGCGGTGGCGGAGGACGAGCGGGCGAAGCTGGAGGTCTTCGCCCGGCTCGACGCGGCGGTGG
Source organism: Streptomyces sp. (assembly GCF_036566765.1). GTDB lineage: Bacteria > Actinomycetota > Actinomycetes > Streptomycetales > Streptomycetaceae > Streptomyces. Next base: position 15,800 of record NZ_DATCVQ010000719.1, read on the forward strand.
AGCGCCGGGACGCCGTCCTGGCGACGAACACCTCCTCCATCCCGGTCGTCCGGCTGGCGGCCGCCACCTCGCGGCCGGACCAGGTGATCGGTCTCCACTTCTTCAACCCCGTACCGGTGCTCCCCCTCGTCGAGCTGGTGCCGTCCCTGCTCACCGGCGACGAAACGGTCCGGCGCGCTCGGGAGTTCGCCTCCGGCGTTTTGGGCAAGCGGGTCGTCCGCGCCCGGGACCGGGCGGGGTTCGTGGTGAACGCGCTGCTGGTGCCGTACCTGCTGGCCGCGGTCCGGATGGCCGATTCCGGCACTGCCTCGGCCGAGGACATCGACCGGGGCATGACCCTGGGCTGCGCTCATCCGCTCGGGCCGCTCGCCCTGGCCGACCTCATCGGCCTCGACACGGTCCGGGCCATCGCGCAGTCGATGTACGCGGAGTACCGCGAGCCGCTGTACGCCCCGCCGCCGCTTCTCGCGCGGATGGTGGACGCGGGCCTGCTCGGCCGCAAGACGGGCCGGGGGTTCCACACGTATCCCTGACCGCCGCCCCCGGACGGAGGGAGTCCGGGGGCGGAGTGCGCGAGGATGATGAACAGGTGGGCCCGGCAGCCAGGCCCACCCGTCCGCACCGCGGGCGCCGAAACGGGGAGTAGCCAACGTGACCAAGGCCGAGCGCGCACTCGAGACGCGGGAGCGGATCCTGAGGGCCGCGTGCGAAGTCATCGCCGAGATCGGCTTCGAGAACATCAGCATGCGGAAGGTCGCCGAACACGCGGGCGTCTCGAAGGCCTTGCTGCACTACCACTTCGACACCCGCGAGAAGCTCTTCGCCGAGGCGATGACGCACTCCTTCGCCCAGACCGGTGCGGACACCGAGGCGGACGCCGACTCGATCCCGGCCGCCGTGCTGCTGGCCCGCATCCTGCGCAGCATGCTGCCGACGGACGCGGAACTCCGTCAGGACTGGAAGCTCTGGCAGGAGCTGTGGGTACGCGCGCAGCGCGACCCGGCGGCGCGTCACCTCGCCGTCGACCTGTACGACCAGCTGCATGCCTGGGTCGCCGGCGCCGTCGAACGCGGCATCGCCTCGGGGGAGTTCAAGGAGTGCGACGTCACCGCGCTCAGCACCTTGGTGCTGGCGCTCTGCGACGGGCTTGGCATTCGCGTGATGCTGAACGACCCCAGGGTCGACCTGGCCACGGCCCGGTCGACGATCTGGGGAACCATCGCCCCC
>NZ_DATCVQ010000720.1:0-20833 GCF_036566765.1 Streptomyces sp.
GGCCCGTGGCTGTGCGCGTGGGTGGGGTGCTCGTGGTGGAGGAGGGTCATGACGTCTCCTCTGTGAGGGGGTGTGATCTCCTCAGGCTAGTCCGAAATGTCCGAGTCGGCCTCGTCCCCGTCCCCGTCCTCGTCCCCGGCCCCGGCCTCGGCCTCGGCCTCGGCCTCGGCCTCGTCTTAGTCCTCGTCTTCGTCCGCGGCCCCGTCCTCGTCCCAGCCCTGCGCAGCGACGAACGCGTCGCCGTACTCCGCCGACCACCGCCCCAGCGCCTCGATCGGCCCGAGCAGCGTCCGCCCCAGCGGGGTCAGCGCGTACTCGACGCGCGGCGGGGCCTCGTCGTACGCGTGCCGCTCCACAAGGCCGTGGCCGGTCAGCCTGCGCAGCGTCTCGGTGAGCACCTTGGCGCTGATCCCGCCGATCGCAGCGCGCAGCTCGCCGGGCCGGCGCGGCCCATCCGCCAGCGCGTACAGGAGCACCGGATTCCAGGTGTTCGCGAGCAGGTCGAACCCGAGCCGGGCCCGGCAGTCGGCCAGCATGCGGTCCGTCACCGAGGCTCACGCACCATTCGGTAACCAGCCCTCTCTCTACCGTCGTTCATGTCGACCGTTCACGTCGATCCATCTCCCCAACCCCTTCACCCTCGCACGGAGCGAACATGCGCATAGGAATTCTCGGCGCCGGAAACATGGCGGAAGCGCTGGGCGGACAGTGGGTCCGTGCCGGCCACGACGTCCTCGTCGGCGGCCGCTCCCCGGAGCGGACCGCCGCCCTCGCCGCCCGGATCGGGGCCCGCGCGGGCACCCTGGGCGAGGCCGCGCGGTACGGCGAGGCCGCGCTGCTCGCCCTCCCGTACGACAGCGTCGTCGGCGTGCTCGACGCCGCGGGCGACCTGCGCGGCCGGGTCCTCGTCGACTGCACCAACGCCGTCGGCCCGGACCTCGCGCTCACCACCGGCCCCGGGCCGGGCGCGGCGCGCCGGATCGCCGCCGCGACCGGCGCGCGGGTGGTCAAGGCGTTCAACCACGTCACGCCCGCCGTGTGGAGCCGTACGCCGCCGGTCTTCGCCGACGGACCGCTGGCCGTCCCGCTCTGCGGAGACGACGAGGACGCCCTCGCCCTGGTCGCCCGGCTGGCCGAGGACCTGGGCTGCGCGCCCCTCGTCGTGGGCCCGCTGGAGCGCGCCGACCTCCTGGAGGCGACCACCGCCTTCCTGATCGGCATGTGGCACTCCGGGCGCGATCCGCGCACCCTGCTGCCCCCGCCCGCCGCGCTCGGCGGCTGACCGGGCGTACCCCGAGCGGGGGGTCCGGGCTTGCGGGGGTCCGGGGGCGGCCCGATGGTTCGGGGTATGAAGGCGATCAGCTACAGCGGGTACGGCGGCCCCGAGGTGCTCGAGTACGGGGACCGGCCGGCGCCCAAGATCGGGCCGGACGCGGTGCTCGTCAAGGTGCGCGCGGCGGCGCTCAACCCGGTCGACTGGAAGGCCCAGGCCGGGCACCTGGACGGGATGCTGGACGCCGTCTTCCCCGTGATCCCGGGCTGGGACGTGTCGGGGGTCGTCGTCCAACCCGGCGTCTCGGTCACCGAGTTCGCCGTCGGCGACGAGGTGATGGGCTATGTCCGGGAGGACTTTCTGTCCCGTGGCACCTTCGCCGAGTACGTCGCCGCGCCGGTGCGCACGCTGGCCCGCAAGCCGCGGAACATGAGCTTCGAGGAGTCCGCCGCGCTGCCGCTGGCCGGGCTCACCGCCTACCAGGCGCTGCATCACGCCCTGAAGGTCCGCGAGGGCGAGACCGTGCTCGTCCACGCGGCGGCGGGCGGCGTCGGCTCCGCCGCCGTGCAGATCGCCCGGCACATGGGCGCGCGGGTGATCGGCGCGGCCCGCGAGGCCGGCCAGGACCGGATCCGCGAACTCGGCGCGGAGCCGGTCGTCTACGACGAGGCGACGTTCGTCGACCAGGTTCGCGCGCTGGCGCCCGACGGCGTGGACGCCGCCCTGGACACCATCGGCGGCTTCTACCTCAAGCTCACCCCCGAGCTCCTCGCGCCCGAGGGCCGGCTGGCCTCCGTCGCGGACGGCGAGGTGATCGGTCTCGGCGGCCGGTACTACTGGGTCCGTCCCGACGCCGAGGACCTGACCGCCCTGGCCCGCCTCGCCGAGGAGGGCGCGCTGACGGTTCGGGTGGCCCGGACGTACCCGCTCGAAGAGACGGCGGAGGCGCAGCGCGCCCACGCGGAGGGCGGACTGAACGGCAAGGTCGTCGTCACCGTCCCGTGGACGGACCCGGGCGAGCCGGACTGACTGCCAGGGGGTCGGCGCCTCACACCACCATGGCCACCGCGAACGCGGCCAGCGCGATCGTCGCGCCCGCCGCCAGCAGCGCGGACCGGCGGGACAGACCACGCGGCCGGGCCGTGCCCAGGCCCTGGATCCGCCGGTGCGCCACCGCCAGGAAGCCCAGCCACACCAGCACCGACAGCGCCGCGCCGAACAGGCCCGCCGGCGTCACCTCGTCGTGGATCGACTGCTTCGCGGCGAACACCGCCACCACCGTCGCCGTCAGGGTCGTCCGCCGCCACGCGAGCCGTGTCCGCTCCGGCTGGAGCCCCGGATCGCGGCCCTGCGTCACCGGCCGGCCCAGCCGAAGATCACGACCACCATCATCGCGAGCGCCACCACGGCCACCACGAGGCTCAACACCGCCGGGAACCGCGACACCGGCAGATCCTCGCCCCGCCGCATCGCCCGCTCGCAGCGCACCCAGTGGTTCAGCGCGCGCAGCGAGCACAGCACACCCGCGCCGATCAGCGCCATCGCGAGCCCCACCCGCACGCCCCAGCGCAGGTCCGGCAGGAACTGGTCGACCGCGAAGCCGCCGCCGACCAGCGCCAGGCCGGTCCGGAGCCAGGCGAGGAAGGTGCGCTCGTTGGCCAGCGAGAACCGGTAGTCGGGGGTCTCGCCCTCCTCCCGGATCCGCTGCGGCGCGAACCACAGGCGCAGGCTCTGTACGAAGTCGCTCACGCGGGCACTTTATATGTCCGGATGTCCGGTCGCCCGGAACGCGAGCAGCCGCTCGTACGCCGCCAGCCCGTCCGGTACCCACTCCCACTCGCCGAGCCGGGCGGCCAGCTCCTCCTCGGTCACGAAGGCGTGCCAGGCCACCTCCTCCGCCTGAGGGTCCACGGGCAGCTCGCAGCGGACCTCGTAGACGGCGGACCACCAGCGGCCGGCGACGCCCTCGGAGTCGTACAGGAAACGGAACAGCGGCCGGGGGCGCGGCAGCCCGCTCACCCCGAGCTCCTCCTCGGCCTCGCGCAGCGCGGCGTCGTCGTACGACTCGCCCGCGCCGACGACCCCGCCGACGAACATGTCGTACCGGGACGGGAAGACCAGTTTGGTCGGGGTCCGGCGATGGACGAAGATCCGGCCCTCGGAGTCCCGGACGTGGATGAAGGTGCAGCGATGGATCAGGCCCCGCGCGTACACCTCGCCGCGCGGAGCCTGCCCGATCACCCGGTCGTGTTCGTCGACGACGTCGAGTACCTCATCGGCAGCGCTCATGTCCCCATGAAATCACCGGGGTACGACACTCACCGGCCCACCGGGCGACTCACTGACCCATCACGTACTTCACCGTCGGACCGGTCGTCCAGCCGCCGTCCACCGCCAGCTCCGCGCCCGTCACGTACGAGGCCGCGTCGGACAGCAGGAAGACCACCGCGCCCGCGATCTCGTCGGCCTCGCCGACCCGGCCCATCGGGGTGTTCGGGTACCTGCCCTCGCCCCGCTCGATGCCGACGGAGGCGGTCATCGGGGTGTACGTCATGCCCGGGTGGACGGAGTTGACGCGGATCTTCGCCGTGCCGAGCTCCACCGCCCCGATCTTCGTCAGCCCGCGGACGCCCCACTTGGACGCCCCGTAACCGGCGGTCAGCGCCAGGCCCATCAGGCCGGCGGCCGAGGAGATGTTGACGATCGAGCCGCCGCCGGCCTCCTTCATCGCCGGGATCGCGGCCTTCATGCCGATGAAGACGCCGGTCAGGTTGATGTCGAGGACCTTGCGGAAGTGCTCGACCGACTCGGTCTCCAGGAAGGCGCCGGTCGATATGCCGGCGTTGTTCACCAGGCCGTGCAGGCCGCCGAACTCGGCGACGGCGTACGCGACGGCCGCTGCCCACTCCTCCTGGGAGGTCACGTCGTGGCGCAGGAAGCGGGCGCGCTCGCCCAGCTCGGCCGCGGTCGCCTCGCCCTCCTCGTCGAGCACGTCGGTGATCACGACGTTCGCGCCGGCCGCGACGGCCTGGCGGGCGGCCTCGGCGCCCAGGCCGCGGGCCCCGCCGGTGATCAGGACGGTCTTGCCGGTGAGGTCGTTCATGCGTGGTCCCTTCGGTCCTGCGCTGCGTCCGGCTGTGCGGCCCGGAGAAGCGCCGTGGTGGTCTCGACGAGGTCGGCGAGGAAGAGCGCCTCGCTCGTGAGCGGTTCGGTGCCGTCGAGGTACTGCCGGGCCCGGTCGGCCATGGCCGCGCCGACGACGGTGAGCGCCAGGTCGAGCCGCTCCAGTCGCAGGGGCTCCGGCAGGCCGGACAGGCACGCCTCGACCCGCTCGATCAGCCGCCAGTAGACGGTGCCGTCGAGCGTGGGATGGGGGGTGCGGGTGCGGACGCCCGACTCGTGGCTGAGCTGGGCGGAGATCCGCAGGCAGCGTCGGCCCCGGTCGGTCCGCAGCTCGCTCGCCTCGGCGGTGATCAGGGCCCCGAGCAGCTCGCGCAGTTCGTCGGGGGCGGTCGCGAGGAGCGGCGCGAGGACCTGCTCCGTACGCTCCTGGCGGCGGGCCATGACCGCGTCGACGAGCCCTTCGCGGGAGCCGAAGTGGTATTGCACGGCCGAGGGGTTGGCCTGCCCGGCCAGTGCGACGACGTCCCGCAGCTGCCCGCCGTGCACGCCCTGAGCGGCGAAGATCTCCTCCGCCGCTCGGATCAGTTTCTCCCGGGTCTCGGGACCCGACGTCCTTGCCATGCCCTCCATTCTAATGCTCGACATTAGAAAACGGGAGGCGTGCGCTCCGGCCCGAACGGTTGACTGGATACAGTCCTGTATCCAAGATGCGGTCCATGTCGTACGACGCTGATGTGATCGTCATCGGGGCGGGCCTGGCGGGCCTCGTCGCCACCGCGGAGCTGGTCGAGGCCGGCCGGAGCGTGATCCTGCTCGACCAGGAGCCCGAACAGTCCCTCGGCGGCCAGGCGCACTGGTCCTTCGGCGGGCTGTTCCTCGTCGACTCGCCCGAGCAGCGCCGGATGCGGATCAAGGACAGCCACGCGCTCGCCCAGCAGGACTGGCTCGGCACCGCAGGGTTCGACCGGGACGAGGACCACTGGCCGCGCCGCTGGGCGCAGGCGTACGTCGACTTCGCGGCGGGGGAGAAGCGCAGCTGGCTGCACTCCCGCGGGGTGCGGTTCTTCCCGGTGGTCGGGTGGGCCGAGCGCGGCGGGTACGACGCGAACGGGCACGGCAACTCGGTGCCCCGCTTCCACATCACCTGGGGCACCGGCCCCGGCCTCGTCGCCCCCTTCGAGGCGCGGGTCCGCGAGGGCGTCGCGCGCGGGCTCGTGACGTTCCGCTTCCGGCACCGGGTGACGTCGCTCGGTCGCACGGCCGGCGTGGTCGACACCGTGAGCGGCGAGGTCCTGGCGCCCTCCGACGCCGAGCGCGGCACCGCGAGCAGCCGCGAGGTCACCGGCTCCTTCGAGCTCCGCGCCCAGGCGGTGATCGTCACCTCCGGAGGCATCGGCGGCAACCACGACCTGGTGCGCAAGCAGTGGCCGGAACGCCTCGGCACCCCGCCCGCCCGGATGCTCTCCGGCGTGCCCGCGCACGTCGACGGCCTGATGCTGGGCATCGCGGAGGACGTCGGCGCCCATCACATCAACCGCGACCGGATGTGGCACTACACCGAGGGCATCGAGAACTGGAACCCGATCTGGGCGAAGCACGGCATCCGCATCCTGCCCGGCCCGTCCTCCCTCTGGCTCGACGCGACCGGCAGGCGGCTGCCCGTACCGCTCTTCCCCGGCTTCGACACCCTCGGCACCCTCGAACACATCATGCGGACCGGCCACGACCACACCTGGTTCGTGCTCGACCAGAAGATCATCGGCAAGGAGTTCGCCCTCTCCGGCTCCGAGCAGAACCCCGACCTCACCGGCAAGTCCGTCCGCGACGTGATCGGCCGCGCCCGCGCCGACGTCCCCGGCCCGGTGAAGGCCTTCATGGACCGGGGCGCGGACTTCGTCGTCGAGAGGGACCTCTCCGCCCTCGTCCGCGGCATGAACCGGATCACCGGCGAGGACCTGATCGACGAGGCGCGGCTGCGTGACGAGATCACCGCCCGCGACCGCGAGATCGCCAACCCCTTCACCAAGGACCTCCAGGTCACGGCGATCCGCGGGGCCCGCAAGTACCTCGGCGACAAGCTGATCCGCACGGCCGCCCCGCACCGGATCCTGGACCCGAAGGCCGGCCCGCTGATCGCCGTACGGCTCAACATCCTGACCCGCAAGTCCCTCGGCGGCCTGGAGACGGACCTGTCCTCGCGGGTGCTCAAGGAGGGCGGCGAGGTCCTGGAGGGCGTGTACGCCGCGGGCGAGGCGGCGGGCTTCGGCGGCGGCGGCGTCCACGGCTACCGCTCGCTGGAGGGCACCTTCCTCGGCGGCTGCATCTTCTCCGGCCGGGCGGCGGGCCGCGCTGCGGCGCAGGCGGTGGGCTGATGTCACGACGAGGCCCCGGAGCGCGAACGTCCGCGCTCCGGGGCCTCGTCGTGACCGGGCGCCGCTACAACACCAGCGACAGCAGCAGCACGAAGACGATGCCGACGACCGAGATGATCGTCTCCATCACCGACCAGGTCTTGAGCGTCTGGCCGACGCTCATGCCGAAGTACTCCTTCACCAGCCAGAACCCGGCGTCGTTGACATGGCTGAAGAAGAGCGAACCGGCGCCGATCGCGAGCACCAGCAGCGCGGTCTCGCTGGTCGACATGCCCTCGGCGAGCGGGGCCGCCAGGCCGGCGGCGGAGATCGTGGCCACCGTCGCGGAACCGGTCGCGAGCCGGATCGCGACCGCGATCAGCCAGGCGAGCAGCAGGGCGGGTATCGACCAGTCCTTGGAGAAGTCCAGGATCATCTGGCCCACCCCGACGTCGATCAGGGTCTGCTTGAAGCCGCCGCCCGCGCCGACGATCAGCAGTACGCCCGCGATCGGGGCGAGGGACTTCTCGACGGTCGAGGCGATCCGGTCCTTGCCGAAGCCGGCCGCGCGGCCCAGCGTGAACATGCCCACGATCACCGCGGCGAGCAGCGCGATCAGCGGCGAGCCGATGACATCGGTGACCTTCTGGACCGCGTTCTCCGGGTCGTCCACGACGATGTCGACCAGCGCTTTGACCAGCATCAGGACGACGGGCAGCAGCACCGTGGCGACGGTCGCGGCGAAGCCCGGGCGCTTGTCCAGGTCCTCGGACGGACGCTGGGCCCCCTCAAAAGAGTTCAGCATCTTCTCGGGCACCGGGACGTCCACCCAGCGGGCGGCGTACCGGGAGAACAGCGGACCCGCGATGATCACGGTCGGTATCGCGACCACGATGCCCAGGGCCAGCGTGACGCCCAGGTTCGCGCCGAGCGCGTCGATGGCGACCAGCGGGCCGGGGTGCGGCGGGATGAGGCCGTGCATCACCGACAGACCCGCCAGCGCCGGGATGCCGATGCGCATGAGCGAGTAGTTGCCGCGCTTGGCCACCAGCAGCACCACCGGGATCAGCAGCACGATGCCGACCTCGAAGAACAGCGGCAGGCCGATCACCGAGGCGATCAGCACCATCGCCCACGGCATGGCCCGTCCCCGGGCCTTGGCCAGGATCGTGTCGACGATCTGGTCCGCGCCGCCGGAGTCGGCGAGCAGCTTGCCCAGGATCGCGCCGAGCGCGATCAGCACGCCGACGCTCGCCACCGTCTTGCCCAGGCCCGTGGTGAACGAGTCGATCGTCGCCCCGAGCGGCGCCCCGGCGAACGCGCCGAGCGCCAGCGACCCGATGGTCAGCGACAGGAAGGCGTGCAACTTGAACTTGGTGATGAGCAGGACGATGACGGCGATGCCGGCGAGCACGGCGATGCCGAGCTGGGCGTTGCCGGCCGAGGTGATCGGCTCGGCCGCGTCCGCTGCCAGCATCTCGGCGCTGAGTCTGGTCACGGGGTTCCTTAGGGAGGCAGGGGGGAGCGGCGCGCCGCGGCGGGGGACGGACGCGGCGCGTGGGGACGGGGGTCAGGCGGCGAGCCGGCGCAGCGCGCCGACGGCCCGCCCGGTGATCTCCTCGGGGGAGCCGGAGACGTCGACGGCGACACCGGCCTCGTCGCCCTGCAGCGGCTGCAGGGCGGCGAACTGCGAGTCGAGCAGCGCGGTCGGCATGAAGTGACCCTTGCGGGCCGCCATCCGCTCCTCGATCAGCGCCCGGTCACCGGTCAGATGCAGGAACACCACGCCCGGCGCGGCCGCCCGCAGCCGGTCCCGGTAGCTCCGCTTCAGCGCGGAGCTGCTCACCACCCCGCCGAGCCCGTGCCGGTCGTGCGCCCACCGCCCGATGGCGTCGAGCCAGGGAGCGCGGTCCGCGTCGTCGAGCGGGATGCCGGCCGACATCTTCGCCACGTTCGCCTCGGGGTGGAAGTCGTCGCCCTCGGCGTACGGGACGCCGAGCGCCTCGGCCACCAGCGGACCGATCGTGGTCTTGCCGGTGCCGGCGACGCCCATCACGACGACGACCCGGGGGGCCGTGCGAGAGATGGTGCTCATGGGGGTGCCTCGCGTTCTTCGCTGTCTTCGTCGACAGATTTCCGTCGCGCTCATGAAACCCATTGAGTACGACGTATTCAAGAGCCTGTGACATTAAAGTCATACTTTTAGTTCCCGGCCTCGGCGCGCCCGTAGGCTGATCACCATGACGACACCGGCCTCGGGCCTTCATCCGCAGGTTCTGGCCACCTTGGGCCTCGCCATCACGGCCGGTGAGTATCCGCCGGGGAGCGTGCTGCGGACCGATGAGCTCGCCCAGCGCTTCGACGTCTCGCGGACCGTGATCCGCGAGGTCGTGCGCGTCCTGGAGTCGATGCACCTCGTCGAGTCCCGGCGCCGGGTCGGCGTGATCGTCCTGCCGACCGAGGCGTGGAACGTGTACGACCCCCAGGTCATCCGCTGGCGGCTGGCCGGCGCCGACCGGCCGCGCCAGCTCCGCTCGCTCACCGTGCTGCGCTCCGCCGTCGAACCCGTCGCCGCCGGGCTCGCCGCCCTCCACGCCACCCCCGAGCAGTGCCGCGAGCTCACCGAGGAGGCCCTCGGCATGGTCGCCACCTCGCGCGGCCGCCGGCTCGAGGAGTACCTGGTCCACGACATCGCGTTCCACCGGGTCGTGCTCAACGCCTCCGGCAACGAGATGTTCGCCCGGCTCGGCGACGTCGTCGCCGAGGTCCTCGCCGGCCGCACCCACCACCAGGTGATGTTCGAGGACCCCGACCCGGCCGCTGTCACCCTCCACGTCCAAGTCGCCGAGGCCGTACGGGAGAAGGACGCCGAGCGGGCCGAGCGGCTCACCCGCGAGATCGCCGTCGGGGCGCTCAAGGAACTGGACGTCCTCGCTCCGTAGCCGGCCGGAAACGGGGGCGTCAGCTCGAATCCGCCCCGGAACTACCTCTGCGTAACCTCAGAAGTAGCTCAAAGATGGGCGATCAGTGACTTTGGTCACTGTCAGTGAGGGGTGCTTGCCCCGAGCATGTCCGATGGCCGCGCACGCGCAGAGGGACGATCTCCCCGAGCCGGGCCCGGGTACCGCACAGACCTCCCCCCTCACGAAGGCGAACAACTCCATGAGTGACCGCATCTCCACTGCGGCCGACCCGCTGTCCGCCACCCCGGCGGCGTCCGCGGCATCGCAGGCCTCCCCCCACGTGGACGCCGGCGACGCCGGATACCGCAAGGACCTCAAGTCCCGGCACATCAACATGATCGCCATCGGCGGCGCGATCGGCACCGGCCTGTTCCTCGGCGCCGGCGGCCGCATGGCGAACGCGGGCCCCTCCCTCTTCATCGCGTACGCGGTCTGCGGCGTCTTCGCCTTCTTCGTGGTGCGGGCCCTCGGCGAGCTGGTGCTCTACCGTCCCTCCTCCGGCGCGTTCGTCTCCTACGCCCGTGAGTTCATGGGCGAGAAGGGCGCCTACACGGCCGGCTGGCTGTACTTCCTGAACTGGTCGACCACCGCCGTCGCCGACATCACCGCGGCCGCGACCTACGCCCACTTCTGGGCCATGTTCAGCGACGTCCCGCAGTGGATCCTTGCCCTGATCGCCCTCGCGGTCGTGCTCGCCGCCAACCTCATCTCCGTGAAGTACTTCGGCGAGATGGAGTTCTGGTTCGCGATCGTCAAGGTCGCCGCGCTGGTCGTCTTCATGCTCGTCGGCATCTTCCTCGTCGTGACCTCGCACGACGTCGGCGGCCACACCCCGGGCCTCGCCAACATCACCGACAACGGCGGCATCTTCCCCAACGGCGTCATGCCGATGCTGCTGCTGATCCAGGGCGTCGTCTTCGCCTACGCCTCCGTCGAGCTGTGCGGCGTCGCCGCCGGCGAGACCGAGAACCCCGAGAAGGTCATGCCCAAGGCGATCAACTCGATCATGTGGCGCGTCGGCGTGTTCTACGTCGGCTCGGTCATCCTGCTCGCGCTGATCCTCCCCTACACCGCCTACTCCGGCGACCAGAGCCCCTTCGTCACCGTCTTCGACAAGCTCGGCATCCCCGGCGCCGCCGGCGTGATGAACCTCGTCGTCCTGACGGCCGCGCTCTCCAGCCTGAACTCCGGCCTGTACTCCACCGGCCGCATCCTGCGCTCCATGTCGCTGGCCGGCTCCGCGCCGAAGTTCACCGGCGTCATGAACAAGGGCGGCGTCCCGTACGGCGGCATCCTGCTCACCGCGGGCTTCGGCGTCATGGGCGTGGCGCTCAACTACGTCATGCCGGGTGAGGCGTTCGAGCTGGTCCTGAACTTCGCCTCCATCGGCATCATCGGCACCTGGGCGATGATCATGGTCTGCTCGCTGCTGTTCCACCGCCGCGCCAACCAGGGCAAGCTCACCCGCCCCGGCTACAACATGCCCTGGGCCCCGTACACCCAGATCCTGACGCTCGTCTTCCTGGCGGCCGTCGTGGTCCTGATGTGGATGGACGGCGGCGTCGGCCGCACCACCGTCAACTGCCTGCCGCTCATCGCGGCCGCGCTGGTCGGCGGCTGGTTCCTGGTCCGCGGCCGGGTCCGCCGGGCCGCCGCAACCCACCAGGACTGACGTTCGCCCCTCACGGATTCCCCCACGGGAGTGCGAGACCCCCGCAGGCGTGGCCTGCGGGGGTCTCGCGCTTCGTCAGGAGACAGTGGTACCCAAGAGCCTTACAAGATCCTGTCCGAGGAAGGGAAGTTCACGATGCCGCAGCAGGTCCAGGGGGTCATCGCCCCCGGCAGGGACGAACCCGTACGCGTCGAGACGATCGTGATCCCCGACCCCGGCCCCGGCGAAGCCGTGGTGAAGATCCAGGCGTGCGGTGTCTGCCACACCGACCTCCATTACAAACAGGGCGGCATCAACGACGAGTTCCCCTTCCTCCTCGGCCACGAGGCGGCGGGCGTCGTCGAGTCCGTCGGCGAGGGTGTCACGGACGTGACCCCCGGCGACTTCGTGATCCTCAACTGGCGCGCGGTGTGCGGCGCCTGCCGGGCGTGCCTGCGCGGCCGCCCGTGGTACTGCTTCGACACCCACAACGCGCGGCAGAAGATGACGCTGCTCGACGGCACGGAGCTCTCGCCGGCCCTCGGCATCGGCGCGTTCGCCGAGAAGACCCTGGTCGCCGCCGGCCAGTGCACCAAGGTCGACCCCGCCGTCGCCCCGGCCGTCGCCGGGCTGCTCGGCTGCGGCGTGATGGCCGGCATCGGCGCGGCGATCAACACCGGGAACGTGAGCCGCGGCGACACCGTCGCCGTCATCGGATGCGGCGGCGTCGGCGACGCGGCGATCGTCGGCGCCCGGCTCGCCGGCGCGGCCCGGATCATCGCCGTCGACATCGACGACCGCAAGCTGGAGACCGCCCGCACCATGGGCGCCACCCACACCGTCAACTCCCGCTCCACCGACCCCGTCGAGGCGATCCGGGAGCTCACCGGCGGCTTCGGCGCCGACGTCGTCATCGAGGCCGTCGGCCGCCCCGAGACGTACAAGCAGGCCTTCTACGCCCGCGACCTCGCGGGCACCGTCGTCCTCGTGGGCGTCCCCACCCCCGAGATGCAGCTCGAACTCCCGCTGCTCGACGTCTTCGGCCGGGGCGGAGCGCTCAAGTCCTCCTGGTACGGCGACTGCCTGCCGTCCCGCGACTTCCCGATGCTGATCGACCTGCACCAGCAAGGCCGCATCGACCTGGCCGCCTTCGTCACCGAGACCATCGGCCTCGGCGAGGTCGAGAAGGCCTTCGCCCGCATGCACGAGGGCGACGTGCTCCGCTCGGTGGTGGTCTTCTGATGGCCGCCCGCATCGACCGCCTGGTCACCTCCGGCACGTTCTCGCTCGACGGCGGCACCTGGGAGGTGGACAACAACGTGTGGATCGTCGGCGACGACACGGAGGCGATCGTCGTCGACGCCGCCCACGACGCCGACGCGATCCTCGCCGCGCTCGACGGCCGCGCCCTGCGCGCGATCGTCTGCACCCACGCGCACGACGACCACATCGACGCGGCCCCGGCCCTCGCCGCCGCCACCGGCGCACGGATTCTGCTGCACCCCGACGACCAGCCGCTGTGGAAGCGGACCCACCCCGACCACAGCCCGGACGGCGATCTCGCCGACGGCCAGGTCCTGACCATCGCCGGCACGGACCTCAAGGTCCTGCACACCCCTGGTCACGCCCCCGGCGCGGTCTGCCTCTACGCCCCCGACCTCGGCACCGTCTTCTCCGGCGACACCCTCTTCCAGGGCGGCCCGGGCGCGACGGGCCGGTCCTTCTCCCACTTCCCCACGATCATCGACTCGATCCGCGGGAAGCTGCTCACCCTGCCGCCGGAGACGGTCGTCCGCACCGGCCACGGCGACACCACCACGATCGGCGCCGAAGCCCCGCACCTCGAGGAGTGGATCAGCCGCGGCCACTGAGCCGCAGCCGGCTCTCGAACGTCCTGACGTCGCCCGTGATCGGGTCGGGGAACTCCAGCGTCCGTGCCAGAAGTCGCAGCGGACGCGCGAAGTCCTCCGGCCCGTCCGGACGGACCACCGGGTAGACCGGGTCGTCCAGGATCGGGATCCCCAGCGCGTTCATGTGCACCCGCAGCTGGTGGGTGCGCCCGGTCACCGGCGTCAGCCGGTACCGGGCGAGCCCGCCGTCCAGCCGCTCGAACAGCTCGATGCGGCTCTCGCTGTTGGGCTCGCCCGGCTCCTCCTGGGCCGCGAGCACCCCGCGCTCCTTCACGATCCGGCTCCGCACGGTCACCGGCAGCGCGAGCCCCGGTTCGTACGCGGCCACCGCCTCGTACTCCTTGCGCACCAGCCGGTCCCGGAACAGCGTCTGATACGCCCCCCGGTCCTCCGCCCGCACCACGAACAGCACCAGCCCCGCGGTCAGCCGATCGAGCCGATGCGCGGGCTGCAACTCCGCCAGCCCCAGCTCCCGCCGAAGCCGCGCGAGCGCGGTCTCGGTGACATGCCGCCCCCGAGGCATGGTCGCCAGAAAATGCGGCTTGTCGACGACGACGATCCGCTCATCGCGATGCACGACACCGATCTCGAAGGGCACCCGCTCCTCGACGGGAAAGTCCCGGTGGAACCAGAGATGGCTTCCGGCCGCATAGGCCGCGCCCCCGTCCACGGCGCCCCCGTCACCCCCGACGAACCGCCCGCCCGCCAACATCGCGTCCACCCCGTCGACCCCGATGGCCCCACCGAACCGCGCGACGAGATGATCCCGCACGGTCACCCAGCTCCCACCGGGATCGTCCGGCAGCCGCACCCGCACGGGATCGATCCCGTTCCGCTGGGGGAGCGGGGACGCGGGGGCCTTGGTCCTGCGTCTCACCGGCGCCGGGCCCGCTTTCCGAGGAGCAGCCGCCGGCCGGGCAGTTCGACCCGCTCGTACAGGGCCCACGCCAGCACCAGCGAGACACCGAAGGCCGCCGCGGTGGCAAGCAGCGCCGGCGCGGCCGAAAGCTTGGGATGTACGCCGAGGAACACCTCACAAGTCTGCATCACCAGGATGTGGATCATGTAGAAGGCGAAGGACCACTCGCCGAGGCGGACCAGCGTCGGGCGGCGCCACAACGACGGCGTGCCCCGCACATCGCTCAGGGCGGCCGCGCTGATGAGACACACCAGGCCGATCACCGTGCAGGCCGCGAAGCGGTACGGACTGGCGACCTGGTACGTGAGGAAGTACCCGATCACGGTGAGCGCGACGGACGCCTCAAGCCCCGGGCCCCGCCACCGGCCGAGCTGGACCAGGCGGCACGCCACGACGCCGAGGCAGAACTCCGGCAGGCGGGCCGCCGGGAAGGACAGCAGGACCCAGTCGAAGCCGAAGTGCAGCTTCACCCACGGAATGACCAGTACGGCGGCGCCCGCCAGCGCCAGTACGGCCCACAGCCCGCGAGGACCGAGCCGGCGCACCCCGGCGTACAGCGCGGGGAACAGGGCGTAGAAGAACGCCTCGCACGCCAGCGACCAGCTCACCGGGTTCAGCGCCTGCCACCACTCCACCCTCCAGGTGCTCACGAGCAGCAGGTTGGCCGCCGCCTCCCAGCGCCCCGGGCGCAGCTCGGGTATCAGCGTGAGCGCCAGGACGACGGCGATCGCCGCGGTGACCAGATGCAGGGGATAGATCCTGGCCAGCCGGCGGCGCCAGAACATCAGCACGCGGTCGCCGGGCCGTGCCGACCAGGCGAGCACGAAGCCGGACAGGACGAAGAAGAAGGAGACCCCGACGTTGCCGGCGGCGAAGGCCCAGCCGACCAGGGCCTCGCCCTCGCCGAAATACCCGAACTTGTGCACGTGGTACAGGAAGACCACGAGCGCGGCGAACCATCGCATTCCGGTCAGTGACGGCAGCTGGCCGCCGAGGGTCTGGCCCGCCGTGGCGGTCCGGGCCGACTGGGTCAGCAGCGTCACGTAAAGCCCCCGCAGTACCTGTTGTGCGTCGTCGTACGAAGAAGGGCCCCACAGTAATGTGGGGCCCTTCGCTGGTGTCCGAGGGGGGACTTGAACCCCCACGCCCGATAAAGGGCACTAGCACCTCAAGCTAGCGCGTCTGCCATTCCGCCACCCGGACAAGGTGTCTGTCGTTGCGGCCTGGGCCGTTCCGACGTGGAAAACCATAGCAAACATTCGGGAGGGTCGATCACCACCCCTGTTCAGGCCGGGGTCGCTCTTGGGGGGTGGGGGCGGGCGCGGGAGGATGTGGGGGACCAGCGGCAGTGATGGGGCAGTGAAGTGGGAGGAAGCAGCGTGAGCGAGTCGAACACGACCCGAGGCGTCACGGGCGAGGACGAGGTCGTCGACCTCTGTCGGGACCTCATCCGCATCGACACCAGCAACTACGGCGACCACTCCGGCCCGGGCGAGCGGGCGGCGGCCGAGTACGTGGCCGAGAAGCTCGCCGAGGTCGGCCTCGAGCCGAAGATCATCGAGTCGCACAAGGGGCGCGCCTCCACGATCGCCCGGATCGAGGGTGAGGACCCGTCCCGGCCGGCCCTGCTGATCCACGGCCACACCGACGTCGTCCCGGCCGACGCGGCCGACTGGACCCACCACCCCTTCTCCGGCGAGGTCGCCGACGGCTGCGTCTGGGGGCGGGGCGCGGTCGACATGAAGGACATGGACGCGATGACCCTCGCGGTCGTACGCGACCGGCTGCGCAGCGGCCGCAAGCCCCCGCGCGACATCGTGCTGGCCTTCCTCGCCGACGAGGAGGCGGGCGGCACCTACGGCGCCCGGCACCTCGTCGACAAGCACCCGGATCTCTTCGAGGGCGTCACGGAGGCGATCGGCGAGGTCGGCGGCTTCTCCTTCACGGTGAACGAGAACCTGCGGCTCTACCTGGTCGAGACGGCGCAGAAGGGCATGCACTGGATGCGCCTCACCGTCGAGGGCACCGCCGGGCACGGCTCGATGACCAACAACGACAACGCGATCACCGAGCTCTGCGAGGCGGTCGGCCGGCTCGGCCGGCACACGTGGCCGGTGCGGGTCACCAAGACCGTGCGGTCCTTCCTGGACGAGCTCTCGGACGCGCTCGGCACCCCGCTCGACCCCGAGGACATGGACGCCACCCTCGCCAAGCTCGGCGGCATCGCCAAGATGGTCGGCGCCACCCTGCGCAACTCCGCCGCCCCCACCATGCTCGGCGCCGGCTACAAGGTGAACGTGATCCCGGGGCAGGCCACCGCGCACGTCGACGGGCGCTTCCTGCCCGGGTACGAGGAGGAGTTCCTGGCCGACCTCGACCGGATCCTCGGCCCGCGGGTGAAGCGCGAGGACGTGCACGGCGACAAGGCGCTGGAGACCAGCTTCGACGGGGACCTGGTGGACGCCATGCAGCTCGCGCTGCGCGCCGAAGACCCGATCGCCCGGGCGGTCCCGTACATGCTCTCCGGCGGCACCGACGCCAAGTCCTTCGACGACCTCGGCATCCGCTGCTTCGGCTTCGCGCCACTCCAGCTGCCGCCGGAGCTGGACTTCGCCGGGATGTTCCACGGCGTCGACGAGCGGGTGCCGGTCGACGGGCTGAAGTTCGGCGTGCGCGTGCTCGACCGCTTCATCGACGCGTCCTGACCTCGACGTTCTGACCTCGACGTCCTGACGTCGACGTCGCGGGCAAATTCGAAGGCCGAATTCGTCCACGCGTTTGGCTTTGACCGGAA
The DNA here is from genome assembly GCF_036566765.1 of Streptomyces sp. GTDB lineage: Bacteria > Actinomycetota > Actinomycetes > Streptomycetales > Streptomycetaceae > Streptomyces. Next base: position 16,985 of record NZ_DATCVQ010000720.1, read on the forward strand.
AGAGTGAATGAACTCATAGGCTCGTAGCCCCAATAGCTCCTCCTCGTTACAGGTGGTGCGGTCCGCGGCAAGTGGGACCGCATTGCCAACAAGGAGGAATAATGATCAAGAAGGTCGTCGCTGCTGCGGCTGCCACTGGCGGTCTCGTTCTCGCGGGCGCGGGCATGGCCGTTGCCGACGCGGGTGCCCAGGGTGCCGCCATCGGTTCCCCCGGCGTGCTCTCGGGCAACGTCGTTCAGGTGCCGGTTCACGTCCCGGTGAACGTGTGCGGCAACACGGTCTCCGTGATCGGGCTGCTGAACCCCACCTTCGGCAACACCTGCTACAACGTCTGACGTTGAGTCTCGACCCCCTGGGGGTCTGAGCCGGGCCGGCCCCGGAGTGCGTGCCATGCACTCCGGGGCCGGTGGGCATTCCGCCTCCGGGCATCGTGCCGGGAGGCATTTCCGAGAAGCCGAAAAGGCAGGACAATCTATGCGACAGGTCACGCGCAAGGGCCTGATCACCGTGGCGGCCGCGGGCGGGGTATTCGCAGCCCTCGGCGGCGGTTACGCGCACGCCGACGCGAATGCGGACGGCGGCGCGAAGAATTCCCCGGGCGTCGCGTCCGGCAATTCCGTTCAGGTGCCGGTGCACGTGCCGGTGAACGCCTGTGGGAACACCGTCAACGTCGTCGGCGTGCTGAACCCCGCGTTCGGCAACAAGTGCGCCAACGTCTCCACGCCGGGCTCGAAGCCGGGCGGCGGCGGTAGCGGCTCGTCCGCGGGCGGCCACACCAGCAACTCCCCGGGCGTGGGGTCCGGCAACAATGTCCAGGCGCCGATCGACGTGCCCGTGAACGCCTGCGGGAACAGCGTCACCGTGATCGGGGCGGGCAACGCCACGTACGGCAACGAGTGTGCCAACGGCGTCGAGCCGTCCACCCCGGGACACCCGGGCGAGCCGACCGAGCCGGGCGAGCCGAGTGAGCCGGGGAACCCCGGGCACCCGAGCGAGCCGGGCAACCCGGGCAACCCCAACAACCCGGGTGAGCCCGGCAACCCCGGGACGTCCGGCGGGTCGAACACGCCCGGTACGCACACGATCACTCCGCCGAAGGGCGGCGGCGAGGAGCTCGCGGAGACGGGTGCGGGCGGTTCGCTCGGCCTGATCCTCCCGGCCGGCGCAGGGCTGCTGCTCGGCGGCGCGATCCTCTACCGCCGCGCCCGCGCCTCCGCGCAGTAACGGCGGGACGACGCAGAGGGGCCCCGCACGGCGGGGCCCCTTCTCTGTCTCACCAGGTGGCGCGGAGCTGGCGGATGATGCGCCGGCGCAGTCGCACCCTGCGGCTGCCGTCCCGGAGCAGACTCAGCCGGTCCAACTCCCAGTGTCCGTACTCGGCATGATCGGTCAGGAGCCGTGTCGCCTCCTTGCGGGAGACGCCTCGCGGCACGTACACGTCGACAAATTCGTATTCCGGCATCGCATCTATTGTGCGGGCACGGGCCCGGTACGGATAGCGTCTGTCCTATGTCTGATGCTGCGCAGCCCACCGCTGCCGAGGTACGCGCCGCCGCCGAGGCGGTCAAAGCCGCACTGGACCGCCACCTGGAGGCCGTCGAGCGCCGCTCCGGTGACGACGACCCGGCCGTCTACGAGGCCTTCAACGCCCTCGCCGCGGCGGCCGAGGCCTACGACGAGCGGCTCTACGACCGGTACGACGAGGTCACCCCCTTCGAGATCCCCGGCTCCGAGGACGCGCTGCCGCCCTACGCCGGTCCCGAGGAGCCGCATGCACTGAGCGTGCTGATCCGGCGCGACTACGCCGTGGTGGAACCGCAGCGGCTGCTCGCCCAGGCCCAGCGGATCGCGGACCTGGAGGCGGACGAGGACGGCCCCGAGAGCGCCGCGGTGGTCGGCGCGAGCACCCACGCGGCGCTCGGGGTGCTGTTCGGCGAGTACGAACCGGACGAAATCGCCTCCCGGCACAAGGAGTTCGGTCTGGAGGAGGGCGACTCCACGCTGTGGGTCTCGGCCGCCGAGGAGCTGCCGGACCCGGGGGAGTGGCTGGAGGCCCCGTTCGAGCAGGCCGACCCGGAGCGGATCGTGTGCCGCTTCGACGTCAGCGCGGTCTTCGACGACGAGCTGCCGGACGAGAACCCCGAACGGGACTGACCGCCCGGGCACGCGGACGACGGAGGAGGGGCGGGACACCCGGTGTCCCGCCCCTCTTCGTTGTGTCCGCCGCCTTCGCCCGGCCGCGGGCTACTCCTCCTCGGGAGCGGCGAGCAGCGCCTCCAGGAGCGGCCGCAGCCGGGTCGTACGGGGAGGGGTCAGGCCCTCCGCGACCGCGCGCGGCAGCGCCTGGTCCACGCCGTGCACGACCGAGAGATGCCGCTCGGCCCGGCTGAACGCGGTGTACACCCAGGCCCGACTGAGCCCCTGCGCCGCGTCGCCCGGCAGTACCGCGACCACCGCCGGCCAGCGCATCCCGGCCGCCTGGTGCGCGGTCAGCGCCCAGCCGTGCCGCACCGCCGACTCCACCCGGTCCTTCGGTACGAGGACCTTCTCGCCGTCGCAGTCCAGGTGCACGCCCTCGGCGTCGGCCGAGACCACCGTGCCGGTCACCGTCCGCCCGGGCGCGGGGGAGTGGGCCACGCGGTCGCCGGGGTCGAAGCCGCCGAAGCGGCCGGGGCCCGGGTTGAGCCGCTGCTTGAGCGCGGCGTTCAGCGCGCGGGTGCCGGCCGAGCCGCCGTGCCCGACCGTGATCACCTGGGTCTGCTCGGCGGGGACGCCGATGGCTCGCGGCACCGAGTCCGCGACCAGCTGGACGGTACGGTGCACGGCCTCGCCCGCGTCCCGCACCGGGACGATCACGACCTCCTTGCCGGGGGCCTCGACCTGCGTGAGCTCGCCGACGCCGATCCCGGAGACGAGCTCGCCGAGCGGGCCCGGGTCGGGCGTGCGGGAGGCGACCTGCGGGCAGACCCGGGCCGCCAGCACATCGCCGAAGACCCGGCCCGCCCCGGCCGAGCCGAGCACGCCCGGGTCGCCGCTCAGGAGCAGCCGGCAGCCGTCGGGCAGCGCCTCCACCAGCATCGCGGCGGTCTCCACGTCCAGCTGCGGGGCGTCCAGGACGGCCAGCAGGTCGAGCGCGAGCGCGCCGTCCTCGTCACGGTCGAGACCCGCGGCCCCGGACAGCAGGTCCGCCACGGTCACCGCGCCCGCTTCCGCGCCCAGCCGGCCGCGGCCGTTCTCGGCGTGCACCGCGAGGGCGGTGCGCAGGCCGCGCTCCCGGGCGGCCCGGACCAGCGCGAGGGGCTCGGCGCGGGCGGCCTCGCCGCCGGTGTGCGCCACCAGACCGTGCGCACCGCAGGCGCGGGCCAGCTCGCCGCCCTCCCACTCGGCCGCGGTGACCGTCTTGGCCAGCCGGGCCAGGCCGTCGGCGAGGCTCTCCTCGGCGAGGGCGTACCGGTCGAGGCCGAGCAGCACGGGGACCGGCGGGCCGGCCTCCTGCGCGGGCTCCGCCTCCGGCGCCTCGTCGCCGTCCTCGTACTCTTCCGCCTCCGGCTCCTCGGGGTCCTCCTCCTGGAACACGAGCACCGCGCCCTCGGCGACGGCCTGCTGGACCGCCTCCTCCGGGTCCGGCACGGCCCGCTCGGCGAGCGCGGCGCGGACGGTCGAGAGCTCCAGGGCGGTGTGCCCCTGGACCGCGGCCCGCTCCAGCAGCCAGCCGACCAGGGCGGCGGCCCGGCGCGGGTCACCGGGGCCCGCCTCCCCGCCGAGCAGCGCCCGGGCGAAGCCGTCGGCCTTGTCCGGCTGGACGCCGGGCACCGTGAGCAGCTGCCAGGGGTCCTCGCGCAGCGCCTC
>NZ_DATCVQ010000721.1:0-3302 GCF_036566765.1 Streptomyces sp.
CGTGCTACAGCATGCTAGGTATGCCATATCTCGCCTGATGTGGTGTGGCGTGTCAGCGTGGCAGGCATGATCGAGTTTGCCCCTGACCAGCCACGATGGCGGCAGGTAGCCGAGGTGGTCCGGCAGCGGATCGCCGACGGAGCCTACCCGCCGCGGTCTCGGGTACCGAGCGTGCTCCAGTTGCAGGCGGAGTTCGGAATCGCGACGGCCACCGGGCAGAAGGTCCACCGGGCGCTACGCGAGGAAGGCCTCATCTACACGGAGCCCGGCCTCGGCAGCTTCGTCGCGGACCGGCCGGCTGACACTCCTTCCCCGTAGCCTTGCCTCATGACTGGGGTGGGGCGGACGCCAGAGCAGATCAACCGTGAGATCCGTGCGCTGTGGCCGCCGGGTGCGGTCGAGCCGACGTGCCGGAAGGCGTATCAGCGGCTGCTGGTGGAGTGGGCTGCGGCGATGCGCGCCGAGCAGGAGCAGCAGCAGCTAGCGGCGTAGGATCCCGACAGGTTAGGCGTACTGGCGGACCAGGGCGAAGTGTTCCCAGCAGAGGTCGAGCCAGCGGTTCCCTGCTTCCGGAATGGCGGCAACGAGTGCGGTGGTTGCGGGCTGGCCGCAGTAGAGGCATGTGTGCGCCTCGCTCTGGCGGCGGCGTTCGATGTCCTCGCCGTCCACGATTCCGGGAGCAGCGGGCAGCAGTGACGGCTCGGCCTTGAGCAGTTGCAGTGCGCCCTGTACGTCCACGGGTCCTCCGGGTTCCGTCCCGCCTGTCGGTCGCTGTCCCCGTAGGGCCGACAGGCGGGTCCGGGTAGCAGTGTCCTCAGCAATCAACTGATGTGACCCGCCCAGTGTCTCAGGCGGCGCTGACAGTCGGGGTGTAGTGCCGGGGTACCACTCCGGCCCCCTGCCCTCACTCCCCGAGTGTTCTCCCCGTGAAGGGGGTCAAGCCGGGGTCTCTCCCCGGACCCGGCAACGGGCGGTACGCCAGCGCTCGGCGTGGTCTCTACTCACAGTCCGATGTCCTCGCTGGCGGCGTCGGTCCACTTGTCGGCTTCGCGGGTCTGCGCCTCAGCTTCCCGCCCGGTGACCGGGTCGAGGTACGGGATTGCAAGGCCAAGGATTGCCGCGGGTGGACGATGCCTGTACCGCTCGAAGATGGTGCCAGGTTCGTGGTGAGTCCCCTCGGCTGTGTTGCAGGACTGGCAGAGCCAACCTCGGACCAGGCCTGTGCGGTGGTCGTGGTCACAGACCAAGTCCCTGACCTTGCCACAGATCGCGCAGCGCCCGTCCTGCCACGCCGCGAGAACTACGGTGCCGTCGCCGCCGATGCGAGCGTCTGCGGCGCGTTCCATAGCCCAAAGGATCTGCGCCTGCTCGGGAGTGCACCCATTGCGCTCCATCTTCGCCATGAACTTCTGGGACGCTGCGCTGTCCGAAGGGAGTTCGGCGGGCCAGTACCAGCAGACCGGATCGGCAGTCACTGAGTCACCTGCCTGTCGGCCTCGTGCTCGCGGAGGGCTTGGGAGATGGCGCCGATGCTGGGGTTCTTGCCCTTGTTCTTGCCTTCGGCGATGCGCAGGTGGGGCTGGATCTGCCGGATGGTGAAGCCCTTCTCCCGCAGGGCTGCGGCTTGGATCGTCAGCGCTTCGGTCATGACGGGCTTCCGGCCGCCGACGCGGCCACGCTTGCGTGCCGCCTCCAGCCCATCCTTCGTCTTCTTCACGATGTCCCGGCGCCGGTCCTCGGCGAGGGCGAGGGCCAGGTCGAGAATGAGGGACCTCTCCCTGTGCTCGCCGGCCGCGATGCCTTCCAGCACCTTGACGGCGACGCCCCGTTCGAAGAGGTCGTTCAGGACGATGAGCCCTTCGAGGAGGTTGCGGCCGAGGCGGTCGACCTCCTGGACGCAGAGCATGTCGCCCTCGCGCACGTACTCGATGGCGGCGAGGAGGCCGGGGCGCTCGTCGGCTCGGAGCTTGCCGCTCATCTTCTCTTCGAAGACCTTGATGCAGATCGGCCCGAGGGCGTCGTGCTGTCGCTGGGTGTTCTGCTTGTCGGTGCTGACTCGGACGAGGCCGACTAGTGCCATCCAACTCCCCTTCTGTTCAGGAAACGTAGTGACTACCTTCCTGAACACTACCAGATAGATGAACGAGTTTCTGAACAACTCGACCTGTGGAATCGGGAGTTCGGACCGGTCCGCGTTCAGGTTCACGTTCCGACCGATTGATGAACAGCCCTAGCGCAGCAGAATGCCCCGCCGCCCGAAGGCAGCGGGGCACGGAGCAAGCCTCAGCCGCGGCTCTCGAGCCCTCGGCGGTTCGCCTCGCTCAGACCGTCCATGTACGCGTCGAGGTACTCGCTCTCCGTCAGAGACTCGCAGCCCGCGGGCCGTGGTTCCGACGGCACCTCGCCGGTCTCTGCGAGCGCCCGCTCGACGACAGCGTCCACGCACCCCTTCACCGCTTCTTCCCTCGACAGTGACGGAGACGCGGTGACGGTGACCGTCGGGGCCGGCTTGGGATCGTCACCGGGGCCGGAGCAGGCGGTGAGTGCGGTGAGCAGCAGGGCGGCGGCTGCGATTGGGCGTCTGTGCATGGATCCCCCAAGGGCGTGATGTTGGGGTGCATCATGCAGCGCAGCCGGCAGCCGCGGGGCCGTCGTGACCAGAACGTCGCCCGACCGGGTCACAGACCTCGCGTCGTCACACGTCGATGTGGTCGAGGTACGGCCGGGCCCGCACCGGAATGGGGCGGGGCGCCGGCGGCTCGAGTCCCGCCTTGCGGATGTAGCCGACGAGGCTGTGCCGGTCAGTCACAAGCCAGCTGATCGCTGCGCCCTGCCCCGTGATCTGGTCCTGCTGCTTCGCGGCGTCCACCTCGAGCTTGACGATCCGCTCGTTCAGGGCGTCCTTGATCGTGGTGAAGTCGTCGCGCTTCTCCTGCCGCGGGGTCCTTCGTGCGGCTCGGGCCGCCCACACGCCACAGACGCCGGTCACTGCCGACACGCCTATCGAGGCCCAAGTCTCAGGACTCATAGGGAGGCTCCGCTCTCTTGGGCCGCGGCGGTTCCCGCCATCCGGCCACTACTACGACCGGGAGTGTGAGCGCGCCGTAGACCGCTGCCGCTATCCACCCCCTGGGGAAGACGCCGAGGGGCCACCAGCTGAGGAGGTAGCCGAGCATCCACGGCAGAACGATGAGGACGAGGGCGACGAAGCCCGGGGCGTCGCGTCCCTGTGGCAGGAACGCGGCGCTGGCGGCGACGAGGCCGGCGGCGACCCAGCACCAGCCCCATGCCTGCAACGGCAT
>NZ_DATCVQ010000722.1:0-3674 GCF_036566765.1 Streptomyces sp.
CCCGAGTACGCCGATCTGCGCCGGGTCTACGCGAGCCGAGTCGCCGCCGAGTGGTTCCGCAAGCGCAGCACCACCAAGCACACCGCGTACTCGGACCTCATTGGCAAGGGCGACATCAGCCGCTGGGCCTCCAAGGAGAAGTGGACGCCCCGTGAGGTCTTCGACCGTTACGTCAAGTCGTACAAGAACGGCGAGTTCAAGGTGAAGCGCACCACCACCAAGGGCAACATCATCTACACGAGCACCTACGTCGACGGCGGTGTGGACTTCACCCGGATCAACCAGAACCGGCTGAGCGCGACCGCCTTCGCCAAGGACCACCCCGCGCTCACCGCCACGGCACACAACGCTCTGGACGCGCCGAGCGACGAGGGATCTGACATGTGGCTCGGCGGTCAGACCACGGCCGTGCCCCCGGACGAGGCCTTCGCCAGTCCCGAACCGGCGACGTCGAAACCGCTGTTCTACGTACTGGGGGCGGTGCCGCTCGCGGCCTGGCTCGTGACGGGCGGAGCGCTGTGGTGGCGCCGCAGGACCGACTCGGCGACGGGGGCCGGCCTGTGACCACGACGAGCGTTCCCACGCCACTGGTGCCGCCGGCCGCTCCGAAGCCTCCGGGCGCCGTGTTCGCGGCGAGCTACCTGTTCGCCGGGGTGGCCGCGCTGGCCCTGGTCTCCGCGGTCGGCACGTTCTTCGCCATCCCCGAGTTCAGCCACCATCGGAGCGAAGAAGCCGCCGACGGCGCGGCGGGGGACCTGGCCGCGTACGGTCTGATCGCGTTCGCCGTGCTCACGATCGTGTTCGGCGGCCTGTGTCTGCTGCTGTCCCTGCTCGACGGGCGGGGACGGCAGGGGGCCCGGGTGACGACCTGGGTGGTCGGCGGGCTGGCCGTCTGCTTCAACATCGCGCTGCTCGCGGCCGGCTTCTACGACTCCGTGCCCTGGTACGGCGACATGACCCGGATCGTGTCCGCCGGGATGCTGCTGCTGACACTCGCCTCGGTCACGCTGCTGGCACTGCCGGCTTCCCACGGGTACTTCCGGGCCGCGGGGTCGGCCCGGCAGAACGTACGTCCCGCTTTCGCGCCACCCCTGGCTCCCGCCAACGTGCCCCTGCCACCGCCCCCGGCCGACATGCCTCCAGCCAGCATGCCCCCGCCTCCCAGCTATCCGCCCCTCCCGCCCGGCACCCCACCCCCACCGCCCTACCTCCCGCACCTCCAGGCCGCACGCCGGCCAGTCGCCGTCACCACGGCCATGGCCGTCCTGGTGGGCGTCGCGGCGGTCACCCTCGTGGCCGCCGTCGTGGAGATCCGGACGTACCAGGCCATCCTGAGCTGGTACGACGACTACAAGCGGACCATGGAGAAGCAGACCGCCCCCTACGGCATCGACGTGGCCTTCCCCGAGCTCCCGGACACCACCGCTGGGCCGACCGTCCTCGTGGTCGTGGCCCTGGTGGCCGTCGCGGCGCTCCTGATCGGCCTGGCGATCGCCATCCGGCTGCCCCGGCCCCGGGCACGCGTCATGGCACTCGTCGCCACGGCGCTGTTCGCCGCGCTGGCCACGGGCCGCGGCCTCCTGACGGCGACCACGCAGGCCACCATGAGCCAGATCGGGGAGCAGTCGCAGCGGCTGAAGGAGAGCATGGGCGCGGGGCAGTACAAGGACTCGTTCCCCAGCGTCACCGAGATCTACCCCGCGTGGTCGTACCAGGCCGCCTACCTGACCACGACCCTCGCGGTCCTCGGATACATCGCGGTCTTCGTCCTGTTGGTCCTACGGAGCTCGAACGCCTGGTTCGCCATGGCCGCACCACGCCCCCACCAGTACGCCCCGCCGCCGCCGTACCCCGGACAGGGGTACGGGCAGCATCCGGGCAGCTGACAGTCGCAGCGAGTCAGCGGCGGACGCGTGGCATGCCGAGGCCGATCCAGGAGATGATCTCGCGCTGGATCTCGTTGTTGCCGCCGCCGAAGGTGAAGATCACCGCTGAGCGGTAGCCGCGTTCGAGTTCGCCGTGGAGGACCGCGCCTGCCGAGCCCTCCTTGAGGGCGCCGGATGCGCCGACGACCTCCATCAGCCAGGCGTAGGCGTCGCGGCGGGCCTCGGAGCCGTAGACCTTGACCGCGGAGGCGTCCTGCGGGGTGAGGGTGCCGTCCTTGACCGCGCCGACCATCTGCCAGTTGAGGAGCTTCATGGCGTCGAGCCGGGCGTGGGTGCGGGCGAGGCGGCCGCGGACCCAAGGGAGGTCGATGACGCGGGCGCCGTCGGCGAGCTTCGTGTCGGCGGCCCAGCGCTGGACGTCGTGCAGGGCGCGGATGGCCATGGTGCCGTGCGCGGCGAGGGTGACTCGTTCGTGGTTGAGCTGGTTGGTGATCAGCCGCCAGCCCTTGTTCTCCTCGCCGACCCGGCGGGAGACGGGGACGCGGATGTTCTCGTAGTAGCTGGCCGTGGTGTCGTGCGAGGCCAGGGTGTTGATCAGGGTGCAGGAGTAGCCGGGGTCGGAGGTCGGCACGAGGAGCATGGTGATGCCCTTGTGCGGGGGCGCGTCCGGGTCGGTGCGGACGGCGAGCCAGACCCAGTCCGCGGTGTCGCCGTTGGTCGTCCAGATCTTCTGGCCGTTCACCGTGTAGTGGCCGGTGGCCTCGTCGCCCTCCCGCACTGCGCGCGTCTTCAGCGCGGCCAGGTCGGTGCCGGCGTCGGGCTCGCTGTAGCCGATGGCGAAGTCGATCTCCCCGGAGAGGATCCGGGGCAGGAAGTAGGCCTTCTGCTCGTCGGTGCCGAACTGCATGATCGTCGGCCCGACGGTGTTGAGGGCCATCAGCGGCAGCGGGACGCCGGCCTGGGCGGCCTCGTCGAAGAAGATGAACTGTTCCATCGGCGAGAGGCCCCGCCCGCCGTACTCCTCGGGCCAGCCGACGCCGAGCCAGCCATCGCCGCCGAGCCGGCGGATCGTCTCGCGGTAGAACCGCTTCTGGGCGGCGGGGTCGGCGTACCGGGCGTGCACGTCGTCGGGGACGAGCGCGGCGAAGTACGCGCGCAGCTCGGCGCGCAACCGGTTCTGGTCGGGCGTGTACTCGAGGTGCATGGGGCCTCCCGTGGCGGCGTCCGGCAGGACGGCGGCCACGGTAGAACGTGTTTCACAAATGGGGAAGCCCCGTGCGAGAGGAAGGGTGCGCACGGTCTGCGTGTCGACGGGGTCGCGGGGCGTCGCGGAACCCTCCCCCGACGCCCCGCGGGGGTCAGGGCAGGAGCTCGTCCAGGGAGGCGCGGCCCCTCTCGGCCATGCGACGCTCGGCCCAGGCGATGTTCTTCGGGGTGACGTCCCGGCCGGAGGCGAGGACGATGTCCTCGGCGCTGAATTCGCCCTCCGAGCCGGCGTGCAGCAGTTTGTCGGGCGTCGGACCCGGTCCGAGCGTGCTCTTTTCGGACTCAGCGTTCATGCCGCCTCCTAGTTCGTCCGCTTGCAGCCATTCTCATGGCGACCCACCGGTCCCGCATCCGGTGCGCGGCGGGGCCGTCCAGGGGCCGCCCGGGCCCCGCGCCGACGCGGCGCCGACAGACGTGTCGGTCCGCTGTCGACGTCGCGTCGGCGAGCGGGGCGAGGGTGGGCGCAGACACGGCCTCACACCTCAGGAGTACACCCATGACCCCGTCTCTGCCCATCCGGCG
>NZ_DATCVQ010000723.1:0-15221 GCF_036566765.1 Streptomyces sp.
GCCGCGTACCGCGCCCGGGGCTTCTCGGCCGCGTCGAACGCGACGGCGGCGGGCGCGGGGATCGCCGCCCGGGTCGCCGCGCCGGACACCGGGACGGCGACGGCGGCGACGACCAGCGAGGCGAGCAGCGTGCGACGGAGCCGGTTCGTGTTCATGGCCCCGACGCTATGAATCGGGCCTTGTCGCGGGCATCACACCAGTGGGGACACTTGGCGCGTAGCTCTCAGGTATGACGGGTAGGGCCGGCGTACGACCCCGGGTCACATCCGGGCGTCACCAGGCGAGTTGGGTCACCTGGCGAGTGGGGTCACCACGCGAGTTGGGCGATCTCCTCGGCGACGACCGCGCACGCGTCCGCCGCCGGATCGATCAGCGGGAAGTGGCCGACGTCCTCAAGCAGCGTCAGGCCGACCGTCTCGCCCGCCTTCGCCGCCGCCTCCACGTAGGCGTCCGTGACCTCGGCCGGGACCACGATGTCCTCGCGTCCCTGCACGACGGTCGTGGCGATCCCGGTCGGCAGCAGCGCGGCCGGGTCCGCGTACGGCATCCGCTCCGCCGACTCCGCCCGGCCGCCCAGGAGCTGGGTCACCGCCCCGCCGCACACGTCGAGTTCCACGGCCCGCGCGAAGTGCGCGATCGGGGCGAGCGCGACGACGCCGCGCAGCGACGGCGCGGCGGGCAGCCGCCACGGGGAGCCCTGCGGCAGGACGTGCCGGGCCGCGCCCCACAGCGCGAGATGGCCGCCCGCCGAATGGCCGGTGAGCACGATCCGGCGCGGATCGGCCTGCGGCAGGTGCGCGGCGGCCAGGTCGGGCATCGCGTCCAGCGCGGCGGCCACGTCGTCGAAGGTCTCCGGCCAGCGTCCGGCGACCGGCGCGCCGCCGCCCTGCCGGGGGAGGCCGCTGCCGCGCCGGTACTCGACGTTGGCGACGGCGAAGCCCCGGCGGGCGAGAAAGTCCACGAAAGGAGTCAGATGCTGCCGGTCGTAGGGCTGTCGCCACGCGCCGCCGTGCAGCGCGACGACGAGCGGGGCCTGCTGCCGACCGTCGCGCGGGGCGTAGAAGTCGACGATCTGGTCCGGGTGTGCGCCGTACGGGGCGGACGCGTCAGGGGCGACGGCCGGGTGGGAGAAGGCCGACGCTTCTTCGGCGGCGTCACGCGCGGCGGGGTCCGGCATGGTGGTTCCAACCTCCTGGGGACGCGGCCGAATTGGCCTGACCTGCGGGGACGGTACCAAAAGCAGCGCCCCCGCAGATCAAGCGATCATCAGCCCACGCGACCGTCTCAGGCCGTGGTCCCCTGCTCGGCCAGGACGTCCGCAAGGACCCGCGCCGCCCGCTCCGCGTCCGCGAAGCCGACGTACAGCGGGGTGAAGCCGAAGCGCAGCACGTCCGGCCTGCGCAGATCCCCGACCACGCCGCGGGCGATCAGCTCGGCCATCACGGCAGGCGCCGTCTCGCAGCGCAGCGCCACCTGGCTGCCCCGCTCGGCGTGCGCCTCCGGCGTGAGCGACTCGACCGCGCCGTCCGGCACGTACGCCCGGACGCACTCCAGGAAGAAGTCCGTCAGGGCGAGCGACTTGGCCCGCACGTCCTCGATCGCCACCCCGTCCCACACGTCGAGCGCCGACTCCAGGGCCAGCATCGACAGGATGTCGGGGGTGCCGACCCGGCCGCGCACCGCGCCGTCCGCCGCCGCGTAGCCGGGCGTCATGCCGAACGGGTCGGCGTGCGAGTTCCAGCCCGGCAGCGGCGAGTCGAAGTCGCTCTGGTGCCGCTGCGCGACGTACAGATACGCCGGCGAACCCGGGCCGCCGTTCAGGTACTTGTACGTGCAGCCCACCGCGAGGTCGACGCCGTGCGCGTCCAGGCCGACCGGCAGCGCGCCCGCGCTGTGGCACAGGTCCCAGACCGCGAGGGCGCCGGCCGCCCGCACGGCCGCGGTGATCCCGGGCAGGTCGTGCAGCCGCCCGGTGCGGAAGTCGACGTGGTTGACCAGCGCGGCTGCCGTACGCGGGCCCACCGCGGCCGGCACCTCGGCCGGCGCGACGGGCACGATCCGGCGACCGGTCATGCGGGCCGCGGACTCGGCGATGTACCCGTCCGTGGGAAAGGTCGTCGCGTCGACGAGGATCTCGTCCCGCTCCTCCCCGGCCAGCCGGGCGGCCGCGACGACCGCCTTGAAGACGTTCACGCTGGTCGAGTCGCCGACGACGATCTGCCCGGGGGCCGCGCCGACGAGCGGGGCGATCCGGTCGCCGATCCGCTCGGGGGCGGTCCACCAGCCCGACTCGTCCCAGGAGCGGATGCGCATCCGCCCCCACTCGCGGGCGACGACGTCCGCCACTCGGTCCGGGACGTGCGCGGGCAGCGCGCCGAGCGAGTTCCCGTCCAGGTAGACGCCCGCGGCGTCAGCCGCATGATCGGACACAGTGTCGTCGAGGGCGAACAGCTCGCGGCGCTTGGCCAGCGGGTCCTCGGAGTCGTGGCGCAGCGCGGTCTCGCGCAAGGTCTCAGACATGGCTGCGCGCCGTCCACAGCTCCGGGAACACGTTCTTCTGCGCCCGCTTCTCCAGCCAGGCCACGCCCGCGGAGCCGCCGGTGCCGGTCTTCGAGCCCATGGCCCGCCGGGTGGCGACCAGGTGGTCGTTGCGCCAGCGCCAGACCAGCTCGGCCACGTCGCTCAGCACCTCGCCGAGCCGCACCAGCTCGCCGTTCTGGTCGGCCTCGGCGTAGATGCCGGCCCAGACCGCCTCGACCTCGCGCGAGGGCTCGTACTTCTTGGCCAGATCGCGGCCGAGCACGGCCTCCGGCACGGGCAGCCCACGCCGGGCGAGCAGCCTGAGCACCTCGTCGTACAGGCTCGGCTCCTGGATCGCCTTCTCCAGCTCGGCGTGCACGCGCGGCGCGCCGCGGTGCGGCACCAGCATGGACGCGGACTTCTCGCCGAGCAGGAACTCCATCCGCCGGTACATCGCCGACTGGAAGCCGGATCCCTCGCCGAGGGCGGCCCGGTAGGAGTTGAACTGCCCCGGGGTGAGCTGTGCGAGCGGCCGCCAGGAGTGGTTCAGCGCCTCCAGCTCGCGCAGGGAGCGCTTGAGCGCGTCCATCGCCACGGGTATCCGGTCCTCGCGCAGGGCGCGGCTCGCGGTCTCCCACTCGTGGACGATCACGGTGAACCACAGCTCCATGACCTGGGTCGTGACCAGGAAGACCATCTCGCCCGGATCGTCGGAGCGCAGGTGCTGGAGGTGGGTGAGGACGTCCGCCTGGACGTAGTCCTCGTACGGCGTGGTGCCCGCGAAGTCGAGGTTCGGGTCATCGACCGAACCGGCTCCGGAGACATCGGGGATAGTCGACATTTCTGTCTCCTCGATACGTACTTCCGGGTAGCGGTCCGCTCCTTCCGTTCGGCAATGGAGCCCCGGTCCCCTCGGGGCGCGCACTGCGTCGTACGCGTCCCACGCGCATCATGACACGAGCGGCCCGGTGATGTAGGTGCCGTCTTCGTCATACGGATATGCGTTCGAACGACAGCCGTTCAGACCCTTGATCTGCTGCTGCATCACCGGCGCGAGCTTGCCCGGACCCGGGCAGCCCATGTGCTGCCGGATGCCGATCTCGTGCCCGACCTCGTGGTTGATGATCAGATGCCGGTACTCGGCGGGCGGCCCGGCGAAGGTCGGGGAGCCGAGCATCCAGCGCTTGAGGTTCACCACCACGCCCTGCGTGGTCTCGCAGTTCAGCTCGCCGTGCGTGTTCAGGCCCTGGGCCAGGCAGAGCTGGTCGGCGGTGTCCGGGGTGGCGATGCGGATGACGAAGTCGGCGTTCTCGGAGACCAGCTGGAAGCGGCCGCGGCCGTGCGCGGCCCAGCCGCGCGGGTGCGCCAGGATCGCCTGGATCTCGGCGGCCGCCTCGCGGGCGGAGATGTCGATGCCGTCCTCGACCTGGACCCGGTAGCGGCGCAGGGTGCCGCCGGACCCGGCCGCCTCGCCGGAGGCCTGGGCGGTGGTGAAGGTGCCCTTGCCCGACTGGGGCACGGTCGTCTTCTTCGGCTTCGGCTTGGGCTTGGGCTTCGGGGTGGGCTTCGGGCTGGGGCTCGGGCTCGGACTGGAGACCGGCTTCGGGGTGGGCGTGGGGGTCGGCTCGGGGGCCGCGGAGATCCCGGTGTCCCGCGTGCTCTTCCAGTACGCGAGGGCCGCACCGCCCGCGAGCGTCATCCCGATCAGCGCGACGGCGAGCAGCAGCACGCCGGTGACGGGACGGCGTCTACTTCGGGCCCTGCGCCGCCCCTGTGCACGCCGGCGTCCCCGCGAACCGGCACCACGCTTCCCCACGACAGACTTCCCCCCTGCGCCGGCCTCGTGGGCCGGTTGGTCATTCGCTGGTGTGTGCGATCGTACCGGCCGCCCCTGTCACACCCCGCCGACGACCGCGACGGCCGACGGCCCGGGCTCTGGCCCGGGCCGCCGACCTGTAACGATGCGTCTCTCCTGGTCAGTTCAGGGTGTCGGCGGCCGTCGCCGAGGAGTCGCGCAGGAAGGTCGAGCAGCGCTCGTACTCGCCCTGCTCGCCGATCGCCTGCGCGGCCCGAGCGAGCGCGTGCAGCGCCCGCAGGAAGCCGCGATTCGGCTCGTGCTCCCACGGCACCGGGCCGTGGCCCTTCCAGCCGCTGCGGCGCAGGGCGTCCAGGCCGCGGTGGTAGCCGGTCCGGGCGTACGCGTACGACTCGACGACGCGGCCGCCCTCGAACGCCTCGTCGGCGAGCTGGGCCCACGCCAGCGAGGACGTCGGGTACTTCGCCGCGACGTCCGCCGGAGCGGTCCCGTCGGCGAGCAGCTCGCGCGGCTCGGGTTCGTCGGGCAGATGGGTGGGGGGCGGTCCCCCCAGCAGGTTCTCGTGCATGGCCATGGGGCCAGTCTGCCTCAGGAGCACCTCGGGCCTCGCCCGGTACCGGGGAGGCTCGGCCTCGTCAGATCCGGGGGAGCCTCAGGCCTCGCCCGGTACCGGGGGCTTTCCCGGGGCCTCCGGCTTGCCCGGCTCGTCTTGCGTTCCAGGCTCCAGCGGGGGCGAGGTGACGCCGCAGTGGACCTTGCAGTCGGGGTGGCAGCCGGCCACGGGCGTGCGGATCGTCGCCCAGGCCAGCACCGCGCCCGCCACAAGCAGGCCTGCGCAGATCGGCATCGCCCGCTGGAAGCTGTCCCCGAACTCCTCGGCCGAGCGGTACGCCTCCGGGCCCATCCCGACCAGCAGCGGCAGCGCGGCCACCGCGAGCAGGCCCGCGGCCCGGGCCGCCGCGTTGTTGATCCCGCTCGCCAGCCCGGCACGGGACACGTCCACGGAGGACAGCACGGTCGCGGTGAGCGGGGCCACCAAGGCAGTCATGCCGAGACCGAGCACCAGCAGCGCGGGCAGCACGTCCCACACGTACGAGGTGTCCTCGCCGACCCGCAGCATCAGCAGCATCCCCACGGCGCACAGCAGCGGGCCCACGGTCAGCGGGATGCGCGGCCCGATCCGCTCGCCCAGCTCCCCCGCCCGCGCGGAGAACAGCAGCATCAGCACGGTCGTCGGCAGCAGCGCGGTGCCGGCCCCGAGCGCGGAGTACCCGGAGACCACCTGGAGCTGGAGCGCGGCGAGGAAGAAGAAGCCGCTGAAGGCCGCGTACACGCACAGGGTCACCAGGTTGATCGCGGTGAACAGCCGCGAGTCGAAGATCGACAGCGGCAGCATGGGGTGCGCGGTGCGCTTCTCGACGAGTACGAACGCGCCGCCGACCACGACTCCGAGGACGCCCGCGAGCCAGCTCTCCCCGATGAAGGCGTACGTGACGAGGCCCAGCGACACCGCGCCGAGCAGCGCGCCGGGGATGTCGAAGCGCCCCTGGTACGCGTCCTCGTCACGGGTCTCCGGGACATGGCGCAGCGCGATCGGCACGCAGATCGCGGCCAGCGGCACGTTGAGCAGGAACACCCAGCGCCAGCCGGGCCCGTCCACGAGCCACCCGCCGAGGAACGGCCCGACCGCCGCGCCGACCCCGCCGAAGCCGGACCACAGGCCGACCGCCCGCGCCCGGTCGTCGGGGTGGAAGCTCGCCTGGAGGATCGCCAGGGAGCCGGGGGTGAGCAGCGCGCCGCCGACGCCCTGGAGTGCGCGCGCCGCGATCAGGATCTCCGCGTTCGGCGCGATCCCGCACAGCAGCGAGGCCAGGGCGAACCACACCACGCCGATGACGAACACCCGCCGCCGCCCGTACCGGTCGCCGAGCGCGCCGCCGAGGAGGATGAACCCTGCGAGGGTGAGCATGTAGGCGTTGACGGTCCACTGGAGGGCCGCCAGGTCGGTGTCGAGGTCCTCGCCGATGTGCGGCAGCGCGACGTTGACGACGGTGGAGTCCAGCAGCACCATCCCGGACCCGAGCACCGTCACGAAGACGACCCAGCGCCCCGCGCGGGACCGCAGCCGCATCTCCATACCGGCCATCCTCCCGCACGCGAACGGGCCCGGCACGTCGCGGAGACATGCCGGGCCCGTCAGTGACGAGCGACGTGCTTACTTCAGGCGGGTGCCCGTGGAGCGCAGCGCGGCGCAGGCCTCGACGACGCGCTTGGCCATGCTCGCCTCGGCCAGCTTGCCCCAGGTCCGCGGGTCGTAGGTGGACTTCTTGCCGACCTCGCCGTCGACCTTCAGGACACCGTCGTAGTTCTTGAACATGTGGTCCGCCACCGGACGCGTGAAGGCGTACTGGGTGTCGGTGTCCAGGTTCATCTTCACGACGCCGTTCTCCAGCGCGGTGGCGATCTCCTCGGCCGTGGAGCCGGAGCCGCCGTGGAAGACGAAGTCGAACGGGGAGGCCTTGCCGTACTTCTCGGCGACGCCCGCCTGGAGGTCCTTCAGCAGCTCGGGACGGAGCACGACGTTGCCCGGCTTGTAGACGCCGTGCACGTTGCCGAAGGAGGCGGCGAGCAGGTAGCGGCCCTTCTCGCCCAGACCCAGGGCCTCGGCGGTGCGGATCGCGTCGTCGACGGAGGTGTACAGCTCGTCGTTGATCTCGTGGGTGACGCCGTCCTCCTCGCCGCCGGTCGGGGTGATCTCGACCTCGAGGATGATCTTGGCGGCGGCGGCCTTGGCCAGCAGCTCCTGGCCGATGGCCAGGTTGTCGGCGAGGGTCTCGGCCGAGCCGTCCCACATGTGGGACTGGAACAGCGGGTTCTCACCACGGGCGACGCGCTCGGCGGAGACGTCGATCAGCGGGCGGACGTAGCCGTCCAGCTTGTCCTTCGGGCAGTGGTCGGTGTGCAGAGCCACCGTGATGTCGTACTTCGCAGCGACGATGTGCGCGAACTCGGCCAGGGCGACGGCGCCCGTGACCATGTCCTTGTTGTGCTGGCCGCCCAGGAACTCGGCGCCACCGGTCGAGATCTGGATGATGCCGTCGCTCTCGGCCTCCGCGAAACCGCGCAGCGCAGCGTGCAGGGTCTGGGACGAGGTGACATTGATGGCCGGGTAGGCGAACTTGCCTGCCTTCGCCCGGTCGAGCATCTCGTTGTAGACCTCGGGGGTTGCGATGGGCATTCGTCCGCTCCTTGTGATGTGCGGGGATGTGTGGTGCTTAGCCCTGACCTGGGGGCGACGTCATCGTCGGGGGCCATCTTTCCAGACTCTTGACCTCCCCTTACAGGTCAGGGCGGAGCGTTTCACGTGAAACGCTCCGCCCTGGCCGAAAACCGCAGGTCACCCTCTTGATCAGCTAAGACCCAGCTCGTCGAGCGCGTAGGCGTACAGGTACGGCACCCCGGCCGTGCCGCTGATCTTCTCGCCGGCGCCGGTGGCGCGGTCGACGATCGTGGCCACGGCCACGACCTCGGCGCCCGCCGCGCGGGCGGCCTCGACGGCGGTCAGCGGCGAGCCGCCGGTGGTGGAGGTGTCCTCGACGACCAGGACGCGGCGGCCCTTGATGTCCGGGCCCTCGACCTGGCGCTGCATGCCGTGCGCCTTGGCGGCCTTGCGGACCACGAAGGCGTCCAGGCGGCGGCCCTGGGCGGCGGCCGCGTGCAGCATCGAGGTGGCGACCGGGTCGGCGCCGAGGGTCAGGCCGCCCACCGCGTCGAAGTCCAGCTCGTCGGTCAGGTCCAGCATGACCTGACCGACCAGCGGCGAGGCGGCGCCGTCCAGCGTGATCCGGCGCAGGTCCACGTAGTAGTCGGCTTCCAGACCCGAGGAGAGGGTCACCTTGCCGTGCACCACGGCCTTGTCCTTGATCTGCTGGAGCAGCTCAGCGCGTACGTCAGTCATGCTCACGAGCTTAAGGCCCGGCCCCGGCGCGCCCCGCCTAGAGCCGTCGCCAGGCGATGGTCGCCTCGATCTCCAGCGGATCGATGGGGGTGACGAGGCGGGGGTGGGTGTTGAGCCCGTTGGGCGGGCCGGACTGCGGCTCGACGCAGACCGCGGCGTCCTGCTCGTCGTAGATCACCACCCACTCGGCGCGGCTGGTGACCTTGACCTCCAGCCGCTCCGGCCAGGTCAGGGTCACGTCCACGCCGCCGGGCATGCCGAAGCAGTCGTCCCACGGGCCGGGGAGGGGGGCGATCCGGCGGCCGGTGGGCAGGTGGTCCTCGCCGCGCTCCTCCTGCCAGTCGGCGGTGAAGTCGAGGCGCACGGGGGCGGACGGGCCGTCGGCGCCGTCGAGGACCCGGTTGAACCAGGGGTGCCAGCCGGCCTGCGCCGGGAAGGAGTCGGCGAACGTCTCGACGCCCATCCGCAGGGTCAGCGCGTCCTCGGCGAGCTCGAAGGTCTGGGTGACCCGGGCGGCGTACGGCCAGGGGGCGACCAGGTCGTACGTGAAGGCCGCGGTGCGCTCGTCGGCCGAGACCCGCCGCCAGGCGCCGTCGCGGACGGTGCCGTGGATGGCGTGCGGCGGGGCGTTCAGCGGCAACTGGTGCTTCTCGGCGCCGTTGCGGAACTCGCCGTACCCGACCCGCCCGCACCACGGGGCCATCGGGAAGCTGCCGTACCGCTCGCCCTGGCGCAGGAGCTCCGTGCCGCCGATGCGGAGGCCGGCGATGCGGCAGCCGTTCTCGGGGTCGATGGTCAACTCGGCGTCGCCCGCCGTCAGTCGCGTCTGCATGCTCACGGACCCGACCTTAGGCGGTGTCAGCGACGGCGGCGCAGGGCACGTCCGACCACGACCGCGGAGGCGAGCGCGAGCGCGGCGGCCGGGGCGACCCAGCGCAGCGCGGCCCCGGCCCGAGCGGCCTCGGGCGCGGGCACGGGGGCGTACCGCCCGCGCGGCGGCGCGTGGTCGACCTCCTCCGCACTGCGCCCGATCATGGTCCGCCGCGCATGCGCGGCCTCGGCGGGAGGCCCGCCGGGGAACTCGACCCCGAGGTCGTCCCCGATCTCCGGATCGAGCGACGAGGCCGGCACGGGCACGTCGAAGACACCGGCAGGCGGGAACTCCCCCGCGGAGGCCCCGACCTCCTCGGCCCCGTCGTCGACGCCGTCGTCATCGTCCTCGACAGCGTCGGAGGCGGCGGCGTCGGACGCGGGGACTTCGGACGCGGCGGCGTCGGACGCGGCGGCGTCGGACGCGGGCGCCCCGGAGTCGGCGGCCTCCTCCGCCCGCGTCGCCTCATCCGACAGCGACGTCGCGAAGCGGTCGAGGAGGCGGCGGGCCGCTGCTTCGACGGTGTCGGGGGGCAGGTCGGCGAGGCGGCCCTCGGCGCCGGCCGTGCCGGTGAACGAGAGCGTGGCGCCCTCGGCCGTCCCGGTGAGCCGGAGCGTCAGCGCGAGCTTCACCGCGCCCGAGCCGCGCGCCTCCGTGCCCCCGCCCTCGACCGTCCAGGCGTCGTCGCCCCCGGCGAGGCGCAGTGCGCCTCGGTACGTGATGGTGTGGCCGCCCACGCGGACCCGCAGCCGGCCGGCGAGCGGACCGGCGTCCGCGTCGGCGTCCTGCTGGAGCCCGGGTACGCAGCGCGCCACCCGTGCCGGGTCCGCCAGCGTCTGGCGGAGCAGTTCGGGCGTGACCGGAACGAACACCTCATGCTCCATGAAAGCCGAGCCTACTCAGCCCGCCCGCCCCCGTCTGCGCTTTGCGCGCCGCGTCCGGCCGCGTACCCCCCGCTATCCCCCGTACCGCGGGTGCACCAGCGTCGACGCCGGCAGGCCGCGCGGGCCTCGGGTGCGCTCGACGCGACGGGCGCCGGAGGCGAGGGCTCCTGCGGTCAGCGAGCGCAGGTGCGGTGCGTCGGGCGGGAGGCCGAGCGCGGGGGACCCCGCGGCGGCGGCGAGGACGAAGCCGAAGTCGTGCGGGGCGGCGTCCGTACGGGCGGTGCGGTCGGGTCCCGCGGCGTGGTCGGCGGTCTCGGGGCTGCCGCCGCACGCGCCGTAGGGGCGGGTCGCGAAGCCCGCCGAGCGGAGCGTCGTCTCGACGGTCCAGTACGTGCTCGGGCGCTCCGCCGCCGAGCCGGCGTGCACGACCAGCCGCCCCCGCGGGGCGAGGACCCGGGCCGCGAGCCCGTAGAACTCCTCCGAGTACAGCTTGGTGCTCGCGGTGATCCCGGGGTCGGGGAGGTCGGAGACGACGACGTCGTACCGTCCCGCGGCCCGCGCAGCCTCGCCGCGCAGCCAGCGGAACGAGTCCGCGTACGCCACCCGCACCCGCGGGTCCTGGAACGCGTCGCCGTTGAGTGCGGTGAGGTCGGGGTGGGTCCTGGCCAGGCGGACGACGCCGGGATCGAGCTCCACGACGGTCACCGAGGCGACGCCGGGGTAGCGCAGCACCTCGCGGGCGGCGAGCCCGTCGCCGCCGCCGAGGATCAGGACGCGGGACCGGGGGCCGTTCATCGCCGGGTGGACGAGCGCCTCGTGGTACAGGTGCTCGCCGCCGCCGCCGACCCGGAGCCGGCCGTCCACGAACAGCGCCGCCGGCCCCCCGCGCGAGCCGGTGACCACGACCTCCTGGAGGTCCGTGTGGACGGCGACGCGCACGCTGTCGCCGTACACGGCCTGCCGCGCGGCCCGTTCGAAGTCGTCGACGAGGACGGTCGCGGTGGCCAGGACGGCCAGCACGGCCACGTTCACCGCGACCAGCGCCGCGCGGGTACGGGGCGTCAGGTCGCGCCGGAACAGCCAGAGCACCAGCGCGCCGCCGGCCACCGCGTTGACCGCGCCGGTCACCAGCGCGCCGGTGAGCTGCCCGAGCCAGGGCAGCAGGAGGAAGGGAAAGGCCAGCCCACCGACCAGCGCTCCCACGTAGTCGGCGGCGAACAGATCCGCGACGGTCCCGGCAGG
Organism: Streptomyces sp.; assembly: GCF_036566765.1. Taxonomy (GTDB): domain Bacteria; phylum Actinomycetota; class Actinomycetes; order Streptomycetales; family Streptomycetaceae; genus Streptomyces. The sequence goes on from NZ_DATCVQ010000723.1 coordinate 11,292, forward strand.
ATCGTCCGACCCCCCACCGTCCCGCCGCCGCACCCCCCGCACCCGCGCGCCGGGCCCACCAGGACCGCCCGGCCCACCGGGCCGGACCCATCCGCCCAAGCCGCCGGGGCCGCTCGACCCTCCCCAACTGCCGGGGCCGCTCGGCCCGCCCCGTCCGCCCCCGTCCGCCGCCCGCTGGATCAGCGCCATCAACAGCGGGATCTCCGCACCGATCAGCACCCCGATCGCCAGCGAGAACGCCACCAGCACGTACCGCGCCTCGCCGAGCCAGGCGAAGGCCGCGTACAGGACGAGCGCCGAGCAGCCGCCGATCAGGGCGAGGCCCGCCTCGACCAGGCCGAAGCCGACGGCCGCGCGGCAGCGCAGGCGCTTGGCGAGGAGCGAGCCGACGCCCATGGCGAAGACCATGACGGAGAGCACGACGGACGCCTGGGTGACCGAGTCGCCGATCAAGTACGAGGCGAGCGCGACGAGTTCGAGCTCGTACACCAGCCCACAGGCGGCGCAGACGAAGACGACCGCGAGGACCTGATACCGCACCGCCCCCGGCCGCACCGGCGGCGAGGGCTGCTGCCGCACCGTGCGCTCGGGCAGCCGCACCGCGGGTTTGGGCGACAGGGACACGGGCGGGTCGATCATGTTCGTAACGCTACGTCACGTATGCATGGCCACCTGTCACCCACACGAGTGCAATGGGCGGCCCCGCCGCACTACAGGACGACGGGCAACCGGGCGCCGATCCGGGTCCGGGTCACCACCAACTGCCCCTCCTGTGGGTAGGCGTGCCAGGTGCGCCACCGCACCTGGCCCTCCTCGCGATGGGCCAGCATCGCGGTGAAGGCGTGCGGCGAGCCCGGAAACGTTCCGGCCAGGCCGTTCGGGTGGTCGGCGACCAGGGCGAGCAGCTCTTGCGCGCGGCCCGCGAACGAGCCCTGGTTGAGCGTCTCGACGCGCGCCGCGAACTCGTACTCCCACTCCCCCACTCGCTTGGAGACGCCCAGCGGCAGCGGCGTGCTGCTGCCCGGCATGCAGGCGACGGTCTCGGAGCAGGTGCCCTGCTCCTCCTCCAGCAACACCTGGTGAGAGGCGCCCAGGAGGCGCAACTGAAGCTTGGCTCCGGTCAGTTCGAGATCGAGCACGGCGAGGGCGGGCAGCGGCTCGCGCCCCAGGGCCCAGGCCAGGTCGGCCGCGCGCGTGTCGGTGTAGGAGGTCTTGAGGGTCGTGAGCATGGGTCGGCTCCGCAAACACGGTTTGACGGGTGGGCCGGGGGCGCCCCGGAGAAAGGTTCCACGGGAGTGGGGGATCGCCGTCTCGGGTCCACACACGGTCCGAGGGCTGGATGTTCTCAACAGCGAGGGAATCATGAAGGGCGGGAAGCTCACAGCGTTTTTACCCAACTTGACGTGGTTTCCATCCCCTAGGGGGCCCCACGGTTCAACTGTTCAATCGGAATCGATCGCCAGGTCCCACAAGACGACTCATCCGACTCAACAGAAAGGTGCCCGGCGGCCGTTGGCCGCATCGGGCACCTTCACGAAGACGGATCGACTGCCCCGTGTCAGTCGCCTCCGCCGCCGCCCCCGCATCCGCCGCCCCCGCAGGACGAGGAGCCGCACGAGCTCCCGCCCCCGCAGGAGCCGCCCCCGCCGCCGCTGCTGTCCCACCAGCTGCGCCGCCGGTTGCGCCGCCGCCCGGGCCGGTTCCGCCGCGAGCGGCTGACCAGGGAGAGCAGGCCCAGGACCAGCAGGAAGAAAATGAAGATGATGGTTACGTCCGCCATCGCGGTCACCCCCGTCGTGCCTGTACGTGCTGTACGTGCTGTACGTGCTGTCTTCCGTCTGTCTTCCGTCGACGTGCGGTCTGCACGTCCGTGCCGGGGAGATGCCCCCGCGCAGACGCGCCCCAACCCCACTTGAGGAACTCCAGAGCTTCGGCCCAGGATGGCCGTCATGACACGACCGCTGCTCAACCGCCGCCTCGCGGAGTTCGGCACGACGATCTTCGCCGAGATGTCCGCGCTGGCCGTCCGGACCGGGTCGATCAACCTCGGTCAGGGCTTCCCGGACACCGACGGCCCGGAGGAGGTGCGCGAGGCCGCCGTGCGCGCGCTGCGCGACGGCCGGGGGAACCAGTACCCGCCCGGTCCCGGCGTCCCCGAGTTGCGCACCGCCGTCGCCGAGCACCAGCTGAAGCGGTACGGCCTCGCGTTCGACCCGGACACCGAGGTCCTGGTCACCGCCGGCGCGACCGAGGCGATCGCCGCCTCGCTGCTCGCGCTCCTCGAACCGGGCGACGAAGTCATCGCCCTGGAGCCGTACTACGACTCCTACGCCGCCTGCATCGCGATGGCCGGGGCGATCCGCGTACCTGTCACCCTCCGCCCGCAAGAGGGCCCAGGCGACGGAGCCGTAGATCGACACTACCGACTCGACCTGGACGAGCTACGGGCCGCGGTGACCGACCGGACCCGGCTGATCCTGCTCAACACCCCGCACAACCCCACCGGGACCGTGCTCACCCGCGCCGAGCTGACCGCGATCGCCGAGCTGGCCGTCGCCCGCGACCTGCTGGTGATCACCGACGAGGTGTACGAGCACCTGGTCTTCGACGACACCCCGCACGTCCCGATCGCGAGCCTGCCGGGGATGCGCGAGCGGACGGTGACGATCAGCTCGGCGGGCAAGACCTTCTCGTTCACCGGGTGGAAGGTCGGCTGGATCACCGCCACGCCCGAGCTGACCAGCGCGGTCCGCTCGGCGAAGCAGTTCCTCACGTACGTCTCGTCCGGGCCCTTCCAGTACGCGGTCGCCGAGGCGCTGCGGCTGCCGGAGACGTACTTCGACGAGCTGCGCGCCGATCTGCGCGCCAAGCGGGACCTGCTGAGCGACGGCCTGGAGCGGGCCGGCTTCGCGGTGTACCGCCCGGCCGGCACGTACTTCGTCACCACCGACATCCGCCCGCTGGGCGAGTCGGACGGATTCGCCTTCTGCCGGTCGCTGCCGGAGCGCTGCGGCGTCGTCGCCATCCCGAACGCGGTCTTCTACGACCACCGGGAGCAGGGCGCTCCGTTCGTGCGGTTCGCGTTCTGCAAGCGGACGGACGTGCTGGAGGAGGCGGTGAGCCGGCTCGGGGCGCTGTAGGCGGGCCGTACGCGGCCTGGGCGCGCCTTTCCGGCGCGCCCCCTCCGTGCCGCGCGGATCGTCGGGTAGACCGATTTGTCGGATAGACCCGGTTCCCGTGCGCACGGAGGTGCACCCTGTCCGCCCAGACGCTCGATCGCGCGGTCCCCTCGTCCCCCGTCGCCGTCCGGCGGCTGCCGCGGTGGCGGGCGTCCCTGCACCGGGCGGCGCCCGCGCTCGGGCTGTTCGCCGCGGCACGACTGGCCGGGATGCTGGTGCTCGCACTCTGGGCCTGGCACGTCGGCCGCTCGCCGCGCGCGCTGCTCGCGACGTCCTGGGACTCCGACTGGTACATCCGGATCGCGGCCCACGGCTACGGCCGGATCCTGCACTGGCCGGACGGAGCCGTCCAGTCCGACCTGGCGTTCTTCCCGCTCTACCCCGGCCTCGTCCGGGCCGTCTCCGGCGTCCTGCCGGTCGCGGGCGGGACGGCCGGACTCCTTGTGTCCTGGACGGCGGCCGCGGCGGCGGCCTGGGGTGTGTACGTGGTCGGCGAACGGCTGCACGGGCGGACCACGGCGACCTGGCTGGTCCTCCTGTGGGGACTGCTGCCGCACTCGATCGTGCTGTCCATGGCGTACACCGAGCCGGTGATGACGGCCTTCGCCGCCTGGTCGCTGTACGCGCTGCTCACCCGGCGCTGGTGGTGGGCGGGCGGTCTCGCGGTGCTCGCCGGGCTGTCCCGGCCGAGCGGGATCGCGGTCGCGGCGGCGGTGCTCGCCGCGGCCGGCGCCGAGCTGTGGCGGCGGCG
>NZ_DATCVQ010000724.1:0-7199 GCF_036566765.1 Streptomyces sp.
CCGCGCAGCACACCGCGACCCCGGCGGCCACCAGCCACACCTGCGCGACGGGCGTCGCGTCGAGCCGCAGCCCGGCCTCCGCGAGCGCCGAGTGCTCGGCGAGCAGCCGGGTCAGCGGACCGGAGAGCAGCGGCGCGACGACGGCCGCCGGCAGGGCGAGCAGCGCCGCCTCGACGGCGGCCAGCCACACGATCCGGCCGCGCGAACCGCCGCGCGCCCGGAGCAGCTCCGTCTCGCCGGACCGCTCGGAGCTGAGCAGCCGGGCGACGAGCAGCAGCGCGTACGCGGCCAGCAGCACCAGTTGCACCGCCACGATCAGCAGCGTGGAACGGGACACCAGCAGGGCCCGCTCGGTCTGCTGGAGCACGGTCGGCAGCGAGGTCTGCGCGGTCACCGTGCCGCCGCCGAACGGGTCCGCGTCGGCGGCGAGCACCGCGGACCCGGCGGCGGCCGCGGTGCGCAGCGACGCGATCCGGTCGGTGGTCACGCCGGTGAAGTCCGCGGTCGCCAGCCAGGCCGTCTCGCCCCGGCTGAGCCGGCCGGAGCCGAGCAGCGCGGGGTCGGCGAGCAGCGGCCCGTACGTCGTGAAGTCCACGGTCCGCACGCCGCGCCCGGCGGCCTCGTCCAACCGCCAGTACGTGTCGGCGAGATCGGCGGGCCGGTAGACCCCGGTCACCCGGGCCTTCAGCGCACGCTTCTCGTCGAGTCGGTCGGTGAGGTCGAGCACGGCCCCGGGCTCGATCCGCAGCCGCTTGGCGGCGGCCTCGGGCACCGCGACCTGGACGGTCCCGGAGGCCGTGGTCCCGGCAGCGGCCCCGGAGCCCCGGGGGAGGGTTCCGCGCACCAGGGCGATCCGCGAGCGGTCGAGCGCGGCCAGATGCGTGAGGTCGGGCTGGCCGCGGCGGGCGGCGGCGTCCTGGAGGCTGCGCGGCAGCGCGTACGGCCCCGAGCGCTCCAGTTTGCGCACGGTCACCGGAAGGCCCGCGAAGGTCTTCCGCGCGCCCGCGCGGGCGGCCGCGTCCGCCGAGGCGCGCTTGTCGACGGGGACCTGCGCGGTGACGACGAGCCCGGCGCCGGCCGCGTCGCGGCCCTGGAGCGTGGAGCGCAGGGCCGCGTCGCCGACGGACCCGGAGAAGCCGGCCAGGGCGGCGAGGACGGAGGTGGTGAGCAGGACGGCCAGGAGCGCGGCGGCGAGCAGCAGCCGGTGCGCCCTGACGCGCAGCAGTACGAACCCCGTCACCCATCCCCCTGAAGTCTTCCCCCGACGACCCCGCAACGTTCACCGGATGCTTTCAGAGGGCAACGAGGTGTGGAAACCGCTTGCACCGCGCTCACGACCGTCCTTGACTCGATCGTGACCGTTATCCGGCGCAGCATCACCGGATTCCGCCCGTCCGTGTGCGGAGCCGTACATTCCGTCAACACGCGGACGGGGCAGGGCCGGTCAGTCCCCCCGCGGCGCCCAGCTGTGCGTGTACCGGGCCCCCAGCACCCCGCCCGCGACCGTCGCCGCCGCGCAGACGAGCACGGCGAGCGCGAGTCCGCCGCCGAGCAGACCGGCCGGGGAGTTCCCGGACGGCGCGAGGAAGGCGAGGTTGAACGAGGCGAGCAGCCCGCCGAACAGCGTGGCCAGCACCACCGCGCAGACCGTCGGCACGCCCATGCCCCACCAGGCGACTCGCAGATGGAACCCGGCCCCCGAGGTGTACCCGGCCATCGGGCGCAACTCGTCGGCCCGGTCCAGGAAGGCGTGCAGCAGACCCGCCGAGCCGGTCAGGACGAGGAACCCGAGCCCCAGGCCCGCGATCAGCAGCACCCAGTCGGCGATCCGGGCGCGGGCCGCAGACCCGACGACGTGCTCGGCGCCGGGCACGCGCACATCGGTCAGCGGGAAGGAGGCGTACGCGGCACGCTCGACCCCGGCCACGTCCCCGGCCTCCCGGACGAGGACCACGAACGCGCCCTCCCCCTGCCGCAGTTCGTCGGGACCGGCCGCGGCCCGGACGGTCGCCGCGCCGAACGTCGTCCAGCGCAGCGCCTCCGTCCGCGGGGTGCGCTCGGCGAAGACCTGCTCGACGGGGAGCGGGGCGCCGCTCGGGCAGGTACGCAACGGGGCGAGGGCCGCCAGCGCCCGGCAGTCGCCGACGACCACCGGCGGGGCGTTCTCGGCGGGGTGGACGACCCGGAGCACCTGGGCGTCGGGCGCGAGCGCGGCCAGGAACCGGCCGGCCTGCCCGGCGTTCCGCGCGCCGACCACTTCCACGAGGCGGCCGTCGAGCCGCTCGGCGAGCACGGCGGCGTGCCGGGCCTCCGTGGTCAACTCGCCGACCGTGATGTGCACCTGGGCGAGCAGCCCGAGGAGTACGGCGATCGCGGCGCTGCTCCGGGCGAGCACCCCGGGGTGCGCGGCGGCCCAGCGGCCGCCGACCAGCCGGGCCGGATCGCCCTCCCGCCGCCGGGTCACGGCCGCGGAGACCCGCGCGGCGGCCCGGCCGATCAGCGGCGGGAGCCCGGCAAGGGCCAGGACCGTGCCGACGCTGAACAGCCGTACGCCCCACGCGCCGCCGAGCATCGCGCCCCAGAGCGCGCCCAGCGTGCCCAGCCCGCAGACCCGGCCCGGCCAGGCGGAGGGCCGGACTTGGGCGGGTCGGGGGCGGGCGCCCGACGGGTCGGCGATCCGCAGATGCAGGGCGGCGAAGGCGAGGCACAACAGGGCCCAGACGGCGAGCAGCGAGAGCGGGAACGACCAGCGCAGCGCGGCGAGATCGCGGGCGGCGATCTCGTACCGGGTCAGCGGGAGTGTGATCCCGGTGAAGGCGACGACCGTCAGCGGCGCGCCGGCGACGAGGACGCCGACGGCCAGCGGACGCAGACACTCGCCGGCCGCGATCCTGGCGCGCACCGAACGGCCCGCGCCGATCGCGTGCAGCACGGCGAGCCTGCGGTCCCGGCCGCGCGCCCCGAGCCGGGAGGCGACGACGAGCAGGACGGCCGCGGGGAGCCCGAGCAGCGGCGTCATCAGCCAGTACAGATCGGCCTCGGCGCGGTCGAAGGCCCGGTTGAACTCGAACGTCGGGTCGCTGAAGGGGGCGCCGAAGCCGGAGACGGCGAGGGCGTGGTCCGCGTCCATGGCTCCGGCGTCTGCCGGCGGCCGCCGGTAGACGAGGAGTTCGCCCGGATCCAGCAGGCCGCTCGGGGCGATGGCGCCCGCGAGCCGGCCGTACCGGTCGGCGGACCGCGGCAGCGCGTCGAGCAGCGCGGGCGACACGAACGCCTCGCCGGGCGCGGGCCAGCGCGGCAGTCCGGGTGGCACGGGGGCGCGCTCGGAGACCGGCTCGACGGTGACGACGGCGAACGCCCGGTCTCCCACGGTGTCCGAACTGTCCGCCCACCAGGCGACGGGCGTGGAGCCCGGGGCGGTACGGACCGGGAGCCGGGCCTCGGTACGGGCGTCCCGCGCCCCGTACACCGCGGCGTTGACCTGCACCCCCCAGACGAGCAGCGCGGCGGCGACCCCGGCGAGGACCAGGCAGAGCGCCTGCACGGCGTGCCGGGGATCCCGTCCGGACCCCGCGGCCCGCCGCCCGACGGCGAGCAACTGCGCGGTGGCGCCCCGGCGGACGGGGCGGGCGTCCGTACGCGTCACGCCTCGGCCTCCGCCCGCGCGTCTGCGCCCGGTTCGGCCTCCGCCCGCGCGTCTGCGCCCGGTTCGGCCTCCGCCCGCGAGTCTGCGCCCGGTTCGGCCTCGGCCTCCGCCTCTGCTTGGGCGGCCGCCTCCGTCAACCGGCCGTCGCGCAGCCGCAGTCGGCGGTCCGCGCGGTACGCCACCAGCGGGTTGTGGGTGACGGTGAGCAGGGTCGTCCCGTACCGCTCCGGGAGCGAGAACAGCAGCTCGCAGACGTCGTCGGCGGCCTGCTCGTCGAGCGCGCCGGTCGGCTCGTCGGCGAGGAGCAGCGGCGGGCGGGTGGACAGGGCGCGGGCCACCGCGACCCGCTGCCGCTCGCCGCCGGAGAGCACGCCCGCGGGCGAGTCGGCCACCGCGCCGACCCCGAGCTCGTCGAGCAGCCGGCCGGCCGTCCCGTACGCCTCGTCACGTGGGGTACCGCCGATCAGCAGCGGCAGGGCGGCGTTCTCGACGGCGCTCAGCTCGGGGAGCAGCTCGCCGAACTGGTAGACGAAGCCGATCGTCCGCAGCCGCCACGCCGCGGCCTTCGAGGGCCGCAGCGCGGCGGCGTCGGTCCCGCACACCCGGACCGTCCCGGCCTGTGGCCGGCGCAGGCCGGCGAGCAGCGACAGCAGCGTGGACTTGCCGCTGCCGCTCGGGCCGGTGACGGCGAGGGACTCGCCCGCCCGCGCGGTCAGAGCGACGTCGCGCAGGAGCGTGCGCCCGCCGAGCTCACAGGTGAGACCGGAGACGTCCAGGGCGGGAGACGCATTCATCAGTGCTTGTACCAGTACGAGCAGCTGTCCGGGGCGAACGGGTAGTTCTCGCAGGTCCGCAGCTCGCGCACGGCGGAGCTGCTGGAGCTGCCGGACTTGCAGTAGCCGCCGGTCTCCTCCACGCGTCCGCTCGCGCCGTTCACGCGCTTGAACTCGCTGTAGACGTTGAAGCCGTCCACTTCGCGGTCGCACACCCGCACGTAGGTGTGGTCGCTGCTGATGTAGCTGAAATCGCTGCCGTGGTAGACGTAGAACGTGTTGCCCTGGGCGATGCCCCCGGCCAGCAGCGCGGTGATGGTTCCGGCGACCGCGGCGCCGAGTCGCATGGTTCTCCGTTGCACGATGAACCTCCACAAGAAGAAGGACATCCGCCGGGTGCGGATGTCCGTTCGATGTGTTGCGACTGTGAAGTTAGTGGCGACTGCGTGCGCCGTGGCGGATGTGGCGTGCGATTGACCGGAACATGCTCATGGATGACCGGATCGTGACCAACCGCGTACGCCGTGTCACTCAGGCGTGTTGACCATCGAGGCCGCCGCGTACGTCAGGTAGTTCCACAGCTGCTGCTCGTGCTCCGCGGCGAGCCCCAGCTCGTCGACGGCCGCGCGCATGTGCCGCAGCCACGCGTCGTGCGCCGCCCGGTCGACGGTGAACGGGGCGTGCCGCATCCGCAGTCTGGGGTGGCCGCGGTGGTCGCTGTACGTGCGGGGGCCGCCCCAGTACTGGATCAGGAAGAGCACCAGCCGCTCCTCCGCCGGGCCCAGGTCCTCCTCCGGGTACATGGGGCGCAGCAGGGGGTCCTCGGCCACCCCCTGGTAGAAGCGGCGGACGAGGCGCCGGAAGGTCTCCTCGCCGCCGACCTGCTCGTAGAAGGTCTGCTCCTGAAGTGTGCCGCGCGGAATCTCGTTCACCGTTCCATGGTCTCAGACCGCCCGGCCGAGGACCGGGGGCCTAGGACCGGTCCGGCGGCGGCCATGGCCCGCGGCCCGGATCGCTCGCTCCGGCCGCCGCCGCGCAGGACAGTGGAGGCATGGCCGCACCGATGGAGGACGCGTTCGCCGCCGAGGGTGCGCGGGCACGGCAGGGTTTGCTGCGCACGATCGAGGCGTACGGCGCGCTGCGCGACCCCGCCTGGCGGGCCGCGTTCGCCGAGGTCCCGCGGCACCTGTTCGTGCCGTACTACTACGCGGCCGGGGTCGGCCCCGACCGGCTCTGGCGGGACGACCCGGACCCCGTCCGGCGGGCCCGCTGGCTGCGCGGGGCGTACCAGGACGAGCCGCTGGCCATCCGGCTGCGCGACGGGGAGCTGCTCTCCTCCAGTAGCCAGCCCTCCCTGATGGCGCAGATGCTGGAGGCGCTGGAGGTACGGGACGGGGACGCCGTCCTGGAGATCGGGGCGGGCAGCGGCTACAACGCGGCGCTGCTGTGCCACCGGCTCGGCGACGACAAGGTCACCACCGTCGACCTGGACGAGGAGATCACCGAGTCGGCCCGGCAGCACCTGGCCGCGGCAGGCTACCGGCCGGCGGTGATCACCGGCGACGGGGCGCGCGGCTGCCCGCAGCGTGCCCCGTTCGACCGGATCGTCGTGACCTGCACGCTGCCGTCGGTGCCGTACGCCTGGCTCGCGCAGTGCCGGCCCGGCGCGCGCATCCTCGGCCCGCTGTCCACCGGCCTGATCCTGCTCACGGTGCGCGACGCGGCCCATGCGGAGGGCCGGTTCCTGGCGACCTCCGCGTACTTCGTGCCGCTGCGCGGGGCCGTGACGCCCGCGCCGCGGGAACGCCTCACCGGGCTGCCGCGCAGGGCGGTGGACAGCGAGACGTTCCGCTTCGTGCTCACGCTGACCGCGGCCACGCTTGATCCGCTGGAGGCGTACTCGCTGTGGCGGCGGGAGCGGCGGCCGGGCCGCGAGCGCTTCGGCGTCACGGTCGCCGACGGCCGCCAGTGGGCCTGGCTGGACGATCCCGAGGGGCCGTACGCCTGGCCCCTCGGGATGTCGGACGAGCCTGAGCTCTGAGGCTTCCTAGCCGCGCCGGATCGTGATCGTCGTCCACGCGCCGACGTGCACCCGGTCGCCGTCCTGGAGCGGGATCGGGACGTAGGGCTGGATGGGCTCCTCGCCGCCGTTGATCGTGGTGCCGTTGGTGGAGTTCTGGTCCACCACCGCCCACGAGCCGTCCGGCTGCTGGACCAGGACCGCGTGCTGGTGCGAGACGCCCGGGTCCTCCGGCGGCACCGACAGGTCGATGCTCGGGGACTCGCCCGTCGAGTGGCGGCGACGGCCGATCGTCACCTGGTTGCCGTCGAGCGGCAGGTGCTGCTCGGGGGAGTACGCGGGCAGGTTCAGGCCCGAGGCCTCCGGCCCGCTGCGCTGCATCATCGCCAGGAAGTACTCGCGGTCAGGACCGATCACGGCCGTCCAGCTCACGGGGCCGGGCTGCTGCGCCTGGAACTGCGGCGGCTGCATCTGGTGCATCTGCTGCTGGGGCTGCTGCATCTGCTGCATCTGCTGCGGCGCGGGCGGCTGCTGGCCCTGGAACTGCGGGGCCTGCGGCTCCGGCGGCAGACCCTGGAACTGCTGCGGCGGCGCGGGGGGCGCGTGCTGTCCCTGAGGAGCGTGCGGCGCCTGAGGGGCGTGCGGTGCCTGCGGCGGCGCCGACTGCGCGTGCGAGGGCGGCGGCAGCATCCAGTCGTCCGCGCCGCCCGGTTGCGGCTGCTGCATCTGCTGCGGAGCCGGGGGCGGCGGGCCCTGCTGG
>NZ_DATCVQ010000725.1:0-1701 GCF_036566765.1 Streptomyces sp.
TGTCGGTCATGTGAGCTATATCTCGTACTTCCGCACGTATGGGTTCGTGTAATGGAACAGCCTTCGATCGGAAGGTGCCATATCGAAATGCCCCCTCCCGCGCCGCCGAAGCAGCGCAAGAGGGGGCGTTGTCGTTCAGGAAACGTCTCACGGGTAGATGCGGCGGAACGGATCGAGCGCAGCCGACTGCGTGCTGCGGCCCTTCTGCGGGCCCGGTGCCGGTGCCCCATCACGGCGGCACACGAGCGCGTCAGGATCGTCCGGCGGCGGCTGCAGGCTGTACCCGTCAGGACAGGTCTGCCCGTCAGCACCATCCCGGCCGTCCGTCCCATCCCGCCCCGCCGGACCTGGCACGGTCGAGTCAGCCCCCGGCGGTCCCGCAGGTCCTTGAGGACCTGGCACGGTCGAGTTTGCGCCGTCCTTTCCGGGCTGGCCCGTGGGCCCGGGGCTCGGCGTGATGGTCGGTGCGGGCTCCCCAGGATCGCCCTTCTCGCCCTGCGGTCCGGGCGGGCCCTCGACGCTACGGCCGGGCGCACCGCGCGAGCCGGGCGGGCCCGCCACCGGATGCCCGCCCAACGCCTCGACCTGCGCCGCCAGCTGATCGCGCGCCTCATTCGCCGACCCCAACTCCACCTGAAGGGACCGGATGCTGATGAGAATCCCGGCGAGGACCAGACCGATCACTATCGCCGCGACGACAGCGAGCGCGTCACCGCGTCGCCATCGTCTCTCCTCGGCTCGCAGCTGCGACCGGGTCACGTTCCCGCCCCCTGTATGAGAAGGATGATCACGGGCATGAGGACCGCGACGAGCGGGATGACGACGGCACCGATCAACCACCGGCGGGTCGCCACAATCTTCTCGGCGTCCTTCTCCCGCACTGTTTCCATCGTCGTGACCCGCGCTGCGAGCGCCTCGTGGCGGAGGTCGTAGACCTTCTGGTCGACCTTCTCGTCCATGCGCCGGCCAAGCTGCTGGATGTCGTCGCGGACATCCGTGAGCCGATCCTCGAATCGGCGGACGACCTCTCCGAGGGTCGGCTCGTCGGTCATGCGTGGTGCTCCGATCAGATGCGCGGGGTGTGCTTGGCCGCCCAGCCACCCACGAAGGTGATCGCGGCGGGGACCAGGGCGAGGACGAACGGCGCGACGGCATCCGGCATCCAGCTCAGCAGCCGCGCGTTGTCCTGGATGGCAGCCAGGGAGGCGAGCACTCCGGTCGACGCGATGTAGGCACCGGCCGTGGACGCCTTGACCTTGGTCTCGACGGTCTTGTTCTGCATGGTGGCGATCTCCTTGATCAGTTGATGACGGCGAAGCCGTGCTTCTTGCCGAGGGCGGTGAGCGAGGTCCGGCCGGGCCGGCCGTTGCAGTCGTTGGCCGACCAGCCGAGGTTGTGGGCGTTGCTGTAGCGGCGCTGCCACTTGCCCATCGCGGCCCAGGTCAGAGACCCATACGAGCCGTCGTGGGCGTAAGCCTTGGAGAGAAGTCCCTCCGCCGCGAGGGCGACCTCGACCGGGTTCACGTCCGCGGGGTGGGTGGTGCCGCCCTGGCGCAGGCTCGGGTCTCGGTCGGCGGCCTTCTGGAGCCGGGACAGGGACACGCGCACCTGCGGCGCGGGCGCGGCCGGCGCGGCGACAGACGCCTTCGCAGTTCCGCCGAGGGCGGGGTCGGCGCTGATGGTGCCCTCGACGTAGTCCGG
>NZ_DATCVQ010000726.1:0-3110 GCF_036566765.1 Streptomyces sp.
GACGACGCCGGACCCGACGACGCCGGACCCGACCAACCCGGACCCGACGACGCCGGACCCGACCAACCCGGACCCGACGACGCCGGACCCGACGAACCCGGACCCGACCAAGCCGGACCCCACGAAGCCCGACCCGACCGACCCGACCACGGGCGGCACCACCGGCGGTAACGACGGTGGCACCGGGACCTGCACCGTGGACCTGGACGGCGCCGAGTGCGTCGACAACAACCCGGGTACCAACAACGCCGGCTCGCAGCCCGTCGAGCAGGGCAAGGCCAAGGAGGAGCTGGCTGAGACCGGCGCCGCCGAGACCACGTTCCTGCTCATCGGCGCGGCGACCATGATCGCCGGTGGCATCGGCTTCCGTATGCTGCCGCGTCTGGTCTCCGGCGGCCGTGGCGCTGCTGCCTAAGCAGTGAGCACGTAGCAAAACGCACGTAGAGGGCCGGGCGGCTGTTCCTTCCAGTCGCCCGGCCCTCGTGCGTGCTCTGTGCCTACGCGGTCTGCAGTGCCGTGATCAGGGCCACCGCCGCCACCAGTGCGATCACCAGCGCCAGCAGCATCGCCGGCGTCAGGCCGCCCAGCGGGCCCTCCTGCTGCATCCGCTCCCGATTCGCACGGCAGACGGGGCATCGGCCCTCCGCGACGGGCGCCGCGCAGTTGGCGCACACCAGCCGGTCATAGGTCATGCGCACTCCTCCTCCCGCGCTCCGCGTTCTCTCCGCACAACGCTCCGGGAAACGCAACCGTTCCCCTCCACTGTGCCAGCTCTCGCGGGATTCGGCGCGCCCCGTCGGATTCCGCCCGTTCCGCCCGGAAGGGCATAGAGGATAAATCACTCAAGCGTGGACGGCGACTGCGCGGGATGTCCCCGGTCGCGTAGTGTCCACCACACCTATACTCCCGGCCGACGTGGTGCACCCGTGATCCGATTCGACAACGTCTCCAAGTCCTATCCGAAGCAGAATCGCCCCGCGCTCCGGGATGTCTCCCTGGAGATCGAGAAGGGGGAGTTCGTCTTCCTGGTCGGTTCCTCCGGCTCCGGAAAGTCGACCTTCCTGCGGCTGCTGCTGCGCGAGGAGCGCGCCAGCCACGGTCAGGTGCATGTCCTCGGCAAGGATCTGGCCCGGCTCTCCAACTGGAAGGTCCCGCATATGCGGCGCCAGCTCGGCACCGTGTTCCAGGACTTCCGGCTGCTGCCCAACAAGACCGTCGCCGAGAACGTCGCCTTCGCCCAGGAGGTCATCGGCAAGCCGCGCGGCGAGATCCGCAAGGCCGTGCCCCAGGTCCTCGACCTCGTCGGCCTCGGCGGCAAGGAGGACCGGATGCCCGGCGAGCTCTCCGGCGGTGAGCAGCAACGCGTCGCCATCGCCCGGGCGTTCGTCAACCGGCCGATGCTGCTGATCGCGGACGAGCCGACCGGCAACCTGGACCCGCAGACCTCCGTCGGCATCATGAAGCTGCTCGACCGCATCAACAGGACAGGGACCACCGTCGTCATGGCGACCCACGACCAGAACATCGTCGACCAGATGCGCAAGCGCGTCATCGAGCTCGAGAAGGGGCGCCTCGTCCGCGACCAGGCGCGCGGCGTCTACGGATACCAGCACTAAAGCGGGTAGGGGAGAAACACACCATGCGCGCTCAGTTCGTGCTGTCCGAGATCGGCGTCGGCCTCCGGCGCAACCTGACGATGACCTTCGCCGTCATCGTCTCCGTAGCCCTCTCGCTCGCCCTCTTCGGCGGTGCGCTGCTCATGCGCGAGCAGGTCAGCACGATGAAGGACTACTGGTACGACAAGGTCAACGTCTCCATCTTCCTCTGCAACAAGTCCGACGCGGCCACCACGCCCAAGTGCGCCAAGGGCGCGGTCACCGGGCAGCAGAAGGAGCAGATCAAGGCCGATCTGGACAAGATGGACAGCCTCGTGGAGCAGGTCCACTACGAGTCCGCCGACCAGGCCTACAAGCACTACAAGGAGCAGTACGGCGACACGCCGATCGCCGCCACCATCACGCCGGACCAGATGCAGGAGTCGTACCGGGTCAAGCTCAAGGACCCGGAGAAGTACAAGGTCGTCGCGACGGCCTTCGCCGGCCGCGACGGCGTGCAGTCCGTCCAGGACCAGCGGAACATCCTGCAGAACCTGTTCGACCTGATGAACGGCATGAACGTCGCCGCGCTCGGCGTCATGGGCCTGATGCTGATCATCGCGTTGATGCTGATCGTCAACACGGTGCGCGTCTCCGCCTTCAGCCGTCGCCGGGAGACCGGCATCATGCGGCTGGTCGGCGCGTCCAGCTTCTACATCCAGATGCCGTTCATCATGGAGGCCGCGTTCGCCGGACTCCTCGGCGGCGCGGTGGCCTGCGTGATGCTGCTGGTCGGCCGGTACTTCCTGATCGACCACGGACTCGCGCTCGCCGACAAGATGCAGCTGGTCAACTTCATCGGCTGGGACGCCGTCCTCGCGAAGCTGCCGCTGGTCATCGCCATCGGCCTGCTGATGCCTGCCATGGCCGCGTTCGTCGCGCTGCGCAAGTACCTCAAGGTGTGATGTACCTCAAGACCCACCCAAAGGTGTGACGAGCGCCGCCCTGACATCCCGAGCGCCGTACGGCCAACCGCCGTACGGCGCTCGGCGCTTGTCCTAGAGTGGGCGGCATGTTGGGCCCCGGCTTCTGTCGCAGGCCCCGTCGCCACGGCGCCGGGGCCGCCCTGACGTTGGTCTTCGCCGGGGTGCTCGCCGCCGCCGTGGTCACCGACTCCCTGCCGCGCGAGAAGCCCGACGAGCCGCGCGTCCTGAGCAAGGCCGCCCGCCCGGCCGCGGCCACCGTCGACCGCCAGGCCCTGTCCGAGGCCGCCGCCCAGGCGATCGCCGACGGGAAGTCGGGCACGCAGGCGGCCGAGGAGTTCGTCAGCCGCAGCGGCGACCGCTGGGGCGCGGTGTACGACCCGCGGGAGTACGAGGAGTTCGAGCAGGCCCTCGACGGCGCGTACACCGGCGTCGGGCTCTCCGCCCGCCGCACCGCCGACGGACGGGTCGAGGTGGCCCGGGTGCGCGCGGACGGCCCGGCCGGGCGCGCCGGGCTGCGCGCCGGCGACCG
>NZ_DATCVQ010000727.1:0-1988 GCF_036566765.1 Streptomyces sp.
CGGCGGCCCGGAGCCGTCCTCCCCTCCAGCGTGCGCCGCCGCCCCGCACCGCGCATCACCGGCCGGGCGGCCCGCATGACCGGCCGGAGCCCAGCACAGCCTCCAGCCGCGCCGGACCCCGGAGCCCCCGTCACCCGCCAGCGCCCAGCGCCGCCTCCAGTCGCAGCGCCGTCCGCGCGGCGGTGGTGGTGTCCTCCCGGTCGGCCGCCGCGCGCAGGTCGCGGAGCAGGGCGTCGACGCGCTCGGCCTGTGCCTCCGGGGCGGAGCCGCGCGCCCGGTCCCAAGTGAGTTCGAGCGAGGTGACGTCCCCGGCCACCGCGCCCGCGTCCTTCGCCCCTGCGTCGATCGCCGACTGGCGGGCCCACAGGGACATCCGGGCGGCCTCCACGGCGGCCAGGGGCTCGTAGCGCAGGTGCAGGTCGAGCTGGTTCTGGGCGACCCGCAGCACCGCACCGCGCGCGGCCTGCGCGTCGCGTTCCTTCACCGCCGCGGTGAGCGCGTCGAGGTCGCGGTCCATCTGCCGGACCAGGAGGGCGGGCACCCGATCGGAGGCCCGGTACGCGTCCCAGGCGGCGTCGGCGCGCCTTGCCGCCGCGTCGTCCGCGGCCCCGGTGTGGGCCGCGCGCACCGCCCTCGCCAGGCTCGTGAGCCCGGCGGGCACAGGCCCGGGCGTGGCGTCGGTGGGGACGGCGAGGGACACCGCCTCCAGGTCGCCGCCGGGCGAGCCGGTGGAGAACTCTCCGTACCCGGGGGCGAAGACCTTGTTCTCGCGCGTGCCGTCCATGTGCAGCTCGTTCACGGTGATCGCGCCGCGCACCGGCCCGTACGGGCCGGGCACGGTCCGGTCGACGGCCTTGACGGTGACCTCCTCGAAGACGATCCCCGGGGCGTTCTCGGGCCGGTAGACGTCGCCGGCCTTCGGCTCCGCCGGCATGATCATCGCGGCGGGGCCGGTCTTCCCGGCGAGCCAGGTGCCCTCCGTGTCGGCGACCACGCCGTCGTCGTAGTTGAAGACGTCCTCGCCGAGGTACCACACGGAGCCGTCGTCGGCCTGGGCGAACCAGTCGAGCGCGAGCTCGACGATGCGCCCGTCGGACAGGGCCATGTACTGGAGCGTCCGCACCGGCACCTTCCTGCCGTCCAGCTCGATCGTCTTCGCGTCGGGCAGCAGGGTGAACTCGGTCCGGAACGGCTTGCCGTCCACCTGACCGCCGTAGATCACCTGCTGGACCTTCGTACTGGGGTGGAGCGGGTTGGTGATCACGGTCGGCCGGGAGAACACGGGCTTCGCGAGATCCACCCGGTCCGCGCTCGGCGCGAGCGGCAGGCAGCGGTCGGTCTTCCGGCCGCTCGTGGCGTCCACGACGGGCACGCATTCCGTGCTGCTCCCGCTCGGCGTGCCGGCCGCGCAGGAGCTGCCGGCCAGGGTCACGGCGAGCACCGCCGTCACGGCGGCGGCGAGGCTCTTCCTGTTCATGGCTGCCTCCTCACGTTCCCGTCCGGAACGCTGCCATGCGGGCGCTGAAGGGACGCTGAACGGAGCTGAACCGGCCTTCAGAGAAGCTCCGCGGGCGGGGTGTCGGCGGCGGGAAGGGTGACCTCGAAGCGGGCCCCGCCGAGCGTCTCGCCGTCGACCGCCCGGACGTCGCCGCCGTGGGCGGCGACGAGTTCGGCCACGATCGCGAGCCCGAGGCCGCTGCCTTCGGAGGCGTCGCCGTCCGCGCGGTCCCGGGCGTCGTCGAGGCGGACGAACCGTTCGAAGATCCGCTCCCTTTGGTCGGCGGGGACGCCGGGGCCGTCGTCCTCGACGCCGAGCACGATCCGGCCGTCCTGGGCGGTCGCCAGGTCGAGGGCCACGCGTCCGCGGGCGTGCCGGGCCGCGTTGTCGCCGAGGTTGCGTAGGACGCGGCGCAGTCCGCGCTCGTCGGCGTGCAGCCGGGCCGCGGTGACGGCGGAGGCGGTGACGGTGAGGCCGGGGTGGGCGACGC
>NZ_DATCVQ010000728.1:0-7866 GCF_036566765.1 Streptomyces sp.
AGAAGTCGGCGTGCGTGCCGTCGGCCTTGAGCGCGGCGACGGCGACGACGCCGGGGATTGCGGCGGGGTACTGGGGATTGCCGGTGCCGTCGTTGCCGGCGCCGGCGAAGATGAGGGCGCCGTGTTGTAGGGCGTAGTTGATGGCGGCTTGCCAGGGGGCGCGCTCGGCCTGGACTGCCGCCCCGGCCATGGAGATGTTGATCACGCGCGCGCCGTGATCGACGGCGTAGCGGATGCCTTCGGAACCCGACTTCGCAATGCCGAAGCTGTGCTTGTCTCCGACCCTGACAGGGAGGATCCTCGCGCCGGGTGCCACACCGTTGACGCCACCATTTGAGCCATCACCCGCGATGGCTAGGGACATGTTTGTGCCGTGGCGCTCAGTGTCGGCATTGTCGGTGCGCCCCCGCCCTCGGCCTTCGTAAAAGTCGCGACCGGGCCGGACCTTGCCACGCAGCTCGGGAACTGTTGAGTCGACACCCGTATCGACGACTGCAACGGTGATGCCCCGTCCTGTAGCCACTCGCCATAGCTCATCCGAGTGCATTGCACCCAGGTACCACTGGCGCGTCCGCATGTCGTCTGCCTGTACGACTTGGGTCGGAGCAATCACGGCCATGGCTGCGAGCAGCCCGACCACAAGAGGTCTCAATGTGGCTCCTAGTCGATGACAGGCGGAACGACATGGCGCTGATCCACCATCCACGTCTCCTCGTCCTCCATCAGATAGGCCGGGCGACCGGCAGATGAGCGTCGTTCCGCAGCGCTCGAATGCGTTGGCATCGGTGGGATCAATCCAGCACCAGCGGGTGTCTGCGCTGTACGAGCCGAGAGACTTGGGATGTTGGGCGGAACCGGCGGGCGACGGCCCGCTCCTGCTGGGGTGCTCGGCAATGCGCCACTCGGCGGCGCGAGACCCTCGTGGCCAATGATTGTGCCCATCGGAATTCGTGGCCCGGGGGTTCGTGCGCCAGCTGCGCGGGCCGCGGGGCTGGACCCGGCAAGGCGTTCTCTGCCCGCGATGCGCGGCGCTCCGGTTGGTGAGCTGATGGGGTGCGATTGCGCATCAAGTCCCGCCAAGCGGAAGTCGCCTGGTACTTGCGGTGGAGGGGCAGTTAAACGTGTCGCGGACGACTCCCATTGCGAATCCGGGGCCGGATTAGTCGAGTTGAGCGTCGTACGCACTTGGGGCATGTCTGCCTCATACGAATGATCCGTAGACGCCCACAGCGGGTCACCGCCGGGTCCCGGGTGGCTCCCCGGCATCCCCACCGACCGCGTCATCGGCGGTCCGGAACCGCCGCCTGTCGTGCTGTACGGACGCTCCATCTCATGGACGCCACTGCCGACGATCGGGCGGAACCTGGGTTCCTTCGCGGCTTCCAGGCGCTCCCTCGCCACCCCGTAGTACGACGACAGACGCTCCATCTGGTGGATCGCCTCCTGCAGCTTCGGGCCCGTTTCTGCGGCCACCCTGGCCGACTCCTTCTCCGGGTCCTCGAAGCAGGTCCCCGTGGGCTTGGGGAGGGCGGACTTGGCCTCTGACAGGGCCTGGCCGGCGCGTTTGAGTTCGGCGGCGGCCGTGTTCGTGTAGTCGCCCAGGAGGAGCGTCTGGGTGACCATGTCCGCGCCCCAGAGGCGGAACGCGTCGCCCGCCGCGCCGTCCCACTGGACTCGGGCGATGTAGTGGCGTAGATCCCGCGCGATCTCCTGGAGCTTGGGGACCGCCTTCGCCAGCGCCTCGCCCGTCGTGGTGAGTTCACCCGGACGGGCGAAGGCGATCATCGCGTACAAGGCGTCCAGCGGCTTTCCGTCGAATTGCTCGGGCATCCGGAACCGCGCCTCCTCTCTAGCTGAAGCCGCCGGTGGCGACCGTCGACGTGGCCGTCGACGGCGCGGCCGGCTCGCCCGTCGCGTACTGCTGCCTCGCCCGTCGCTGGAGTTCCGCGAAGCGGCGCTTCAGGTCCTCGTCCACGTCCGCGTAGCCCCGGTCCGCGATCTGGATCGCGATGCCCATCGACTCGATCGTGTCGCCGAACGTGCGGGACAGGGCCTCCAGACGCCCCCGCACCCGCCCGTACGACGCGTGGAGTTCCGTCGCTGCCGCGAAGCCCTGGCCGTACGCCTCCGCGCCCACCCGGCTGTCTGCCAAGCGCTTCGGGTCGGCCGGGGAGGCGTCCAGCTCGCTGAGCAGCTGTTCGATGCGCGTTCGGAAGCTCTGGAGCGTTACCGACCCGACTTCTAAGTGGTTCACTTCCGCGGCCCCCTCGTCACACCTGCGAATCAGGCGGCCACTGTAGCCAGTTCAGCCGATGCCTCTGCGCCGTCGGCTGTCGCGCATCACCGTGCACGTACCCGCGACGAGCGCGACCAGCAGCGCCCCCGCCGCCACGGCGTACGTGGCCACCCGGGCGTCGCGTTCCCGCGGACCGTCCGACGGAGTCAGAGGGGCCGCCGCAACCGGGGCGGAGCCGCGCCTCGGGGCCTGGGCCGAACCCGTCACGGCCCTCACCGGGTCCGCCACGCCCCAGCCGATCTCATCGTCCCGGTCCTCGCCGGGCGGCCGGACCGCCGTCCGCTGGATGCGCGCCACGACCTCCCCGGCCTTCCACTGCGGGTACTTCGCGCGCAGCAGCGCCGCCACCCCGGCCACGTACGGGGCGGAGAAGCTGGTGCCGCTGTCGACGCACTGGCCGCCGCCGGGGACCGTCGAGACGACGTCGACGCCCGGCGCCGCGACGCCGACGAAGCCGCCGGACTGAGAGAACGCGGCGCGTTCGTCGTTGCGGTCGGAGGCGGCCACGGCGAGCACGCCGGGGAAGGCCGCCGGGTACGTGTTCTTGACCCGGCCGTCCTTGCCGTCGTTGCCCGCCGACGCGACCACGACCACGTCCGCCGCGATCGCCCGCGACACGGCGAGGCCCAGCGGGGAGTCCGGGGACAGCGGACGCGACGTGTCCTGCGAGATGTTGATGACGTCCGCGTCCTGCGCGATCGCGTGGTCGATCGCGGCCGCCATGTCGTCCGCCGCGCCGCTGCTCCGCCCGTCCGTCTGCCGGATCGGGATGATCGTGGCCTCCGGCGCGAGGCCGACGAATCCGGTGCCCGCACGCGGGCGGGCGGCGATGATGCCGGCGACCTTGGTGCCGTGGCCCGCCTCGTCGACCGTGCCGTCGGTCGTGCCGACGAGGTCCTTGCCCGCCGCCGCGTCCACCGCGTCCCTCAGCTGCGGGTTGGCGTCGTCGACCCCGCTGTCGATGACCGCGACCCGTACCCCCGCGCCCATCGTGTCCTGCCACAACTCGTCCAGCAGGATCCGCTGGAGCGGCCACGGCGTGCCCTCCGTCTGCTGCCCAGGGAACCTGCACTCCCCGTTGCCCGCGAGGGCCAAAGGAGGCCCGCTGTGTCCAGCCGCGAACACACCGATCAGCAGCGACGCGGCCAGCCCTCCGCGGATCATCCCCGCCCTCACGAGCCCTGCGCGCGCCGCGCGCCGTCCGTGTCCAGGCGCGGCCCCTTGGAGAGCCAGTCGGACCAGGCGACGGGGACGATCCCCGGATCCACGTCCTCGTACCCCAGCCGGATCTTCGCCTCCGAGCTGATCTCCCCGTCCGGCCCCTCCCCGTTCGTCCGTACCGCGTACCGCAGTCCCGTGTCCGTCACCAGGAAGAGCGACCCGTCGGAGCCCGTCCCGCCCTCCCGTGCCTGCGTGTACAGCAGGCCGCTGCCGGGGGTGACGTACGTGGCCGGGCCGCCCGGGGTGATCTCGGCCGGGTACTCGGGGCCCGCCCAAGTGGACAGCGTCGTACGGCCCTTGGCGTCGACCGCGCGCAGGACGCTGCACACCGTGTCGCGGCCGCCCTCGCCGTCCGTGGTGGTGTTGACCTGCCGCACCCGGCCGGTGGGCCAGCGGTGCTCCGCGCCGAAGGTCGTGGCGTCGGGCGGGAAGTCGCTGGAGTCGACCTCCGTGGGCCGGCCGTCCATGTCCAGGGGCTGGGTCTGCGGGGAGTGGATCAGCAGCCAGGCGGTGAAGTCGCTGACCGGCTGGACCTTCCCGGGCAGGACGACGTAGTGCTGCGGGCCCGCGCCCGTCCCGGACCTCAGGACCATGCCGACGCGGTCCTCGGTCGCGCTGAGGCCGCCGCCGACGCCGGCGGCCGCGCCCACGCGGCCGGGCACGTCGGGGAAGTCGATCGGGCTGCCGGTGTGCAGAGTGGCGAGCCAGTCGTCGGTGACGGACTGGGGCTCCCGGTTCACGCCGACGAGCGCGGTCGCGAGGTGGGCGGCGTCGGCGGGCGCGCCGCGCACCAGGTACTTCGTTCCGGTGTCGTCGACGAGGTAACGCAGCGCGCCCTTCTGGCCCTTGACGTACAGGACCTCGCCGGGGGCGAGCTTGCGTCCCCGGTCCTCCGTGCGGGCGAAGTCACGCTCGGCGAGGACGAAGGCGGCCTTCTGGACGGCCGCTCCCGCGCCGCCGCCGGGCTGGGCGCAGACCGCCCAGCGCTTCGCGCGGCCCGCCTCGTCCGTCGTGGGCAGCCGGTCGGGGGCGTACGGGATGCCGAGGATGGGGCCGCGCGGAGGATGGCCGGCGTCGAGGACCTCGTCGTCGACGCGGACGACCTCGAAGGCGCGCGGGTCGAGCAGGAGTCGGGCCGAGGCGAGGTTGAGGACGGGGTGGAGCAGGGTCCTGCGGTCCTTCCCCTCGCCGGTGGTGAGGACGACGTAGCGGGTGGTGGACTGCTTGCCGACGACGACCTTGGTCCCCGGGGTGTCCCAGCCCTTCGGGGCCTTGGGTTCGAGCATGCCCCAGGCGCCGAACCCGGCGAGCAGCAGCGCGGCCGTGACGAGGCTCGGGACGACGGCGCGCAGCGGCGCGGGAGCGCCCTCGTCCGTGCCGGAGGGAGAAGGACGGAGGAATGCCGCCAGCGTGCGCTTCTTCGCGAAGGTGTACGCGCTGAGCTCATCGCGCCGTGCTGCCATGGGTCCCCGTTCCCCCTGTCTCCGTCGGCCGGTGCCGGGTCCGTCGACGGGGCCCGGGCCCGTGCTCCCCCGTGCCGTCCCCACGGACCGCGCGCGAGGCGGCCGGGCCCCTACTATGCCCTCTGACCGGCGCGGTGCGCGGGCCGGGTACGGTGACCGGGCCGTCAAAGCCTGGACCCGCCTGGGCGATCGGGACGAAATCGGGGGATTCGGCATGGCTTCCGTGACGCAGACACGGGGTGCCCCGGCCGCGCCCCCGTACGCTCCGCCGTCCAGCGGACCGTACGCCGGACAGCCCCGCGCTCCGCACGCCGGGCCGCCTCCCGTGCCCTCCCGGGGCGGTGTCGTCCTGCGCCCGACGGCGAGTCCTGGACGCGGCGGATCGTTCCGATTGCAACAGCTCGTCCTGATCGAGACGGCCGCCGCGCTGCTGCTCGCGGCATGGGTCGTGGAGCCCCTGCTGCTCGCGCCCGCGGCCGTCGTCGCCGGGGTCCTCGTCCTGCTCGCCGTGGCGCGCCGCCGACGTCGCGCGCTGCCGGAGTGGCTGGCGACGCTCCTCGCGCTGCGCGCGCGGGTCCGGCGGGCGGCGACGGCCGTGGTGCCAGCGGGGACGGATCCGGGGCTCGCGCCGGTCGTGGAGTGCGATCCGGCGCTGCGCACGTACGCCTTCGGCGAGCGCGCGGGCGACAGCGCGCGCGAACGGCGGCCGGTCGGTCTGATCGGCGACGGCACGTTCCTGACGGCGGTCGTACGGGTCGAGTCCGACGGCGCCGCGCTGCGGCCGGACCGGGCCGCGCACCCGCTTCCGGTCGGCCTGGTGCGGGACGTTCTGGAGGTCGACGGGATCCGGCTCGAGTCGGCGCAGATCGTGCAGCACACGCAGCCGGCGCCCGCGCCGCATCTGTCCGACCGGTCCATGGCGGCGCGCAACTACGCGCCGCTGCAGGCGCTCACGGGAGCGCCGTCGCTGCGCATCACCTGGATCGCGCTGAAGCTCGACCCGGAGCTGTGCCCGGAGGCCGTCGCGGCGCGCGGCGGCGGCCTGCTGGGTGCGCAGCGCTGCGTGGTGCGGGCGGCGGACCAGTTGGCGAGCCGGCTGGCCGGGGCGGGGTCGGGGTTCCGGGCGACGGTGCTGACCGAGCAGGAGCTGACGGCGGCGCTCGCGACCTCGGCGGGCGCGGACCCGCGTGCTCTGGGGGAGCCGGTACGGGGCCGGGCGCGCGCCCCGCGGACCCGCGAGACGGCGCGGACCTGGCGGTGCGACGACAGCCGGCACACCACGTACTGGGTGGGCCGCTGGCCGCAGTTGGAGGGCGCCGCGATGCCGCGGCTCGTGGCCCTGCTGACCTCGCTGCCCGCGACGGCGACGACGTTCAGCCTGACGCTGAGCGGCGGGGCCGGCGACCGGCGGGAGGCGACGGTGACCGGGCACGTACGGATCACGGGCCGCGACGACGCGCAGTTGCTCGCGGCCCGGCACGAACTGGAGCGGGCCGCGCGCGGGGTACGGGTCGGGCTCGTCCGGCTGGACCGCGAGCAGGTGCCGGGTGTGCTGGCGACGCTGCCGCTGGGGGGTGCGCGCTGATGTCCGGCGGTACAGGACTCTCCGCACTCCGTTCGCGGACCTGGGTCGGCCGCGGGCTGATCGGGCCGCGGCGCGGGCGTCACGCCGTGCCCGTGGACGGACTGGACGCGCTGGCGCTGCCGTTGGGCGACGACGGCGTGGTCGTCGGGGTGGACCCGGACGGCGAGCCGGCCGTGCTGGGCCTCAACCGGCCGTCCCCGTACGACATCACGCTCGTCGGCGGCCTGTGGACGGCGCAGGTACTGGCGCTGCGCGCGGTCGGAGCCGGGACGCGGGTCGCCGTGGAGACGGGCCGCGCGGCGGCCTGGGAGGTGCTGGCCCAGGCCACCGCGGACGACGGCGGCGCGCCGTGCGTGACGCTGCACGACGTGGGCCGGGTTCCGCCGCTGGGCGCGTCCGCGGGCAGCCCGGTGGTCGTGGTGCGGGACTGCGGCACGCGGCCACCGCGCGGGCGGGTCGTGTCCGCGCCCTGGCAGTCGGTGCTGACGCTGCTTCCGTATGTGAGTCCCGTCGCACCGAGGTTGATGGAGAAGTCATCCCTGGTCGGGGTGCAACGGGTGTCTCCGGACGAAGCAGAACAGATCGGACGGATCATGGGCCTTCCGCGTACGGAGACGGACGCGTTGTCGACGCTCGCCGACGGCGTGACGCTGTGGTGCACGCCACGCGACCGGCAGTTGGCGATGACGCGGGCGACGGACGCGGAGTCCGGGCTCCTGGGCGGCGCTCGCCGGATGGACTGACTCCGCGCGCCCGTTGGGCCGCCAGGCGGGCGGCCGGGGGCTCACTCTGCGGAGCAGTGAGGTCACTTGGGAGCGACGTTGAGGTCACGGTCATGTGCGGGACAGGCGCTGGCAGACCGGCTGCCCTGCCGTACTGACACCGTTGACGATTAGGGTGGGAGGGTGCGGGAGCCGGGCGGACCGGACCGGACCGGAACATGGAACGGTCGCCCCGCTCAAGAAGCACAACGGTGCTCGACCACACCAGGAGGCAAAGTGAACGGCGATCGTGACGAGATCCGGGCGGGCTGGAACACACCGCCCGACGGTCAGTCCGACGCGGAGCCCGCCGAGATGTCGGGTGAGTTCACCATCGACTACACCCCTCCGGCTTGGTACACGCAGAACGCGTCGGGGGACGCTTCGGCAGCGGGCGCGGGGGCCGCTCCGGAAGCCGGTGGCATGACTCCGCCGCCTCCGGCGCCCTCCGGCGCGCCGGTCGCGACGCCCGGGCTGCCGGCCGGCGGCGGCTTCGAGTCCAACTGGACTCCCTCGCCGCCGCCCGCGGCCGGCCAGGGC
>NZ_DATCVQ010000729.1:0-6738 GCF_036566765.1 Streptomyces sp.
CGGACGCCGCAGATGGAGGTTCAGCTTCCACGTGCCGTGGGCCCTGTCCAGGACGGCGTTGGCGACTACCCACTGCTCTCCTTGGACCGGTTCTCCATCGGCCTCGCCTGCTGCCGTCTCGGGTCCCAGACGGCCGACTACGGCCGTTCCGGGCTCAAGGTTCCTCCCCTCGATCTGCGCGACGCGGAACGTCTGGACGCCGTCATGGCCGAAGTGCGCCCGCGGATCGTCCTCAACGCCTCGAGCGGCCTGGCCGACTGGGCGACGACGGCAGAAGGCCCCATCCGACTCGCGATGGTCGCAGCGAGGTACGGAACGCGCCTGATCCACGTGTCCAGCGACGCGGTGTTCTCCGGAGCTGGAGTCCACTACGACGAGTCCAGCCTCCCCGACCCCATCACCCCGTACGGCGCCGCCAAGGCCACAGCAGAAACCGGCGTCCTCGCTGTCCATTCGAGGGCCACGGTCGCCCGCACATCACTGATCATCGGCCACGGGCGATCAGTACACGAAAAGATCGTGCACGAACTCGCCGCCGGCACCCGCGACGGCACCCTGTTCAGCGACGACATACGTTGCCCCGTACACGTCTCCGAACTCGCCGCCGCGCTTCTCGAACTGGCGGCGTCCGACGCGGCCGGCATCCACCACCTCGCAGGCTCTGACGCTGTGAGCCGTCAGAGCTCGGCATCCTCATCGCACAGCGGGATGGGCTCGACCCCTCCCAGCTGCCCACGGGACTGTGGGCCAACAGCACTCTTCCCGGCGCGCTCGGCGTACGCCTGGACAGCAGGGCGACCCAGCGAACCCTGCGGACCACACTGCGCGGTGCTCGACAGTTCTGCAGCGACCCCGTGTAACGCCTGTTTGCGCATCGTCACGGCACACGGACATGTAGACCGGCCGACTGCTGCGGTCGTCGTTTCCCCGGCCGGCGACTGCCGGGCCCGCCCCCGGGTCCAGCCACGAGCACGCGGTACGGCCACAGCGCGGCCCGGTCGGGCACCCCTGGGAACGGTCGCGCGCCGGCCTCCCCGGGCCCGAGGGTTCTAGATGCGCGCGTTGCGCAGCGACTGCCACACAGCGCCGGCCAGCGCCCGCGTCGCCCGGGGGACCGACAGATGCTCGTGCTCGCGGTACAGGGCCCAGTTGTACTGCACGAGCGACAGCTTGTTGGAGGACAACGATCCCGCCTGGTGGGCCCTGTACACCGCAAGCGGCTCAGCCAGGCCCCGGGCGTCAGCGCCGTCCCGCATGATCGACAGCCAGAGGGCGTAGTCCTGTCGCTTGCGCATCTCCGGCATCAGCCTCGTGCCCAGGACATTGCGGTCGTACATGGCAGTGAGCGCACCGATGTGGTCCCGGCGCAGCATCGCGCGGTAGTCCACGTGCTCCCGCGCACGAACCACCCGACCGTTCGGGACCCAGTCGGTGCTCTCGCCGTCGTAGTCGGCGTCCATCTTGAAGTACGAGGTGAACGTCAACGGCGCATCACCTTCCGCGGCGAAGGCGAGCTGCTTCTCGGTCTTCTCCGGCAGCCACATGTCGTCGCTGTCGAGAAAGGCGACATAGTCCCCGCGGGCCCGTTCCATCGCGAGGTTGCGGGCCCGGCCCGCACCGCCCTGCTCGCGCGCCCGCTGTGGCAGGACGCGCTCGTCCTGCTTGGCGAACTCGCGCAGCAGGTCCATGGAGCCATCGGAGGACTGGTCGTCGGTGATCAGCAGCTCCAGGTCGCTGTGGGTCTGCGTGAGCACCGACCGGACGGCTGCGCCGAGGGTGGCTGCCGAGTTGTACACGGGCATCACGACGGACACGAGGGGCACAGCACTTCTCCTTGCCAGACCAGGAACGACGGTCCATTCAAGCACCGCTCTCGGAGCTCGCCGCGTTTGCCAGCGACCAGGTCGGCGTTGCCGGGATGACCCGTGGCTCGTTATCCGGGCGATGCCAGTCCTTCCCTGCGACGGCGCGGAGATGGGCAGATCGAGGTCCACGGCCCACAAGTGGATCCGCCGGTGGCGGACGGAAGGCGACGCGGGCCTGGTCGAACGCTCCAGCAGCCCCACCGCACACCGCATCGCACCCACCGGCCATCGAGGCGCGTGTCTGCGATCTCCGCAAGGCCCGCAAGCTCGGGCCCGCCAGGATCGGCCCCGTCCTGGGCCTGCCCGCCTCGACCGTCCACAGCATCCTGACCCGCCACCGGCTCAACCGGCTGGCCTGGCTGGACCGGCAGACCGGCGTCGTGATCCGCCGCTACGAACGCGACCGACCCGGCGAACTCATCCACGTCGACGTCAAGAAACTCGGCCGGATCCCCGACGGCGGCGGCCACAAGACCAACGGCCACAAGACCAACGGCCGCGAGGCCGGCAGGCCCATCCGCGGCATGGGATTCGACTGCATCCACTCTGCCGTCGACGACCACTCCCGCCTCGCCTACAGCGAGATCCACCCCGACGAGAAGTCGCGACCTGCGCGGCCTTCCTGGCCCGAGCGGCTGCTTTCTTCCACGCACACGGCATCACCCGCATCGAACGGGTCCTGACCGACAACGCCTGGGCCTACCGCAAGGGCCTGGCCTGGAAGAACGCCCTGGCCCTGCTCGGTGCAACCGGCAAGCTGACCCGCGCCTACCGGCCGCAGACCAACGGCAAGGTCGAACGCTTCACCGCACCCTGCTCGACGAGTGGGCCTACCTGCGGCCCTACACCAGCAACCACGAGCGCAGCGAAGCCCTGGCAGACTTCCTCCACACCTACAACCACCACCGCTGCCACACCGCACTCGACGGACACCCGCCCATCAGCCGCGTGAACAACGCTGCGGGTCAATACATCTAGGGCCTGTTGGGAAAGTCAGTCTTGGTCGTGAAATGATCACGCGTTTCCGGCGTCCCGGGGGAGGACGCCTCCCCGCAGGTGGCGCAGTAGTGGGTGGCGACGGTGCCGGCCGCGGCGGCACGGTCCACGGCGGCCCGCGCCCGCCGCGCGTCCCGGTTCTCGCTTCGGATGACGGCGATCGTGCCGACGAAGAGGAGCACCGCGGCGACGGCTCCTACCGCCGCGAGCCAGGGCCAGCCTCGGTCGTCGGCGTAGTACTTGCCCGCAGCCCCGGCCATGAGCGCGATCACGGTCCCCTCGGCGAAGTGCATGCACCCGCTGCCCTCGGTCGCATTGGCGACCGCCACGGTGTCTGCCGCTCCGCACCGGGGACACACCACTGGCCCGTTCGCCGTCCCGCTGCCCACCCCGTTCTTCATGGCCCCATCATGACGCCCCCCTGCGTGTCCACGCCAACCGGCCCGGCGGACGGGGAGGGGACGACAGCCCGCGACGCTGACACAGCCGAGACCATTACCTTGCGCCGTTGCTCACCCGGTCTGGGTGCGGGTACGGCCCAGTGCCGAACGCGGTACCGGTCGATGTCTCCGGCGGGCGGATCCACTACTTTCAGGCGGCCTTCGCTGACGAGTTGCTGGGCGTATAGGCGGATCACGTAGTTGGATCGGCCCGTCGCGGTGCGTAGATCAGAGCAGTTGAAGGGGGCGATCCCGAAGTGCTGCTGGATCGCGCGCAGCATCAGGTCCTTCGCGGATATGTCCGTGGTGTTTTGCTTGCTTGCTGGGATGTGGCGGTTCCCTGCCGCGCGTGTCAGGAGCTTCTGCCGCTGCAACTCCCACATAGCGCTGGCAACCGCCGAGGCTGAGACGCTGTATCTCTCGGCCAGCACCTTCCTTGGTGGGAGCACCTTGTCGGTCGAGAAGACGCCGTTCTTCAGGTCCCCGGTCAGTTGCGTCAGGGCTTCCTGCCCATCCGCCTCGATCTCGGGCTCGGTGAGCGGCGTGGCCGTGATGTTCCTGCCGGTGGAATTGGTGCTGTTGAAGCGGGGCTGTTCGGTGCCCCGTGCTACCCGCTCAGCGTCTTCGGCGTCGCCTCGGTCGAGGTACCACTCCTGAGTGCGGGTCATGGCATCGACTACCCCTCGCCTCGGCCGCTTCCACCTGAACGCCTACCAGCAACACCGCAGCTTCCTCACCGACGCCGAAGACACCCGGCTCAGCGAGCGCGCCCACCACCAGATCCGCACCGTGGCACCGTTCCTGGACACCCTGCTGGCCAACGCCACCGGCAAGCGGAGCACACCGGAGCACTTCCTCGACCAACTCGCCGCCGCCATCCCGGGCATGCCGTTCCTGGGCTACCTGTATTTCGAGGTGCTCTCGGAGTACCTGATTCCCGCTTCCACCCGGGGCACGACCGTCTCGTCGAGCTCATCGAAGGCATCGAGCCCGGACTGGCCTCCGACGTCGCCGCCTACACCCGCGACCGGGTCGCCCATCTGGTCGCTGCCATCGCCCTCGAACCAGACCAGGACGCAGCCGCCTTCACCTTCCGTGACGCCGACATCGAAACGCTCACCGCGGCCGCGCCGACGCTGCTCGGGCAGGTGATCTTCCGCGAGATGCGGATCCTCGACCGCTACCCCCAGCTCTACCTCGCCTTCGAACAAGCCAAGGCAGTGGCAGTGTGGACCCACTGGAATGAGCGCAGCATCGCCACGCCCTTCAGCGGCTTCCTCCCCAAAGGCGAGATCGGCGTCAACCCCGCCTTCGCCCAGGTCGACCACACGGTGTGGCTGGCCGAGACCTGCGAGCGAAGCCTGCTCCACCCCGTCCAGCGGCTCGACGTCGCCTTCGTCCCCCGCCTCGCCGACCTGAGCCTGACCGCCTTGCGCCGGGACGACACCGGCCTGGCCGCCGGCCACCAAGCAGCCGCCAGGTTCGCCGCGGGCTCCGCATAGAGTCCGGATGCTCGGTGCTGCTCTCAGCCGCCGGGGAGAGCGTGAGGCGCGGCATCGGCCCTCAATGAGCAGATACCCTCCCCAGCCAGATGATCCGGCCCGACTCCACGCCGCCCACGTCGACCTTCCCGTCACCCTGGACGACCCCGCAGGAGACGAGATCCGCGACGACGTCTCCCTGTCCTTCGCTCCCACCAGCCGGCAGACCGTGTATGGGCTGTTCCGGC
Organism: Streptomyces sp.; assembly: GCF_036566765.1. Taxonomy (GTDB): domain Bacteria; phylum Actinomycetota; class Actinomycetes; order Streptomycetales; family Streptomycetaceae; genus Streptomyces. The sequence continues at coordinate 5,031 of NZ_DATCVQ010000729.1, forward strand.
GCTGCCAGCGGCAGGGTGTGTGGGCCCGGTTGCTGACGTTGTTGCAGGCGAGGGCGGACACGGCCGGGCTGATCACCTGGGAGGTCAACGTTGACTCCACGGTCTGCCGAGCTCACCAGCACGCAGCCGGCGCCCGCCGGGACGGCGCCGGGCAGAAGGAACCGCCCGGAGGGGTTGTCACCGAGCCGGACGACCATGGGCTGGGCAGGTCGCGGGGCGGGTTCACCACGAAGATCCATCTGGCGTGTGAGCAGGGAAGTGGGCGAGCACCTCGTCGATCGTGCGCGTCGGGCCCTGGCCCGGTGAGACCACCAGGCCCAGGACCAGATCCTGCTCGTAAGGCGTCATCGCCTGATCACCTCCCATGCGGTGATGTTGTCGTTGAAGAGCTTGAGCGCGTCACCGGCAGCCAGGCCGATGTTCACGTGTGAGGTTGGTGAACGCCCCAGGTCTTGGGTGAACCCCAGCAAGATCATTCTCACCGGGATTTCCTGTACCTCAACTACTCACAGCCGAGACCCGGCAGCCGCCTGAGCAGTGCGGGGCTCTGTGCTCGAAGCACCCGTGTCCGGCGGCGCACAGGGCCTTCACGGAAGCACGGTCGGCCCTGATTTCCCCACGCCTGCTCATCGGCTCTCTGGGTCTGCTCCCTGTGGTTTCCCGGTCCGGGTCGAGTTGGCGGGGATGTGGTGGGTCATTCCTCGTATTGGATGCCGTGGGGGGCGGCGATGGGGTTGAGGTGGGCGGGGGTGAAGGATCCGTCGGGGGTGGTGGCGGGTCCGGCTTCGGCGAGGTCTTCCAGGTAGCACTCCCAGCCGCCGGGCGAGGAGACCTGGAGTACGCGGGGCGGTATGTCGGTGGCGCGGCTCAGTGCGTGCGGGACTCCCTTGGGCAGGAGGATGAACGAGCCGGCGGGGATGGTGAGGTCCTCGCCGTCGAAGTGCACGCCGAGTTCGCCTTCCAGGACGTAGATCATCTCGTCGGCGAGGTGGTGGGTGTGCCGGGGAATGTCGCGGACCAGGGTGACTTCCAGCAGGGAGAGGCGGCCTTCGGTGTCTTCTGTGCGTGCCTTGACCTGGAAGGGCGGGGGCAGGGCGACGCGTCCGGGCCTGCGCTCGCCGGGCAGCAGCTTGATGAATCGCTCGCGTGACATGACGGTCCAATCTCTCGTGCCGGGGGAATGGGGTGGCCGGGTGATGGGGCTGGGTTACCGGTCGGGGTCGGCGGCCTGGAGGACCTCGGCCAGTCGGGTCAGGGCGGCCACAACCTGCTCACGGTCCTCGCCGAGGCCGGCCAGCAGCTCGACCTCACGCTCCAGCAGCCGGGGGAAGAGCTCGTCGATGACCAGCTCCCCTGCCTCGGTGATGACGACCTCCACCGACCTGCGATCGGCCGCGCTGGGAGTGCGCCGGATGTAGCCGCGCTCCTCAAGACGAGCCAGGCTCTTGCTCACCGCCACACGCGAGATCCCCAGGTGCGCGGCCAGACGACGGGCGATGACCGGCCCCGACGCATGCCGCAACGGAATGAGCAGATCCAGCTCCGGCGCCGTCACCGGCGCCGCCTCATGCAACGGACGCAACGCCCGCTCATGCAGCAGGTGAACCCGCCGGATCAGCCCGATCACCTCCATCGGGGAGGTGTCCATGTCCGGATGCCGCGCCGTCCACCGCGCACGCATGTCTTCTACGGAAGGAAGCACACCCAA
>NZ_DATCVQ010000730.1:0-13179 GCF_036566765.1 Streptomyces sp.
CGCCCGCGCCGCAGCGTCCGCCGCAGCCGCCGGCGCCCGCCGCGCACCCGCAACGGCGCGAACTGCGGCACCCCGCTCGGCTCGGGGACGTGCGGGACGTAGCCCGAAGGGGAGGACGAAGGGGAGCACGAAGGGGAGCACGAAGGAGATGTGGAGGGGGACGTGGTGGGGGAGGGGGAGGTCGGTCGGACGGTCATCGCGGACACCGCCTGTCTGGTGCGTGAGGCCCCGGAACTTCCGGAGCACCACCACCATCCGTCTTCCGCCCGAATCCCGCTCCGGCCTGTGGACTACCCGACGGTTGTGGACAACTTCCTCACCCGCGACGGCGATTGCCCCGGACGCGCGGCAGGGGGAGAGTGGTCACGGAAGCCGGATCCCCGGTTCCCATCCGTCCAGCGCTCGCGTGCACGCACAGTCCCGGTCCGTTGTCGCGGGGAGCGCTCCGATCGCGTCGGACAGCACGGTCCGCAGCCGTTCGACGTTCTCACCGAACACCCGCAGCACCTCGGTGTGCGAGACGCCCTCACCCGTCTCCGTACCCGCGTCCAGGTCCGTCACCAACGCCATCGACGTGTAGCAGAGTTCCAGCTCACGGGCGAGGATCGCTTCCGGGTGGCCGGTCATGCCCACGACCGACCAGCCGGCCGCGGAGTGCATGCGCGACTCGGCCCGGGTCGAGAAGCGCGGCCCTTCCACGACGACCATCGTGCCGCCGTCCACGGGATCCCAGCCGCGCCCGCGCGCCGCCTTCACCACCGCCCGGCGGCCGTCCAGGCAGTACGGGTCGGCGAAGGAGACGTGCACGACGTTCGGGGTGGTGCCGTCCGGCAGCGGCTCGCCGTCGAAGAAGGTCTGGGCCCGGGCCTTCGTCCGGTCGACGAGCTGGTCCGGTACGACCAGGGTTCCCGGCCCGTGGTCGGGCCGGAGCCCGCCCACGGCGCACGGTCCGAGGACCTGGCGGACGCCGAGCGACCGCAGCGCCCACAGGTTGGCCCGGTAGTTGATGCGGTGCGGCGGCAGCCGGTGGCCGCGGCCGTGCCGGGGCAGGAAGGCGACCGACCGTCCGGCCAGCTCGCCAAGGAACACGGAGTCGCTGGGGGCTCCGTACGGGGTGTCGACCGACACCTCCGTGACGTCGTCGAGAAAGGAGTAGAACCCCGACCCACCGATCACACCGATGTCCGCGTACGGCTTCGCCATCTCATCCCCCTTGATCGCCATGACGCTCACCCTAGCTTTGGCACCTCACCCGGGGAACGCCGCCGGGCCCCACCCGAGGAATGCCGCCAAGCCTCACCCGGGGAACGCCGCCGGGCCCCACCCGGGGAACGCCGCCAAGCCTCACCCGGGGAACGCCGCCGGGCCCCACCCGCCGAACCACCGCCGGGGCCCCTCCCGCCGAACCACCGCCGGGGCCCTCCGGAAAACGCCGTGGACCCCGCCGCGGTGCGGCGGGGTCCACGGGAAGGACGGCAGGGCCGGTCAGGCGGCCGAGCTGGAGCCGGTCGAACCGGACGTCGACGAGGAGCTCGACGTGCTCGACGCGGGCTTGGTGTCCGAGGACGAGGACGAAGTGGTCGAGGAGGACGACTTCGACGAGGCCGGCGAGCTGCTGGACGACGCGCCACGGCTGTCGTTCCGGTAGAAGCCGGAGCCCTTGAAGACGATGCCGACCGCCGAGAACACCTTCTTCAGGCGTCCCTTGCAGTTGGGGCACTCGGTCAGAGCGTCATCGGTGAACTTCTGCACCGCCTCGAGGCCCTCGCCGCACTCGGTGCACTGGTACTGGTAGGTCGGCACTTGTCTTCCTCCTGGCACTCTCACTCGATGAGTGCTAACGACGATCCATAGTGACGTATTCCGTGGATTCAGTCCACCGTCACCGGCACTCGGTGACCGATACCACGTGCGGCGATCCGGCCGGGTGCCGCCTGGGGAGCCAGGCGGGCACGGAGGGTCACCAGCGTGGCCAGGGCGAGCACGGTGCCGACCAGCGGCACCAGGAAGCCGGCGCTGGCGCCCTGCGCGTCGGCCAGGCGGCCGGCGACGGTGACGGCCGCGGCCTGGCCCAGCGCCACGGCGCCGGTCAGCCAGGTGAAGGCCTCGGTGCGGGCGGACGCCGGGACGAGCGTCTCGACGATCGTGTAGCCGGTGATCAGGGCCGGGGCGATGCACAGGCCGACGACCAGGCCCAGGGCGCCCAGGAGTACCGCGGAGTGGGCGGACCACAGGAGGGAGGCAGCGACGGTCAGACCGATGTAGCCGAGGATCAGGCGGCGGCGCGGCCCGATCTTCCAGGCGATCGTGCCGCAGGCGATGCCGGCCAGCATGTTGCCGGCGGCGAAGACGCCGTACAGGATCCCGTTGGCGCCGGGGTTGCCGATCTCCTCGGTGAAGGCGGTCAGCGAGACCTGCATGCCGCCGAAGACCGAGCCGATGCCCAGGAAGGCGATGGCCAGGACGCGGACGCCGGGCACCGACAGGGCCGAGGTGCGCGGCCCGGCGGCAGCGGCCGCGAGCAGGCCGTGGGCGGGCTGGGTGGCGCGCTGGGCGGCGAAGAACAGGCCGCCGACCAGGGTCAGCGCGGCCTCGGCGATCAGGCCGGCCGCAGGGTGGACGCCGGTGCACAGCGCGGTCGCGAGGACCGGGCCGATGACGAACGTGAACTCGTCCGTCACCGACTCCCAGGCGGCCGCGGTGGGCATCAGCGGGTTGCCTTCGAGCTTGGCCGCCCAGCGGGCCCGGACCATCGGGCCGATCTGCGGGACGGACGCGCCGCTGGGCACGGCGGCGAGCAGCAGCGCCCACATCGGGGCGCCGGCCAGGGCGAGCGCGACCAGGGTCGCGACCGACGCGGTGTGGATCAGGGTGCCGGGGAGCAGGACGGCACGCTGGCCGAAGCGGTCGGCGAGCTTGCCGCTCTGCGGGGCGAACAGCGCCATCGAGACGCCGGTGACGGCGGCGACGGCGCCGGCGCTGCCGTACGAGCCGGTGGTGTGCTGGACAAGCAGGACGATGCCGATGGTCAGCATCGCGAACGGCTGCCGGGCCAGGAAGCCGGGCAGGAGGAACGAAAGGGCGCCGGGGGTGCGCAGGAGTTGTCCGTACCCGGGGCGCTTCGCAGTGGACGTGGAGACCGTGGACGCCACGGTCCTTGCCTTTCTGCCGCCTGGTAGCGCTCCCCTGGGTGTCGGGAGCCGCCGAGAGCTGTCCTCTTGCGCGGAACTGCGGTAGATACCAGGTCCACCCACTGCGAGGGGGGTGTGAACGGCCGCCATACGGTCGCGCCAGCTCTGCGTCAGGCAGAGTTGGTCGATCAGTGTTCCTTCATGGTACAGGGAGCGGTCGGCTTCCGCCTGTGAAATTGCCGACCGTTCGCAACGTACGCCTGCGATTAACCGGACGTTTTCCTTCCGGATCGCCCGCTTCGCCCGATCCGCCCGCCTCCGGGTCGGTGTCCGCGCGGTCCGGCCGGCCCGCCCCGGGCGACCCCGGTCGCGCCCGCCGTGCCCAGCCAGCCGGCCAGCTTTCCGCCCTGGCCGACGGCGCGCAGTCGCCGCTCGGTGGCGTCCCGCACCGGGTCGGTGGCCACGACGAGGAGTTCGTCGCCGCGCCGCAGCACGGTCGACGGGCCGGGCACGAAGCTCTTCTCCTCGCGGACGACGAGGGTGACCGCCGCCCCGGCCGGCAGCCGCAGCTCCGCGACCTCCACGCCGTGCATCTTCGACTCGTCCGGGATCGCCACCGAGAGCAGATGCCCGCGCAGCCGCTCCAGCGGCGCCGACTCGACCCCGAGGTCGGCCGCCTCCGCCTTGTCGCCCAGCTTCAGCGCCCTCGCCAGCCAGGGCAGCGTCGGCCCCTGGACCAGGGTGTAGACGACGACCAGCACGAAGACGATGTTGAAGAGTCGCTCGCTCTCCTCGATCCCGGAGACCATCGGGATGGTCGCCAGGATGATGGGCACGGCGCCGCGCAGGCCCGCCCAGGACATGAGGGCCTGCTCCTGCCAGGGGATGCGGAACGGCAGCAGCCCGGCGAGGACCGACAGGGGTCGCGCGACCACCGTGAGCACCAGGCCGATGATCATCGCCGCCCAGAAGTCCTCGCCCAGATTGTGCGGGGTCACCAGCAGGCCGAGCAGGACGAACATGCCGATCTGGGCGATCCAGCCGAGCCCCTCGGCGAAGCCGCGGTTGGCCGGCGCGTGCGGCAGCTTGGCGTTGCCGAGCACCATCGACGCCAGGTAGACGGCGAGGAAGCCCGAGCCGTGCGCCAGGGCGCCGGCCGCGTACGCGGTGACCGCGATCGCCATGACGGCGATCGGGTAGAGGCCGGAGGCCGGCAGCGCGATGCGGCGCAGCCCGTACGCGCCGACGAAGCCGACCGCGAGTCCGACGCCCGCGCCGATGGCCAGCTCCAGGGCGATCTCGCCGACCAGGGAGTACCAGGAGTCGACCGGGCCGACCGCCGAGAAGGCGACGACGAGGATGACGACCGGGGCGTCGTTGAAGCCGGACTCGGCCTCCAGGACGCCGGTCACCCGGGACGGCAGCGGCACCTTGCGCAGTACGGAGAAGACCGCCGCGGCGTCCGTCGAGGAGACGACCGCGCCGATGATCAGCGCCTGCCGCCACTCCAGGCCGACCAGATAGTGCGCGCCCGCGGCCGTGATGCCCACGCTCACCGCGACGCCGACGGTCGACAGCGCGACCGCCGCGGGCAACGCGGGTTTGATCTCCTTCCACTTGGTGCCCAGGCCACCTTCGGCCAGGATCACCACAAGTGCGGCATAGCCGATCACCTGGGTCAATTCGGCGTTGTCGAAGGCGACGTTGCCGATGCCGTCCTGCCCGATGGCGACCCCGATCCCGAGATAGAGCAGCAGGCTGGGCAGCCCGCTCCGGGACGAGATCCGCACCGCCGCGACGGCGATGAGCAGCACGAGCGAGCAGATGAGCAGGAGTTCGTTGAGCTGGTGGACAGTCAGTGGCCGATCCTTTCCCCTCGCGGGCTGCCGGATCGTTCCTCCAGCAGCCGGTACTTCGTTACCTTACCTAATCTTTAACGCTTTCTTGACGCCTCTCGATCTTTCGCTCGGATGCCGTGCGACGGTACGAGGGAGGTGAGAGGGACGCGCGAGAGAGGCACGAAGAGGTCTCCATGCGTCTCCTTACTGACACCGCGTCCGGGCCGGGGGAGCGCTGCGCCTATGGTTGCTCCCAGCACTCCAGGACCACCCTGCCGCTCGAAGGACAGCGATGCCCTCCAACACCACCGCCCCTCCCGCCAAGAAGAAGGGGCGACGCGCCCGCCTGATCGTCCTCGTCCTTCTCCTGGCGGTGCTCGGGGGCGTCGGGTACGGCGGGTACTGGGGCGTCAGCACCGTCCGCGCCTCCTTCCCGCAGACGTCCGGGACGATCGAGATCGAGGGCCTGTCCGGCCCGGTCGACGTCAAGCGCGACGAGTACGGGATCCCGCAGATCTACGCCGACAGCGACGCGGACCTGTTCCGCGCCCAGGGCTTCGTCCACGCGCAGGACCGCTTCTACGAGATGGACGTCCGCCGGCACATGACCGCGGGCCGCCTCTCCGAGATGTTCGGCAAGAGCCAGGTCGACACCGACGCCTTCCTGCGCACGATGGGCTGGCGCAAGGTCGCCCAGGACGAGTACGACAAGGTCCTGTCGGCCGAGACGAAGAAGAACCTCCAGTCGTACGCGGAGGGCGTCAACGCCTACCTCAAGGGCCGGAGCAACGAGGACGTCTCCGTCGAGTACGCCGCCCTGGCCTTCTCCCACGACTACACGATCGACCCGTGGACGCCGGTGGACTCCGTGGCCTGGCTCAAGGCGATGGCCTGGGACCTGCGCGGCAACATGCAGGACGAGATCGACCGCTCGCTGATGACCAGCCGGCTCAGCGCGCAGCAGATCAAGGACCTGTACCCGGCCTACCCGTACGGGACGCACCAGCCGATCGTCACGCAGGGCGGCGTCGACGACGCGACCGGGAAGTTCGACCCCAAGGCCGAAGGCTCCCGCGGCGCGCAGAACGACGGAAGCAAGCGAGGCGGCCAGAACCAGCAGACCGCGCAGGGCGGCCACGCCGGTTCGCCCGCCGACGCCGTCGCCGGCATGCAGTCCCAGCTCGGCGCGCTCTCCGACACCCTCGACGACGTCCCCGCGCTGCTCGGCCCGAACGGCAACGGCATCGGCTCGAACTCGTGGGTCGTGTCCGGCCAGTACACGACCTCCGGCAAGCCGCTGCTCGCCAACGACCCGCACCTCGCGCCGATGCTGCCCTCGCTCTGGTACCAGATGGGCCTGCACTGCCGCACCGTCTCCGCGACCTGCCGCTACGACGTCGCCGGCTACACCTTCTCCGGCATGCCCGGCGCGATCATCGGCCACAACACCGACATCGCCTGGGGCTTCACCAACCTCGGCGCCGACGTCACCGACCTGTACCTGGAGAAGATCAGCGACGGCGGCTACCTGGTCGACGGCCGTCGCCGCGCGTTCAAGACCCGCGAGGAGACGATCAAGATCGCGGGCGGCGCCAGCCGCCCCATCACGATTCGTGAGACCGAGCACGGCCCGGTCGTCTCCGACCGCTCCTCCGAACTGGAGCGCGTCGGCGAGGAGGCCCCGGTCAACAACGTCGCGCCCGACCGCGGCGACGGCTACGCCGTCTCGCTGCAGTGGACCGCGCTCCAGGCCGGCAAGTCCATGGACGCCGTCTTCGAGCTCAACCGGGCGAAGGACTTCAAGCAGTTCCAGGCGGCCGCCGCCCACTTCGAGGTCCCGTCCCAGAACCTCATCTACGCGGACGTGCGCGGCAACATCGGCTACCAGGCACCCGGCAAGATCCCGGTCCGCGCCAGGGGCGACGGCACCGTGCCCACGCCGGGCTGGGACTCCTCGTACAGGTGGAAGAGCTACATCAAGTACGACGAGCTGCCGTACGAGTACAACCCCCGGCGCGGCTACATCGTCACCGCCAACCAGGCCGTCACGAACGCCGACTACCCCGGGCTGCTCACCAAGGACTGGGGCTACGGCGCGCGCAGCCAGCGGATCAACGACCTCATCGAGTCGAAGATCAAGGACGGCGGCAAGATCTCGCCGGACGACATGCGCACGATGCAGACGGACAACCGCAGCGAGATCGCCACGCAGCTGAACCCGCTCCTGCTGAAGATCGACATCTCCGACCCGTACGTCCGCGAGGCGCAGAAGCTCCTCGAGGGCTGGGACTACACCCAGGAGCCGGACTCGGCCGCCGCCGCGTACTTCAACGCGGTCTGGCGCAACGTCCTCAAGCTGGCCTTCGGTGACAAACTGCCGAAGGAGCTGCGGGTCGAGGGCGAGTGCATCAACGTCCGCAAGGCCGATTCCACCGGCCCGGTCGACGAGCAGAACAAGCTGGTCCGCGAGTGCGGCAAGCGGGACGCCGAGTCGGCGCAGCCGGACGGCGGGGACCGCTGGTACGAGGTGGTCCGCCCGCTGCTCAAGAGCGAGAACAGCGACTGGTGGAAGACCCCGGGCGACCGGACGAACGCCCCGACCGAGACCCGTGACCAGCTGCTCGCGCAGGCCATGAAGGACGCCCGCTGGGAGCTGACGGCCAAGCTCGGCAAGGACGTCTCGACCTGGTCCTGGGGCCGGCTGCACCAGCTGACCCTTCAGAACCAGACCCTGGGCACGGCCGGCCCCGGCTTCCTGCAGTCGGTGCTCAACCGCGGCCCGTGGAACCTGGGCGGCGGCGAGGCGGCGGTGAACGCGACCGGCTGGAACGCGGCCGGCGGCTACGAGGTCATCTGGGTCCCGTCGATGCGGATGGTCGTCAACGTCGGCGACTGGGACCGGTCCCGCTGGATCAACCTGACCGGCGCCTCGGGCCACGCGTACGCCGGGCACTACACCGACCAGACGGACAAGTGGGCCGCGGGCGAGCTGCTCGACTGGCCGTACGGCGAGCAGGCCGTGGCCGCGGCGACGAAGGACACGCTGGTCCTCAAGCCGAAGGCGGGCTGAGCCGGGCCGGGGCCGAAGCCCCGGCCGGGGCGTCAGGCCTCCGCAGCGCCGAAGCGGCGGACCCCCTGCGGGGTCACCACCGCCTGAACGGGGTGGTCGTGCGGTTCCTCCGGGACCCGGGCGACCACCTCGTTCGCGTACAGGAGCACCACCAGCGCCGGATGCGCGCCGGCCCGGGCGAGACGGGCCAGGACCCGGTCGTACGAGCCGCCGCCGCGCCCCAGGCGCATGCCGCGCGCGTCGACCGCGAGGCCGGGCAGCAGGACCGTGTCGGCGGTGCGGACCGCGTCCGGGCCGAGCCGTTCGCCGGCCGGTTCGAGCAGCCCGAGCCGGGCCCGCTCCAGGCGCTCCGCGCCCTCGTAGAGGGCCCAGTCCAGGTCGTTGTCGGGCAGCAGGACGGGGAGCAGGACGCGGACGCCGCGGTCCCGCAGCGCGTCGAGCAGCGCGCGGGTGCCGGGCTCGGTCCCGATCGACACGTACGCGGCGACCGTCCTCGCCTCCGCCAGTTCGGCCAGTTCCAGCGCCCGCCGGGCCAGCGCGTCGGCGGCCGCGTCGACGTCCTCGCGGGTCAACAGGGCCCGCTCGGCGAGGAGCAGGCGGCGCATCGTGGTCTTTCCGGATTTGTCGTCCGACACAGCAAACTCACAAATTTCTCGTACGGACTCTTATGCAGCGGAACTCAATCGGAGCCTCATCTTTGTTTCATACCGACCGGGTAGGGTGCTCCGCATGACTGAGTCGTTCGCCAGGATCAGTAAGGCTGTCATCCCGGCCGCAGGCCTCGGCACCCGGTTCCTCCCGGCGACCAAGGCCACTCCCAAGGAAATGCTGCCGGTCGTCGACAAGCCCGCCATCCAGTACGTCGTCGAAGAGGCGGTGGACGCCGGACTCACCGACGTCCTCATGATCACGGGCCGCAACAAGCGCCCGCTCGAGGACCACTTCGACCGGAACTACGAGCTGGAGGAGGCGCTGACCCGCAAGGGCGACACCGAGCGCCTCGCCAAGGTGCACGAGTCGAGCGACCTCGCCACCATGCACTACGTGCGTCAGGGCGCCCCGCGCGGCCTCGGCCACGCGGTGCTGTGCGCGGCCCCGCACGTCGGCGACCAGCCCTTCGCGGTCCTGCTCGGCGACGACCTGATCGACCCGCGCGACCCGCTGCTCTCCCGCATGGTCGAGGTGCAGGAGCGCGAGGGCGGCAGCGTCATCGCGCTGATGGAGGTCGACCCGGCCCAGATCCACCTGTACGGCTGCGCCGCCATCGAGGCCACCATCGACTCCGACGTCGTGAAGGTGACCGACCTGGTGGAGAAGCCGAGTCCGGAGGAGGCGCCGAGCAACTACGCGATCATCGGCCGCTACGTCCTGGACCCGGCGGTCTTCGCCATACTGCGCGAGACCGAGCCGGGCCGCGGCGGCGAGATCCAGCTGACCGACGCGCTGCAGAAGCTCGCCGCCGACGAGAAGATCGGCGGGCCGGTCCACGGCGTGGTCTTCAAGGGCCGCCGCTACGACACCGGCGACCGCGGCGACTATCTGCGTGCCATTGTCAGACTCGCGTGCGAACGTGAGGATCTGGGACCGGAGTTCCGGTCCTGGCTCCGCAGGTACGTCAGCGAGGAGATGTAGCACCTTGAGCAGCAGCACGGCACCGTCGACGGCCCGGCTCTGGTCGGTCGACGAGCACCTGGACGACATTCTCGCGGCGGTCGAGCCGCTCGACCCCATCGAGCTGCAACTGCCGGAGGCGCAGGGCTGCGTCCTCGTCGAGGACGTGACGGTGCCGGTCGCGCTGCCCCCGTTCGACAACAGCTCGATGGACGGCTACGCGGTCCGCGTCGCGGACGTGGCGGGCGCCTCCGAGGAGTTCCCGGCCGTGCTCACCGTGATCGGGGACGTGGCGGCCGGCGCCGGCGGGCTGCCGACGGTCGGCCCCGGCCAGGCCGCGCGGATCATGACCGGCGCGCCACTGCCGCCGGGCGCCGAGGCGGTCGTCCCCGTCGAGTGGACCGACGGCGGCACGGGCGGCGGACCGGCCACCGGGATGCGGGCCGCCAGCGCCGAGCCCGAGGGCGCGGCCGGCGAGGTCCGGATCCATCGGCCGGCGAAGGCCGGGGCGCATGTGCGGACCCGCGGCAGCGATGTGCAGGCGGGCGACCTGGCCCTGGCCGCCGGCACCGTCCTCGGCCCGCCGCAGATCGGGCTGCTCGCCGCGATCGGCCGCGGCACCGTGCGGGTGCGCCCCCGCCCCCGCGTGGTCGTGATCTCGACCGGCAGCGAACTGGTGCAGCCCGGCGAGGAGTTGGGCGAGGGCCAGATCTACGACTCGAACAGCTTCGCGCTGGCCGCTGCCGCGCGCGACGCCGGCGCGATCGCCTACCGGGTCGGCGCGGTCACCGACGACGCCGAGGCGCTGCGCGCCGCCATCGACGACCAGCTGATCCGCGCGGACCTGCTGGTCACCACGGGCGGGGTCAGCGTCGGCGCGTACGACGTGGTCAAGGAGGCGCTGACCGCCGACGGCGAGGTCGAGTTCCGCAAGCTGGCCATGCAGCCGGGCAAGCCGCAGGGCTTCGGCACGATCGGCCGCGAGCACACCCCGCTGCTCGCCCTGCCGGGCAACCCGGTCTCCTCGTACGTCTCCTTCGAGTTGTTCGTGCGGCCCGCGATCCGGGCCCTGATGGGCGTGGACGACCTGCACCGGCCGCGGGTGAGAGCCGTCCTCAAGGCGGACCGGGCGCTGTCCTCGCCCGAGGGCCGTCGCCAGTTCCTGCGCGGCACGTACGACGCCGAGTCCGGCACGGTCACCCCCGTGGGCGGGGCCGGCTCGCACCTGATCGCCGCGCTCGCGCAGGCGGACGCCCTGCTCGTGCTGCCCGAGGACACGACGTCCCTGGCGCCGGGCGACGAGCTGGACGTGGTCCTCCTCGGCTGACGGGGCCTCGGTGGCGGTACCGTGTCGTCCCACACAGCGACCGGGAGTGTCACGGCCATGAGCACGCAGCAAGGACTCACCCACCTCGACGACGCGGGCGCGGCCCGCATGGTCGACGTCTCCGGGAAGGACGTCACGGCACGCACCGCCCGCGCGAGCGGACGGGTGCTCGTCTCGCCGCGCGTGATCGAGCTGCTGCGCGGCGAGGGCGTCCCGAAGGGCGACGCGCTCGCCACCGCCCGCATCGCGGGCATCATGGGCGCGAAGCGCACCCCGGACCTGATCCCGCTCTGCCACCCGCTGGCGGTCTCCGGCGTGACGCTGGACCTGACCGTCGCGGACGACGCGGTCGAGATCCTGGCGACGGTGAAGACCACCGACCGCACGGGCGTCGAGATGGAGGCCCTTACCGCGGTCTCGGTCGCCGCGCTCACGGTCGTCGACATGGTCAAGGCCGTCGACAAGGGCGCGGTCATCTCCGACATCCGGGTGGAGGAGAAGACCGGCGGCAAGTCGGGCCACTGGACGCGCGAGGAGCCGGCGTCGTGACGCGCGCGGGCCAGGTGGCCAGGACGCACGACCACAAGGAGCACGCCCCGGCGGCCCCCGAAGCTCCCGCCGACGCGTACACCGCGCTCGTCGTCACCGCCTCCAACCGGGCCGCCGCCGGCGTGTACGAGGACAAGGGCGGGCCGCTGCTCGCCGAGGGCCTTGCGGGCATGGGCTTCACGGTCGACGGCCCGCGGGTCGTGCCGGACGGCGAGCCCGTCGGCGAGGCCCTGCGCGCGGCCGTCGCGGCCGGGTACGACGTCGTCCTCACCACCGGCGGCACCGGCGTCTCGCCGACCGACGCCACCCCCGAGGTCACCCGGGCCGTCCTCGACCACGAGATCCCCGGCATCCCCGAGGCGATCCGCGCGTACGGCCGGCAGAAGGTCCCCACCGCGGCGCTGTCCCGGGGCCTGGCCGGCGTCGCAGGCCGCACCCTGATCGTCAACCTGCCCGGCTCGCCCGGCGGAGTGCGCGACGGGCTCGCCGTGCTCGAACCGCTGCTGCGGCACGCGGTCGACCAGCTGCGCGGCGGCGACCACCCCAGACCGGCCGCGGAAGCGGGCCCGACGTCATGATTCCGTCCTGGCCCGTGGTCCTGCGCGACGGCGACGTCGTCCTGCGCCCGATAAAGCTGCGCGACCAGAGGGAGTGGCGCGAGGTGAACCGGCGCAACCGGGACTGGCTGCGCCCCTGGGAGGCGACGATCCCGCCGCCCGCGCCCGGCGGCCCCGTCGCCCAGCGCCCGACGTACCGTCAGATGGTCCGCCATCTGCGCGCCGAGGCGAACGCCGGGCGGATGCTGCCCTTCGTGATCGAGTACCGGGGCCGGCTGGTCGGCCAGCTCACGGTCGCCGGGATCACCTGGGGCTCGATGTGCTCCGGCCACGTCGGCTACTGGGTCGACCAGGACGTGGCGGGTCGCGGGGTCATGCCGACCGCGGTCGCGCTCGCGGTCGACCACTGCTTCCGCGCGGTCGGTCTGCACCGGATGGAAGTCTGCATTCGGCCCGAGAACGGGCCCTCCCGCCGGGTCGTGGAGAAATTGGGATTCCGGGAGGAGGGGCTGCGTCCGCGCTACCTCCACATCGACGGTGCGTGGCGGGACCATCTGGTCTTCGCGCTCACCGCGGAGGAGGCGCCGGAGGGGCTGCTGCGCCGCTGGCACCAGGCGCGACAGCTGCCCCCGCGGCCAGCGAAATAACAAAGGTGTTCGAATTTAATCAGCGGTCGATCACCAATCGATCTGAACAATCACAAAAAAGTTCAGTGATATCAGCCAGATCGTGCGACACACCGGGCCAATTGGCCGATGCCCGTAACGGAACCCCTCTACGGTGTGAAGCGTGAGCAGCAGCGGCCTCATCTACGCAGTCATCGTCGGGGCCTGGGCCGCCTACTTGGTGCCGATGTGGCTCCGCAGGCAGGACGAGCTCAACGAGGCCCGTCCGACGGAACGCTTCAGCACCGCCATCCGGCTCCTGTCCGGACGGGCGGGAATGGAGCGCCGGTACGCCAAGGAGCTGCGGGAGCGCGACGTGGTCGAGGAGCCCGAGGCCGACCCGGACGCCGAGACCGAGCATTTGAGCTCGGTCGACGTCCGGGCCTTCTCCGCGCCCCCGGCCAGGACCGAGGCGCGCCTGGAGCTTCCCG
>NZ_DATCVQ010000731.1:0-45143 GCF_036566765.1 Streptomyces sp.
GAGCCGAGCCCTGCGACCATGCCCCTGCGCACGCAGACGGCGCGTAACGAGACCGGGCTCGCCTGGCTGCCGTTTATCGCCGAACTGCGCGGCGGATCCAGCGACGCCCGCTCTGTCGGCGACTCGCTGGCCACGGTCACGGCCTC
The DNA here is from genome assembly GCF_036566765.1 of Streptomyces sp. Lineage (GTDB taxonomy): Bacteria > Actinomycetota > Actinomycetes > Streptomycetales > Streptomycetaceae > Streptomyces. The sequence goes on from NZ_DATCVQ010000731.1 coordinate 147, forward strand.
CGGCAACCACCACGGCCTGGTCACCCCGCCCGGCTTCGTGATGCGGAACAACACCCCGCGCGGTGGAGCCGCGCACCTGTGTACTCCGTTCGACGAGCCGATGCGAGCCCTCACCACGGCAGGACACCAGTCGCTCATCACATGGGAGACCCTGCTCGTCCCCTACTACGGCAAGGGCAACGCCCGCCCGGTAGGCGAGCCGATCGGCACCCTCACCACGCGGGACAAGTACGCCGTTATCAACACCCTGGACGACATCGACATCAACGACGTGCTGTTCCGGATGCTCGAACCGCACGAGATCGGCCGCGCCATGGCGTTCGCCGACGCCTACACCGTGATCGGCAGCAAGCGGGAGAAGGTCCGCCAGTACGGCAACGCCGTCACTCCGCCCGTCGCCGAGCTGCTCGTCTCGGCTCTGGTCGAGGCGATCACCGGCGAGCCGCTGGAGGTGGCCGCGTGATGGCCCCCGATCTCCGCGACTGCTGCCAGCGCTCCCTCCTGGACGGAGAGACACCAGAGCAGCACTACGAGCGGTGCGACGCCCGCCGCGAGGACCCCGAGACCGGCGCCCTGTTCGACCTTCCCGACGAGCCCGAGACAGGAGGTGCGCACCCGTGACCACCAGATCCGCTGACAGGGACCTCCATATCGTGCCCATGGACTGGAAGCACGCTCGCGGTTTCGTGCAGATGTGGCATCGCCACCTGAAGCCGCCGAGGGGCATGAAGTTCTGCATTGGCGTGGCCGACGCCGACCGAGTACTGCGAGGCGTCGCCATCGTGGGACGTCCGACCGCACGCAACAACCAGGATGGCCAGACACTGGAGGTCACCAGGACGGCGACGGACGGCTCGTTCAACGCGAACTCGATGTTGTACGGCGCCGCGTGGCGGGCTACGAAAGCGCTCGGTTACACGCGCCTGATCACCTACAACCAGGAAGGCGAGTCTGGGGCATCGCTTCGCGGGGCGGGCTTCCGCGTCGTCGCTGAACGTCCCGCGCATCCCGGCTGGGACCGTCCGTCCCGCCCTCGCGGCATCAACGGCTCCGAAGGCATCCCTCGCACCCTGTGGGAGGCGTCGTGACCCTCTCCGCGTCTTGCACCTGTACTCACGTCGAAGTGCTCCACGCGATCCGCAGCAACGGCACGCGCGGCGCCTGCTCCATCTCTACCGGCCCGAAGGCAGTCCCTTGCGGATGCCCCGCGTTCGCGCCCGCCGATCGCCGGCTCCCTGCCCCTGACCAGACCCACGAAGGAGGGACGCTGCTGTGACCATCTTCTTCCACGGCGGCATGCCCGGCCTGGCGCCGGGAGACCTGGTCCTGCCTGGCTTCCCGAACTTCGTGGACGGCTGCAAGATCTGCGACGCCCACAAGGCCGGGCAGGGCCACGAGCTGGACCCGCTGACGAAGCACCAGGACCGCGTCTACGTCACCACGGACCGCGAGTACGCCAGGTTTTACGCCTCGAAGTTCCCGAAGGGCGACCTGTACAGCGTGGAGCCGGTCGGCGAGATGGCCGTCTCCGATGAGGACCACTTCCCGTCCTGGACCGTCGCATCGGCTCGCGTGGTCGGCGTCTACGACCGGTACGTCCGCCTCACCCACAAGCAGCGCGGGACGCTCCTGCGGCGGTGGGAGCGAGCTGATCGAGAGGTCGCGTTCGCTCGTCTCTCGCCGGCGCCAGCCGTACCGGAGGCGACCGATGATTGAGGCGATCGACATCCGCCATGGTTACACGCTGGGCGACCTGGACAGGATGGCCCGCGCCGCAGTGCAAATGGCGTGGCCGCGCGCCATGGACTACCGCGAACGGTACGAGACGGCCTGGTCGTCGATCGCCGAGCACCTGTGCGCCAGCGACGAGGAGACAACAGAGCGGGAACTGAAGCTGGTCGGCTGCAACGCCGTCAACCGGCTCGCCCAAGACCACGGCCGGCACTGGGGCCTGGACCGCAACAACGCGGGCGCCGGGTTCGAGAGCGCCCGCAACTTCCTGCGGTACTGGGAGCTGTCGCGTAGGGCCACCGGCTCGCCCGAGACCGGCGTCGTGGAGCGGCTGGCACTGCACCAGATCTGGCCGCACCTGTCCGACACCCACCGCATGGTGTTGACCGCGATGGCCGTCCACGCAGACAACGTGGCCGCGGCCGAGTCGGTCGGTAAGACCTACGGCACGTTCAACTCCCACCTGAAGAACGCCCGCCGTCAGTTCCTCGCCGCCTGGCACGAGGGGGAGACGCCGTCGCGCATCTGGGGCAAAGCGGACCGGCGCCGCTCGGAGCGTCGCACCACCGCGCAGGTCTTCCACGAGCGGGTTCTGCAGCGTAAGCGCCGAACTGCCAAGCGGGAGGCGTCATGACGAACCTTGCCGATGATGGGAGCTTCACGAGCCCGCTTGTGAAGGCGCTGCGCGGTCACGTCGATGTGTTCGCCGAGTCGATGGCCGGGCCGAAGCCGAGCCTCGCTGCGCTGGAGAAGGTCCGCCCGTCCGCGGCGGCCTGGGTCTACTACTCCGCACTCGTGGCGTGGGCTGAAGACCACAAGCTCGTCGATCCGTGGCTGCACGCCGACGCCAAGGCCCGGCGCGAGGAGTATGCGCCGCCGCAGGCCGGCGGAATGTGCGGCTGGCTCGCCCGCGCGTACGCGGCGCTGTGCGTGCACCCGGCCACGTGGTGCCTGCTGGACCCCAGATACAGCGCTCTGAGGGCGTACACGCCATCGGAGGAGGCGTGCAGGGGCCTGGTCGAGTGGTGGTCGTCCGCCGCGCCGTCGCTGGCGTACGAGGTGACCAGCGGCCCCGCCTCGATCTCCGGCTGGATCGTCGGAGACATCCTCCAATACCTGCGCGACTCCCGGCCAGGCGGCGGAGGAGGCGGCAACGCCCAGACGCCGTGGTGGATCGCCGACGGCATCCTCGACCTGACACTCATCCCCGCGGCCGAGCAGTTCCGCGGCGAGACGCTGAAGACGATCGACCCCGCGTGCGGGACAGGCCACTTCCTCATCCGGAAGATCGACTACCTGTGGGAGTGGTACACCACCGGCAGCCTGCACCAGCGGCAGGTGAAGCCCGGCAAGACCATGAAACCCGCCACGGGAGGCACGCCACTCACGCCCGAGGAGGCGATCCGCCGGATCATCGCTGGAGTCGACGGGTGCGAGATCGACCCGCTCACCGCGGCCGTAGCCCGGCTCCGCTTCGTCGTCGCGATCGGCGACCTCATGCACCGCTCGGGTCTGCTGCCCACGCTGCGGCTCGACACCATCCCACCCTTCCAGCCGCGCATCGTCGTCGGCGACTCGCTGCTCGCCTGGAAGGTGAGTGCCGCGGAGTACGCCCGCATCCACCCGAAGCTGGCGGCCATCCAGAACCTCGGCATCCCCGACGACGTTCCGGCCGAAGCGCCGAAACCGCAAGGCCCCGCCCCGGTTGCGATCACATTCCCTGCCCAACTCGACCTCTTCGACGAGGTGGCCCATGCCTGACCTCATCCGTATCGACGCCCCCGCCTACCAGGCGTGGCAAGGCGACCGGCTCCTCACTCTGGAGCCGCTGGCGTTCGACCTGCTCGCCTACCTGGTGGCGCACGCCGGCCAGGTCGTCTCGCCCGACCAGATCATGCGGGAGGTGTGGAAGGTCTCCCAGTGGAGCAACATCACCACCGCCACCGTGACGATGAGCCGCCTGCGTGACGCGCTCGGCGACGCCCACGACAACCCGACCTACATCACGACCGTGCGGGGCCGCGGCTACCGCTTCGAGAAGGCGATGGTCGCCCCCGCCGAGACGAAGACCGTTGAGGTTGATGGCCGCCGCTACGACGTCCTGGGGTGGGAGAAGGGCCCGTGCCGGGGCGCGACCGTCACGTTCACTGTGCACGCCCGCGAGGCGGTGCGTGATGGCGCCTGAGACTCGTTTCCCGCTGTCGTACGCCGACGTCGTCACCCTCGTCGAGGCGGAGTGCCTGACGCACCAGCAGCACACCCTCGACAAGGTAGCGGCCGACCTACGGGCCCGCGCCGAGCTGATCCGCTCCTCCCACGGGCAGGCGCCCGACCCGCTGGCTGACGCCATCTGGAACGCCTGCCACCGCGACGAAGTAGCCGGGGCGGTGTACGCGGACCCGCGCACGATCGCCCGCGCCGCCTACCTCGCGGTAGCGGACCTCATCGGACAAGACCGGACGGATCCGGCCGTCACCTCAGACCCTCGAACGGAGACGAACCCCCATGACTGACCTCGACTGGCACCACCAGGCGGCGTGCAGGGATCTGCCGACCCTGCTGTTCTTCCCGCTGGAGGGCGAGCGCCCGGCCGAGCGTGACCGCCGCGAGCTCCAGGCGAAGGCCGTCTGCCACACCTGCCCTGTGTGGAGGAGCTGCCTAGAAGAGGCGCTGGACCGCAACGACAAGCACGGCGTGTGGGGAGGACTCACACCCGACGAGCGCGTATCCGTTCGCCGGCGCCTCCAGCGAACCGGCGCGCTGTCCACTGTCGCCCGGCCCCGGCCGCGAGTCACCGTGTCCGAGAAGCGGTGCTGCCGCTGCCAGGAGCTGCTGTCGGCTGAGCTGTTCTACGCCGACAACCGGGCCACGGACGGGCTGACGTCTGCCTGTAAGGGCTGCCAGCACGCGAGGGAGCGGCAGGGGCGCCGTGACGCGCGCGAGGCGGTGGCGTGATGGCCGAACCAGCGCCGCACGGCACCCCGAGGCGCTACCGGCACGGCCCCTGCCACTGCGACCTATGCCGGGCCGCACATGCTGCTGCTGCCCGGCAGCGCCGCCGCGACAAGGCCTACGGACGCTACCGACCTGACGTCGACGCCGAACCTGTACGCCGCCACGTCCGGAAGCTCCGCGAGGCTGGCCTGCCGCTGCCGCAGATCGCCGCGTTGGCGGACCTCAACAGGAGCACCGTCTCCACGCTGCTGCACGGCAGGCCACCCCAAGGCGTTCCGCCGACAAGGAAGATGCGGGCCGTCAACGCCGACAAGCTGCTGGCCATCCGCGCCGAGCAGTGGATCGGGGCGGCGTCGTGAGGCATCCGCTGATCGAGGCGCTGGCATCCCGCCGGATCGAAGCCGGTCTGTCCCAGTCCGCCCTAGCCCGCCGCATCTACAAGTCAGCCCGAGCCGTGAGCCATTTCGAGAGCGACCCGGGCGGTCGTCAACTTCTGCTGGTTGAGGAAGTCGCCCGCGGCCTGGGTCTGCGTCTGGCGTTGGTCCCCATCGAGGACGACGCCGAGCAGCTTGAGGAGGCGTCGTGATCTTCGGGGGCGTTGAGGCGCGGTCAGGAGTCGGCGGGATCGGCCGGCGGACGCTTGCGGGCGTCCACGACCTTGCGGCGGACCCACTCACGCGTGAAGCCGATTTCGCGAACGATGTCCACCTGCTGTTCGCCGTCGTCGAGCGCGCCAAGGACTTCGGCCACCAGCTCATCGTGAGCTTCTTCGGCGGCCTTGACGCGGCGCTTGTAAGCGGCGGAGAGACGGCGAAGCCGCTGCTGGCGGTCTTGATCCACGGCTCCATGTTCGCACATGGGGTGAGGCATCAAGGCATGGCTGTGTCCCATGCTCCCAGTATAGCCAAGCGTGTTGGCCATTAGGCAATGCCATGGGTAATGGCATAGAGTAGGTCCCGGAAGGGAGAGCGCGGGGGTGTAAAGGCCCCGATCAGTCCCACCAGCACCATCAGCACGGAAGGTCCTCCCGCACTTGAACATCCGAGCTGTTCCGCTGAAGTACAGCGGGACCACCTACCGCTCAACACTCGAAGCAGACTGGGCGGCCACGTTCAACAGCCTAGGCTGGTACTTCGAGTACGAGCCCTGGGCCGTCGACTTGGGCGATGGCGACAGGTACCTGGCCGACTTCCACCTGCCCGCACAGAACGTGTGGTGCGAGGTCAAGGGCGGCCACAATGAGCGCCTCGACAAGACCCGCAAGTTCCGCCGCGCGGTCGCCGATCCTGACCAGCCTGGCGGGGAACTCGTGGTTCTCCTGCGGGCGGCCGGCGAACCTGGCCGGTCGGCGAACTGGCAGTGCGTCACGGGCGCCTATCGCAGCATCACGATCAACCAGTGCGGGATCTGCGAGCAGTGGTGCTTCACCCAGTACGCAGTGGACGGCTGGTTCTGCCGCCACTGCCAAGCCCCTGACGGGCTGATCGCCGAACGCCAGTACATGTCGGCCGTTCACGCGAAGAGCGTCCAGCAGGAGATGGCCTTACGGATCGGCGATACCAGCCGCGACTACGTGAAGGAGTTGTGTCCAGAGCACGGCCGGTTGCCCTTCGTCAAGGCGCCGCGGCCTGCCCGCCTGAGGAGCGCCTGATGCCGCCCGCCGAGATCTACATCGAGCTCGTCGTCAACTTCCCGGAGGACCCGAAGGTGCGCAGCCTGCTGCGCTACGGGGCGGACGCTCGCGGGTTGCGTGACCTGTACGTCCAGATGGCGCTGTACGCCAAGCGCAACCTCTCTGACGGCTTCGTGCCCGAGGAAGAGATCGGCATCCTCGTCTACCCGGACACGTGGGAGAACGGCCAGCGTGACGCGGAGCGGCTGATCCTGGCCCGCCTGATTGATCGCGTAGAGAACGGCTACGTGGTGCTCGCATACGGCAAGCGGAACCGTACGAAGGCCGAGGTGCTCCAGCGGACTGCGGAGAAGTCGGTCGGCGGGGTTCTGGGTAATCATCGGCGCTGGCATCAGAACGGTGTCGTCAAGGAGGGCTGTCGCTTCTGCCGATCGGATACCGATCGGACTACCGATGGCACCAGCGAATCGGATAGCGAATCGCCCCGATCCGGAGCGAGTGCGGCGGCAACCGCAAATGCGGCTGTTGGGGCGCGTAGCGAGGGACCACAGAGCGCCATCCACGCGAGCGTCCACGAGCAGGCCGACATCGGCCAAGCGGATGACCTGCTGAAACTCGACATCTCGGATACCGATCGGACCACCGATCAGGGTCCGAATCGGGAGCGATCCTCAGAGACAGAGACAGAGACAGAGACAGAAGAACAAAAGAACCCCCCTACCCCCCAAGGGGGGAAGCGCCGCAAGCGGCGCGTCGGTGCGGAGGACTACGACTCCGACCCTGACTTCGTCCGCTTCTGGAACGCCTACCCGGAAAAGGGCGGCAAGTTCGACGCCTTCAAAGCGTGGCAATCCGCAGTCGCCCGCGGTGACAACCCTGAACTGATCATCCGCGCCGCGGCCTGGTATCGCGATGACCCCAAGCGCAACCCTGACGCCACCAAGTGGGCTCAGGGCTGGCTCAACAGCCGCCGCTACAAGGAGCAGCAACCCGCTCGCCGACCCACGTCCGACGAATTTTGGAAGAACTGATGGACATCCTCAACGATCTCGTTCTGCCCAAGCTCGAAGGCGTCCGCGCCCAGCCCGGCGGCTACATGGCGCTGTGCCCGGCACACCCGGACCGCACAGCTAGCCTGTCCGTCACCCGCGGCAAAGAGCACCCCGTGGTCTTCCACTGCCACGCCATGTGCGAACGGGACGACATCCTCGCCGCGATCGGTCTCACGTGGGCCGACTTGTGCAAGCCCCGCGACCAGCGGGAGGAGCGCGGCGAATGGACGCCCCGCGGTCCGGCCGTCGCCGTGTACGACTACGTCGACGAGGCCGGCAAGCTGCTCTTCCAGGTGATGCGCACCGCCGACAAGCAGTTCCCGTGCCGCGTCCCGGACGCGTCCCGGCCGAAGGGCTGGAGTTGGCGACTCGGCGACACCCGGCGTCCCCTCTACCGCCTGCCGAAGGTCATCAACGGCATCCGCGACGGCCACGTCATCTTCATCACCGAGGGCGAGAAAGACGTCCACACGCTGGAAAACCAGGGACTCATCGCGACGTGCAACCCGGGCGGCGCCGGCAAGTGGCGGCCCGAGTACAACGAGATCTTCCGCGAGGCCGACGTCACGATCATCTGTGACCGCGACAACGCGGGTGAGGCGCACGCCCGGCAGGTCCGAGACGCCCTGGTTGGAACCGCCGCATCCGTCCGAATCATGGAGCCCGCGGTCGGCAAGGACGCCACCGACCACTTCAAGGCGGGCAAGAGACTGCCCGACCTCGTGGAGATCTGGACCAGCGAAAAGGAGTCCAAGGTCGACCTTGCGCCCGACCTGTGGGAGTTCATCTCCGTCGACGACACGGACTTCGACTGGGTCGTCCCGAACCTGCTGGAGCGCGGCGACCGGCTCGTCTGGACGGGCTTCGAAGGTTTGGGCAAGTCGATGGCTATCCGCCAGATGGCCGTCATGGTCGCCGCGGGCATGCACCCGTTCAAGTGGACGGACATTCCGAAGATGCGCGTCCTGCTGATCGACTGCGAGAACTCCGAGCAGCAGTCCCGGCGTAAGTTCCGCCCCCTCGCCGCCTGCTCGATCAAGTACGGGCACCGCGTCCCGGACGGCGCGCTGCGGCTGATCCACCGGCCGGAAGGCGTCGACGTCCTGCGGCCTGACGACGCTGCCTGGCTCCTCGAACGGGTCGTGGCGCACAAGCCGGATCTGCTGTTCATCGGCCCGTTCTACCGGCTTCACGCGGGCAACATCAACGACGAGGAAGCGGCCCGCAAGACCGTCGCCGTGCTCGATCAGGCGCGCGTTCTCGCCGATTGCGCGATGGTCATCGAGGCCCACGCCGGCCACGGCGAGCAGGGCAAGAACCGGTCCGTTCGTCCGGTCGGGTCCAGCCTGCTGCTGCGCTGGCCCGAGTTCGGGTTCGGCATCGCACCTGACGACCCCGACCAGCGGCCCGGCGAGCGCTGCCGAACCGTGGCTGTCAAACCCTGGCGCGGCGCCCGCGATGACCGCGACTGGCCAACCCGCCTGACCTACGGCGGCGAAGGCAGTTGGCCCTGGAAGATCGCCCCCGATTTCGTCCCGGCGCCCGGCTGGGACTCCATCAACCGAAGGAGCGCTTGACCCATGTCCGCCCCGATCACCCTCACCGGCCGAATGGCCGGAGACCCCGAGCTGAAGTTCACCCAGACCGGCAAGCCGATCGCCCGCTTCACGGTCGTCACCGCCCGGCGCCGCAAGATCGACGACAAGTGGGAAGACGTCGACACCACGTTCTGGACCTGCACCGCGTGGGACCAACTCGCCGAGCACGTCACCGAGAACCTGGCCAAGGGCGCCGCGGTCATCGTGTCCGGACAGGCGTTCCAGTCGAACTGGGAGAAGGACGGCCAGAAGCAGTCCCGCATCGAGGTCCGTGTCGAGGCCGCCGGCCTGAACCTGCGCTGGCCCCCGAAGGCCGCGGACCGTTCAAGCGGCGGCGGCGAGGACCCGTGGGCGAACGGGGGCGCTCCCGGTGAGCAGCCTCCCTTCTAGCCGGAACCTGTGCCCGCGGTGCCTCGGCTACATGCCTTTCGAGGGTCCGGCCTCTCGGGTCTGCCGCTGCGGCACCGCGTGGGAGGCCGATCTGAATCACCTCATCGCGACTCTGGCCGGCCTGCTGGCCAACCCTGGACCGCCCGACCCGCTCGAGGAGGCGCTGTGACACCTCAACCGTCCTCTCGCCCTGCCCCGTACGCGGCTGTGGCCGGCCTCCTGGACCGTCTCGCCGAGCTGCTGCAGGAGGCGCGTGAGAACCGCGGCCTGAGCCTGCGTTCGGCGGCAGAGCAGATCGGCTACTCGCGGTCGACGCTGGGCCGTATCGAAGCCGGTGAGGTTTGCCGCGTGGACATTGCGGCGGCTGTCCTGCGGTGGCTCGGCACCCCTGGACCGCAAGACCCGAAGGAGGTCGAACATGGCTAGTCCTGGTTTGAGCCCGCAGCTTGCGGAGGTGGAATCGCGGACCCGCCTCTTGACGGGAATGTGCCTTGGCTGCGGCAAACGCGACTGCGCGGGCTGCTGGGACCCCCTGTCCGAACAGGTGCGGCCCGCCAAGAAGGTCGAACGCGTCTGGTCGCTGCCGCTCAGCGAGGCTGACCGCCGCTCGATCCGGGCAGACGTCATCCGTCGGCGCCAGCGGCTCGGCATCCCAACCCGCGATTTAGCGCAGCATGCGGGCGTAACTCGCCAGGCGGTGTCGCACTGGGAGCGGGACAACCTGTTCGCCATCAGCGACCAGCGCATCATCGGCATCGTCGAGTTCTTGGACGAGGCCGAGTGTGAAGTGGGAGAGGCGGACTTGCCGTCCCCGGAAGCCCTGCGAAGCCGCATGCTCAAGGTCCTCGACCGCTACCAGATAGCCCGTAAGGATCTTGCGGCCAGAGCAGGTGTATCGCGAGGCTGCATCCAAAGCATCGCGGAAGCCCCGAACTCCCGGCACTACCGGGAGACCCTGGCCATCGTTCGAGCTCTCGATGAGATCTGCTCGGCACCTCCGCCCCGGCAGCCAGCCCATGGGACATCGACTGTCTACAACAGGGGATGCAGGTGTTCCGCCTGCCGGGCGGCCCAGAGCCGCCGGATGAAGGAGTGGAAGGCCAAGGCGGCCGAGGTCGCGAGCGCTGACCCGTCCCAGGTTCCTCATGGCGAGACGGGCTACAAGAACTGGCGCTGCCGGTGCCCGGTGTGCAAGGCGGCCGGATCGGAGGACAACCGGCGTCAACGGCTGCGACGAAAGGCGCTCGCCTCCACCCTCCCTGGACCGTCCGACCATCCCCAACCTGTGCAAACGCCTGGGGATGACGGCGCATCAGCCGTTAACCGGACAGACATCAACGATCAAGGCCACAACGCGAAGGAGGCCCCGAACCATGGCTGACACCACTACACCAGCGAACGCGACGGTCATCGACCTCGACCAGCCGTACCTGGGCTGGCTCAACCACTACGAGGCGGGCTGGCAGGCCGCCATTGTCCGGCGGATCGACGGCCGACGCTGGGCCTACCGGCTCGGGGAGCCGCTTCCCGCCGACCGGGCCACGGACATGTGCCGGGTTCTGTCCGAGGTGACCGGGGTTCCGGTCGCGGGCGAGTTGAGCAAGCAGGGCGGGTTCCTGCCTGTGTCCATGGGAGGCGCCCGATGAGCGACGCCAAGACCGCGAAGACCGTCAGCGACGAGCTGCGAGAGGCGGCAGCGCGCGCCCGCGAGCATCTGCTCCCGCACGTGATCGCCGAGGTGCTACCGGAGACGGCGATCGTGGCGTTGTGCGGCAGCATCCACGAAGAGTCGGCCGTCATGTGCCGGAACTGCGTGATGTTCGACGTGAAGGACCGCGTCCTGGCGCGGCTGGTCGTCACGCTGCTCAACGCTCGTGAGCCTCTCGCCTCCTGGCTGGAGGACGCCGAGCGCCGATACGAGACGGCGATGGAAGAGATCGAGTGCACGGCCTGTGGCGAGGCCGGTGCGTGCACTCATCCTGCTGAGGCCGAGTTCTGCCAGGGCTGCGAGGAGCCGACGCCGTGCAGGTGCATCACTCCCGCCCTGGCTGTGGCTCGGGTCCTCAACGGCACCACCCCGCAGGAGGTGGCCGCCGCTGGTGTGGCGTTCAGCGAGGGCGCTCCGTGACCTGGCAGGTCCGCCCGTACCCGTGGCCGTTCCGCTCGGCCGACTTCTGGGATGCGGCCGCGGTCACCGATGAGGCTCCGGCGGCGCCCGAGCCGGTCGTAGTCGAGGCGGTCGGGTCGTGGCCGTTCGGAGACGCCGACGTCGCGGTGGAGGCGTGCGTGCTGGATGACCTGGCAGCGCTGACCTCGGTCCATGGTCCGTGGGAGGCGGCGAACCTCAGGTTCAACGCGATCGACGGAGGAGACTGCAGATGATCGACCCCGTAGTGGCGACCTGGCAGAAGTCGAGCTTCTGCAACGGCGCGAGCAGTTGCGTGGAGTTGAGGTGGGTCACCGCTTCCAGGTGCAACAACGGCCACTGCGTCGCCGTAGCCTGCGCAAACGCCGATGAGGTGTGGGTGCGGGACTCCAAGCTCGGCGACGCGTCGCCCGTGCTTCGGGTTCCGGTCTCCAGCTGGTGGTCGTTCCTGGCTGCCGTGAAGACGGGCCAGGTGCTCACCTACAGGGGCGTGCTCTGGGTGGGGGAGCTCGACGCCGGGTGGCTGCTTTGGCTGCGGGACGAGCCGGACGTGACGCTGTCGTTCGACCGGGCGGAGGTTGCCGCGTTCGTCGCCGGGGTTCGCGCCGGGGAGTTCGATCTGGAAGCCCTGAAGGCGTCTTCCTCCGATTCTGCGACGGTCGCTTCGGGCGGGCATGCCTCTGGCGCGCCCCAGAAGCCGCCTCTCGCGTTCGTAGAGCCGCCTCAGGTCTCTCGCTAGGACCCACCCCCCGGATCGCGGGGCTCCGTGGATTCTGCGGCTCCGTAGATAGATCACCAGTACGGAAAAACGATCAAGAAGGCATCGACTAGAGCAAGATTCGAGAGAGGAATCGAACGAAATGAGCATCGGCAAGCAGGTCCTTGACGTCGCCATCGAGGACGACGACTCCGGAGCGACCACCATCCGGGGCTACCTATGCGCCCTCGCCGAAGCCGTCTGGCGCGAAGGCGACGGGTTCAGCGGCAAGCGCCCGTTCGGCAACTCCGGCTGGGCGTGGGACGTGTTCACGGCCCTGGCCAAGGCGGGCCTGATCGAGGGCACGTTCGATGAGGACGGATGCATCGAGGACGCCGACACCGAGAAGGGCGACGCGCTCATCCGCTCCGCGCTCAAGGAGCTCGCTCAGCAGTCCGGAGAGGCGGCAGCTCGATGAGCATCCTGTCCGAGCGCATCCAGGAGGAGCGCAACTGGGTCGGCTACCCGCCCGGCGTGGCAGCCAAGAAGCTGGGCCTCACCCGCGAGGAGTACGCCGCGTTCGAGACGGGCGACGTCGAGCCGACTGACAACCAGCTCACCAACATCGCCCGCCTGTACGGCACAACGCCGGACCGTCTGCGCGGGGAGGACCTGCGAGCGGACCCGCGCATCGAGCAGCTGCTGGCGTCGAAGCGCGTCACGGCTGAGGACGCGTACGAGGTGCACCGCTTCGCCGAGTTCCTCAGGTACGCGCCCCACCCGTCCGAGAAGGGCTGAGACCGATGCCCGAATGCACCTGCTACGCCCCCGAAGACGCTGAGCCTGAGGACCACGACCTCGACTGCCCCGCTCACCCGACAGGCGAAGAGGAGGGCTGACCTGATGGCGAACCTCAAGGTCCGCTTAGCTGCTCGTGACGCCTTCCTGGCGAAGCTCCGAGAGGCAGCCCAGCACCGTGACGAACGCTGGGACAAGGTCGCCGGCCCGCACGGACCAGCGCCCGGCTGGGTCGTGTACGAGGCCGAGCAGATGCTGTCCCTCGTCAACGAACTCCGCACCGAGAACGAACTGGAGCCCGCCACGCTGGAGCAGGTGCTTCGCGTTGAGCGGTCCGCATGCGGCCACATCGACTACGCCGACAAGTACGCGCTCAGGTGCGCCTTCCTGGCGCTCGGAGAGGAGGGCTGACCCGTGGCTGAGATCAACATCCCTACCGGCCCGATCGAGCAAGAGCCGATGCGGGCGATACGAGTGGAACGGCCCGAGACGCTGTCCGGCGTAGGACGGGAGGCGCTGTACGCCGCGCTGGAGGGCGTGGAACTGGGCGCATACGACCGCCGCATCGTCGACTGGCTGGCGATGTACGGAGACATGTCCACGGTGGCCACGGTCTGCTCGTGGCTGTATCGGGTTCGGGAGGTGACCAAGTGACCGGACCAGAGCAGCCTGACCCCATCCCGGCAGAAGCCGCTCCCTTTGAGACTCCCTTTGAGGGAGCCGACACGGTGTCAGCTCCCTCAAAGGACGACGCCATCCCTGAAGAAGCCGTACAAGTCTGCCCGTGCGTCTGCCACTCCGACCACCCCGGCCTGGAGCATGTACGGGCTTGCTGCCCCTCCTGGGATGGGCCTCTCGGCGGGCATGTGGGGGAGTCCCAGCCCTACATCGAAGCGCGGGTGCGGCGCGAGGTGACCGAGGAGATCGCCGCCGCCATCCTCGCCGTTGATCCCATGGAGTGGGCTCTCGCGGGCCAGCATGCAGGCGAGGACGCGGCCCGCATCGCCCGCCAGCTCGGAGAAGGCCAGTGACCGCCAACCCGCGCGCCGTGGCGATCCTCGCCCTACAGGGCTGCTCCAGAGTGGTGGAAGGGCAGCCGTGCGAGGTGTGCCTGTTCAGGGCCGCGAAGGACGTGGCCGCTGTCGAGCGAGGCGGGCGCCTGGCCGTCGTCTCCGCTGAAGACCTCCAAGCGTGGCAGGAACGCGCCGAGAAGGCCGAGGCCGCGAACGCCCGCACCCGCGCGCTCCACCCCAGCCGCGAAGAAGCCGACACGGCCAGGCAGGTCCTCTGCGTGGAGTGTGCCGTCCCTGCCCCCTGCCCGACGCGAACCGCCCTCGACGAAACAGGGGAGGCATGATGTCGATCTACGCCACGCTGTTCTCCATCGACGACGACGGCCACGAGCTCACCTGCGCCCACTACGCGAAGACCTCGCGGGAAGAGGCGGAAGACTCCGGCCGCATGGTCGTCTCAGGCGACGCCTACTACCGGTGGGACGCCACCGCGGACTGCACTTGCGGCAACCGGCCGCCCATCATCTACCAGGGCTCCCACATAAACCCGGCCCTTCAGAACGCCCGCGGCGGATGGCTGCTCGTGTGCGGCATCCCCGACCACTGCCACCCCGACGCCAGAGGAAGCGGAGACGTCGGCCAGCCGGTCGGATTCCTGCGCCTCACCGCCGGCGAAGACGAAACCACCTACCACGGCATGCAGCCCGGCCAGGCGACGCTCATCCTGGAAGTCGGGCAGGTGCGGGCGCTTCAGGCGACACTGGCGGAATGGCTCGCCACACGCGGATCCGAGGGGGAGGAGCCTCATGTCTGATGCTGACGGTGTGCTGGCCTCTATCGGCGCCGCTGTACGGGACTACTCCGTCAGCCCGGACGCGATGAGGTGGGCACCAGAAGAGCCGGTCCCGACGCTGCCGCTCGCGATCCCTGTACTGGCTGAGAGGCTGGCGACAACCGAGGAGGAGACGACATGACCACCGCTGAGGACCGCTGGCACTCCCGCCAGTGCGCGTACGGCCGAACCGGAGACCCCGAGGACGAATGCCACTGCCCCGACCCGGTCGGCCCTGACACGCCACGAAAGACGTGCGGGCACACGATGGACACCTACTGCACCTGCTACCTGCTCCAATACGTGGACCCGGCCGACTACGAACACTACGAATGAACCTCCTCGACCTCGACGAGCCAACTGTGGGGGAGAGCCCCACGGTTGGCCGTTGCGTCTGTGGTCGCAAAATCTGGGATCCCGTCTCGCTCCTCTACGAGATGGGGAGCGGCTGCCGGAAGAAGCACGGCATCACCGGCAGGCAGCGAGTACGCCTCGCCAGGACCCGGCCGGGCGGGGACTGCGACGGGCAAACCGACCTGCTCGCGCCGCCAGCAGACGCCACGCCGTGAGACGCTTATAGCGATTCCCACCGGCCCGAAATACGCGAGACTCTCAGCAGACGCAGAAGCGGCCCTCCTCGCCCAAGGAGAGCCGCCCCCGACACAACAACCCCAACGGCCCCTCAACCGCCTTCCCGCAAGAGTACGACCTCGGGGAGGCCTTGTGAGTTTCGTCCAACTCGTCACAGATGACCTTCAATGGGTATGCGCCTACTGGGAGGACCTAGTCGAAAGCCGCTTGCCGGGCACGCCCCGACCTTGGCGGCACCAAACCCTCACCGTCGACCAGCGGGCCGAACGTGACAGGCAGGCTTGGGAAGAGCGGTTCGAACGCAGCAACATCGCCCCTGGCGAACATCCTGCACCGTTAGACCTCGGCGTCCTCGACACCATGTACGACGTCCTCGTCCGAGCCGACGACCTCGCCGCGGAGATAGCCCAACATGTAGGCGTTCATCCGCTCTCCCCGCCCCGCCTGGGCGACACCGACGCCCGGCCGTACCTGCAGTTCGCGGCCAAGCATCTCACCGAAGACTTCACATACGTCGCTGCCCCGATTGCCCGCACGATGGTCGTTCAGGTGGCGCACGCCCTCGCCCTCACCTTCGACGGGCAGCGCCTCGACGTCGAATGCCCGTGGTGCCGCGGCGTCACCCCCGACACCCCTGCCGGCGGCACCCGTACGTGGCGGGTACGGGAACTCCCTGGAAACCTGATCGCGATCGTCTGCGAGAACGTGTGCGAGCCCCCGAGCAAAGACATCGGCACCTGGTGGAAGGGCTGCCCGGTATGGCCGCTAGCGGAATGGGATTGGCTCGCCAAGCGCGTCGAACGAGCCGAAAACAGCATGAAGATCTCCGCATAGCAGCACTGATCTGGGATGATGGGGGCATCATGACCGCCTCCCCTCCATTGCCCTGCGACGTGCTGCGCTGCCTCGGTGGCGACGTCATCATCGTGCCGCGCGGCCAGTTGACGATCAGGTTGTCGCCCGAGCAGCGGCGTGCACTCGCGGCGGACTTGCTAGGACTGGATGAGGAGAATGCGGATGGATGAGCCGATGCTCACTCTGTACTCGGATGGCCTGCTCTCCAAGCGGGGGTTCAACGGCGACGACATGCCTGAAGCGGAGGTCTCATGAGCCACGACGACATCCGGCAGCGCCTGGCCGCCGTCGAGGAGCTCAACTGGAGCCGCGTTGAGCACGAGACCCAGCAGGAGTACTACAGCGATTGGGTGAAGATCGGACCGCTCAGGATGCACCTCATCGCGGACCGGGCCGACGAGGACGAGGTCGTCGCGTTCCTCCAGCACGCTGCTACCGACCTCCGCTGCCTCATCGATGAGCGTGACGCCGACCAGCAGGCCCGGACCAGAAGAGAGAGCATCGTGTCCAACCCGATCTACGGCAAGCCTCCCGAGCCTGACCGGGGCGAGCCAGCGCGGTTCCTCGCCGACGCCGTCGAGGTCCTCCGCCCGAACGGCGAGGTGGCCGTCATGGACCTCGTGGCCCTGGCCGACGCCGCCGTCAACGCCGAACGGGCGGTTGCCGGGCTGCGTGAGGAGAACGAACAACTCTGCCGGAAGGTGGCCACACTTGAGGAGAAGGTGAGCCGGATTGAGCGGGCTGGCCGGATTCTCGCAGGCGGTGGCGATGAGTAAGGGGACCAATGACGCGCCCTGAGTGGGCCGTAACGTCGCTTGACGAGGGTTATCCACAGGTGCGATCATCGAGCCACGCGAAGCATGCCCCGCCACAGAGCGGGGCTTTCGCGTTTCTGCGGAGTCCCCAACGCGGCCGCGGCACTGCAAGAAACCCTTAGACGCGCGCATCCAGGCGGAGTGCGCGCCCGGCTCCACAGCCTCCCCCGTGGCTGCACGGAGCCCCACCCAAGGTGCCGGCCTGGCCTCCGAAGGGCACAACGTCCGCGGGTCGGAGGCCAGGCCGCACTCCCTTGAGACGTGCGGCCCGAGTCTTTTGCTGGGGGGTTGAGGACCGGGCCGCACCACCAACCCTTGAAGGGTCGTCGCGTGGACATCGCAGGCATTCCCGAGAGCATCCCGCGGGCCCGCATCCTCGAACTCATCAAGAGCCTCGGCATCGACCCCAAGGAAACGCTGAGCCTCCGCTTCGAGCCGCACGCAATCCACGCCGAGGTGCGGGCGCTGAAGGACGGCAACCGCTATTGGGACGGCGGCCCAGAAGAGCGGTTGGCCACCCACTGCATCGCTATTCCCATCGCCGACGATCCGGCCGAGCCTCAGCCCTGACCCGCGGCGCCTATCTTCAGCTCGATCGAGCCGAGCTGGTACGCCGCGTACTGGTTCCGGCCGCGGTGTGCTACCTCGATCCCGTAGAACTGCTGGCCGGGCGGAACCGTGATCGCGAACCGGAACGTGCACCCGCGTTCCTCGTGCAACCCGGTGCCGAGCTTGCCGAGCCCGACCGTCTTGCCGGCCGCGTCGGTCACCACGACCTGCGTGCCTTGGCCAATGTCTGCGTACTCGCCCTTGCCAGAGCAGGCAGGATGATCGCCCAGCTGGACAGAGTCCGGCGTGAACTCCAGGATCACCATCCCGGTTGCGGAGAACAAAGACGGCAACGCCTGGGGCGTGGACGCCTGAGATGCGGCCGCTTGAGATGGCGTCGCTGCTGGCGGGTCCGCCTCGGTACCAGGCGAGATGACGATGAGCACGGCAGCAACCGCCGCTAACACCACGAGCGCCACCCCGGCCACGGCCAGCACCAGCTTCATGCGGGCATCCTGCAACGCTCCACACGCCGGCACCAGGCCCAACCCACAACGATTCGGGAGCGGCATGCCCCGCAGCCACGGCCGCACCGGCTACCGCTGGCGCAAGGCGCGCGCCACCCTGATGCTCGAAGCGCCCGACGTCTGCCACATCTGCGGCCACTCCGGCGGAGCGAATGAAGCCGACCACGTGCCCGCCCTCGTGGAGCTCGAACGCCTCGGCCTCGACCCATGCGACCTGCGATACCTACGCCGAGCACACGGCACATGGGCACCCTGCCCAGTCTGTCGGCGACGGTGCAATCAAGAGAAGGGGGCCCGGGAACTACCCCCCGCCCCTCGCTCATCCCGAGCCTGGTGATCTGCCCATCGGAGACAGGGTGCTGTACGTGGTGACCGGCCCACCTGCAGGGGGGAAGTCAACATGGGTCCGGGGCCAGGCGAAACCAGGGGACGTGGTGGTGGACTACGACCTCCTGGCGGGGGCTCTATCGGGGCCGCATCAAGGCGACCCCTACGACCACCCTGAGGCCGTGCGCCAGGTCGCATTCCGAGCACGCACCGCCGCTATCCGGGAGGCACTGCGGCACGTGTGCACGGTGGACGTGTACGTGATCCACTCCATGCCCAAGCCCGAATGGCTGGCGACGTACGCCGAGCATGGTGCAGAGATCATCACCATCGACCCTGGTCGAGACGTGGTCATGCAGCGCATCGCCGAGCAGAGACCAGCCACAGCCAGAGCCGTAGCCACACGCTGGTACAACAACCGGGGCAACGGGACAGGGCAGGTAGGGCAGGGCCCCCGCCCCCAGGGTGCAGGCACCCCTCACCCACCGTGCACCCCACCACCCAGGTCCTCACGGTCATGGTGACGATACGTGACAACAAGAATGATTGCGTTCTGTAACGAAGATCAATCACATAACTCATCGTGATATCGGACAGAAACGGACACTAATCACGTTCATGCAGGTCCGAGGGGTAGGGGGGCGCCTCGACCACGCAAGATCAACGATCACGAGGAGATCCGCGCCCGATCGCCGTTTTCTCTCCCCACTGCAAAAAGTAATCCTTGCGAGATCGTTACGTTCCGTGATTCCACTCTGGTAACGCATCGTGAGGAGGCGGCAGTGACTCCTCGTAGTCGGGTTGCGGAGCCTCTCGTGGCTGCGGTTCGGGCGGACTTGGAGCGATGGGGGATCGCGGAGGAGACCGCCCTCGCGGCCAGCGCGCTGGACCTGGCCAACAGGCTGAGCGAGTCCGGTATCCGGCCGGCGGCAGCATCGATGCTGCACGCGCAGCTGCGGGCGACGCTGACCGAGCTGGCGAAACTGGCCGTACCCGAGGCGAAGCAGGGCGACCCGGTGGACGAGTTACGCGCCCGCCGAGATGAGCGGCGGAAAGGCGCGTGACCGCCACCGCGCTCGTCGGCGTCCAGGAGCCGAGGATCTCCTCAATCCCGCCGTACGTCGCCTCCTCCGGCCAGGACGTCATCGACTTGGCCGCGTCGGCGGGGCTGATCCTCGACCCCTGGCAGGAGTACTGCCTGCGGCACGGCTTGGGGGAGCGTGCGGACGGCCGCTGGTCGGCGTTCGAGGTCGGCGTGGTGGTGAGCCGGCAGAACGGCAAGGGCAGCGTTTTCGAGGCGAGATGTCTGGCCGGCCTGTTCCTTTTCGGCGAGCGCCTGATCCTGTACTCGGCGCATGAGTTTAAGACAGCGCAGGAGATGTTCCTGCGGATGCAGGCGCTGGTGGAGAACACCGACGCCTTCCGCCGTCGCGTGAAGCGGATCCGGACCTCGCACGGCGATGAGGGCATCGAGCTACTGGACGGGGCCCGGTTGCGGTTCGTGGCCCGCTCGACCGGCTCGGGTCGTGGCTTCTCGGGTGACCTGAACATCATGGATGAAGCGTTCAATTTGCCGGACGCCGCGGTGGACGCGCTGATGCCGACGATGTCCGCTCGGCCGAACCCGCAGCTTTGGTACGGCTCCAGCGCGGCGGACAAGACGATCGCGCCGTGTGAGCAGCTGGGCCGGGTACGCCGGCGCGGAATCGCGGGCGACGATCCATCGCTGTTCTACGCCGAGTGGTCGATCGAGGCATGCACACCGGAGTGCGGCGAAGGCTGCACGGAGCATGACAACCCGGCCAGCCCGGACAGTTGGGCGAAGGCCAACCCGGCGCTGGGCATCCGCATCTCCGTTGAGCACGTGGCGCGCGAGCACGCCAGCATGGGGACGAAGGGCTTCTTGCGGGAGCGTCTCGGTGTGGGGAACTGGCCGACGGACGCCGCGGATCAGTGGGCGGTCATCCCCGAGGTGAAATGGCGAGATGTCGCCGACGCGAGCTCCGAGCCGGTAGGCAAGGTCGCATTCGCGATCCACGTCTCGCCGGACCGGAGCTGGGCGGCGATCGCTACGGCGGGCCGGCGCGATGATGGCCTGCTCCACGTCGAGGTTGTCGACCATCGGCCTGGCACGAAGTGGGTCCCGGATCGCGCGAAGCAGCTGCAGGAGCGGTGGGATCCGTGCGCGTGGGTGGTGGACGCTGGGAGCCCAGCCGGGTCGCTGATCGCCGACCTTGAGGCCGTGAAGATCGAGCAGCTGGACGGCGAGGTCGGCAGGCTGGAGATCACGAAACCGACCCATCGCGAGGTGGGGCACGCGTGGGGCCAGCTGGTCGACGGCGTAATGCCCGAAGAGGGCGAGTCGACCGTTCGTGTGATGCCGCACCCGGCGCTCGACGCCGCGGTGGCCGGCGCAGTGACGCGGCCGCTCGGCGACGCGAAGGCGTGGGACTCCAAGGCGGCTGGCGTGGACATCTGCCCGTTGGTGGCGGCCACCTTCGCCGCCTGGGGCTTCGCGACGAAGGGTCATGACGAGGAAGAGCCGGTCGAGCCGTTCGCGGTGTGGGCGTAGGGGGAGCGATGGCGTTGACAGTGCCGCTGGATCGGATCTCCAGCGAGGCTCACAAGGCGGATGTGCGCAAGGGTGTGCTCGCGGTGCTGCGACTGCTGGCGACGATCCTGATCGGCATCCCATACGTGCTCGGCTGGTCGGCGAGCAAGGTGTGGCTGGGGCTGACGATCGCGTGGGTCGCAGTCGGCGAGGGCTGGCGTGACGCGCGCATGTCTGCGGGTGGGCGGCGCCGGTGAGTGAGCAGCTCGTTTTCGTGACGATCGAATGGGACGGCGCTGACCGGCGGGAGTCCGAGGCGTTCGGGCCGTGGACGGCCCAGACGGATGGCTCGCACACTGACGAGATCGGCGAATTCGTGAGCCGGTGGCACGGTGCCGAGCGCAAACTTTGTGCGTCGTTCGTCGTCGGGTTGCCTACCCCACCCGCGGCGTACGACCAGAGGGTGCAGGCCCGTATCTGATGGGCCTGCTGGAGAAGGTCTCGGCGGCGCATGTCGAGCGGTATCGGCGACCGGGTGGGCTGTCGCGGTTCGGATGGGACGACTACCTCAACCTGTTCTCTGGCGATCCGTTCGGATCAGGCTTCTACCAGACGATCACAGGATCCCGGGAGCGGGTCGAAGGCAACTTCGACGGCATCGTCAACGGCGTCTACAAGCGGTCGGGCGTCGTGTTCGCGTGTCTGCTGTCGCGGCTGCTTGTGTTCTCGGAGGCGCGGTTTCAGTGGCGCGGCTTCAATAGCGGGCGGCCTGGGAAACTGTTCGGCGGGCAGGATCTCGCCTTGCTGGAGCGGCCATGGCCGGGCGCGACGACGGGTGACCTGCTGGCGCGGATGGAGCAGGACAGCGCCCTGGCGGGCGCGTTCTTCGCGACGCGGCGACGGTCTCGGGACGGCCGGGAGCGGATCGTACGGCTGAGGCCGGACTGGGTGACGATCGTGCTGGGCTCGTATGAGGACCCGGACTTGCAGGCGTTCGACCTGGACGCCGAGTTGATCGGCTACATCTACCAGCCGCCGACTGGCCGCACCGAGGTGCTGCTGCCGGAGGAGGTGTGTCACTATGCGCCGATCCCCGACCCGGTGGCGTCCTTCCGCGGCATGTCGCTGCTGCAGGCGGTCATCCGGGACATCGAGGGTGATCAGGCTGCCACGACTCACAAGCTGAAGTTTTTCGAGAACGGCGCCAGCCCCAACATGGTCGTCACCATGGACGCCAGCGTGACGCCCGAGGTGTTCGAGCGCTTCAAGGCGAAGATGGAGACCAGCCACCGCGGCGCCGTCAACGCCTACCGCACCTTGTATCTGGGCGGCGGCGCCGACGTGAAGACGGTCGGCAACTCGTTCGAGCAGATGTCCTACAAGGCGATTCAGGCGCTGGGGGAGACCCGGATAGCTGCGGCCTTGGGCGTGCCGCCGGTCATCGTGGGCCTGTCGGAGGGTCTCGCGTCGGCGACGTACTCGAACTATGCGCAGGCGCGCCGCCGGTTCGGCGACGGGACGTTGAGGCCGCTGTGGCGGAACGCGGCGGGGTCGTTGGCGAACTTGCTGCCGCCCAGGCCGAACGCCCAGCTCTGGTACGACGATCGCGACGTCTCGTTCTTGCGCGAGGACAAGAAGGACGCTGCAGAGATCTTCCAGGTGGAGGCGTCCACGATCGCAAGCCTGGTACGTGAGGGCTTCACCGCGGAGTCGGCTCAGGCCGCAACCGCCGCCCAGGACTCTGGCCTGCTCGTGCACACCGGCCTTCTGTCGGTGCAGCTTCAGCCGCCCGGCTCTCAGCTTTCGCAGGGTGCTGGCGAGGCCGAGCCGCAAGACGAGAACGAAGACGATCCCGCTGACGAGGAAGGGCCCGACGGCGCCGTCCTTGATGAGGAGGAAGAGCAGCCGTGAAGCGTGACCTGATCACCGTCCGGGCGTTCACCGCGCCCGTGGACCTTCTGCCGAAGAGCGCCGACCACCAGCCTCCCGAAGGTGACGAACGCGCCGAGGTTCGCGCCGAGTCCGGTAACCCGGTCATGGTGCTGCGGTTCTCCGCGTTCGGCGCCTGGTACGAGATCAACAGCTACTACGAGGGCCGGTTCCTTGAGCGGGTCCTGCCAGGCGCGTTTTCCAAGACGATCACCGAGCGCGGCGACAAGGTGAAGATCCTGTTCAACCACGGGATGGACTTCTTCGTCGGCGACAAGATCCTTGGCGTGCCCGAGACGCTGCAAGAGCGTGGCGACGGAGCCTATGCGGAGGTGCCGCTGCTGGACACCTCCTACAACCGGGACCTGATCCCCGGGTTGTCGGCCCGCGGCTACGGCAGCTCCTTCATGTTCAACGTCACCGACGAGCTGTGGAATCACGAGCCCGAGGCGAGCAGTCACAACCCCGAGGGCCTGCCTGAGAGATCAATCCTGCAGGTGCGGCTGTTCGAGGCAGGGCCGGTCACTTGGCCGGCCAGCCAGGCCGCCACGGCGGGCCTCCGCTCCGTCGGCATGACCGACTGGTACGGCGAGCAACTCCGCTCCCGCGACCCTGACCGGCACGAAGCGATCGTCCGGTCGTTCACAGACTTCCGTGCCCAGCACGGACTCCGCACCGCCAGCGGCGAGGCCGCCCGAGCCGCCGAGGACCCGGTTCTCGGCGCGCTGTCGGGCACCGCACCGCAGGAGGCCGCAACCAATCCGACCGACGCGCCGGACACCCCGGAAGTGCACCACGCGACAGGTCTCACCCATCCGCAGCGTGACGCCCGCATGAGGGTGCAGCGCTACCCATTCCTGAGCAAGGAGGCGTCCTGATGGACGAGATTCTGCGCAGGCTCGGTGAGATCGAAACCGAGATGCGCGAACTGCACGAGGCCGCGGCCGACCAGGCATTCACCGACGAGCAGCAGGCCCGCTGGGGCGATCTGGAGGAGCAGCGCGCCGAGCAGGTGCGCCTGCAGGACGAAGAGCGCGGCCGCCAGGAGCAGGCGCAGGCTCAGCGGGCGGAGCAGGAGCGCCGCCGCAACCTCGTGGCTGGCTTCGCGGCCCGCGGCAACACCGAGGCTGGCGACGGTAACCTCGACGTCCGTGGCGTGCAGGTGATGCGCCGCGTGGACCCGTGGGACGGCTCGGAACTTCGGGCGCTGTCACGCGCGGAGGTTCGTGACCGGTCGATGAAGGTCCTGGAGGGCCGAGAGAACGGCCGCCATCTGCGTAGCGACCAGCTCGACAAGGTGGAGCGTCTGCTGCGGACGCGGACCGAGGACACCGACGGTGGCATGATCGGGCGGCGCCTGCTCGCCTCGGAGAACGAGGCGTACCGTAGTGCGTTCGTCAAGGCCATGCACTACGCCCAGCCGGGCTTCACTGATGAGGAGGCGCGGGCGGTCGCTGAGTTCCGGGCGATGGCCGGCGGCACCGACAACGCGGGCGGGTACGGCGTTCCGGTCCTGATCGACCCGACGATCATCCTGACGGCTCAGGGTTCGCTGAACCCGTTCCGCGGGCTCGCCCGCCAGGTGACGATCACCACGGACGAGTGGAAGGGCGTCAGCTCGGCCGGTGTGACCTGGTCGTACGATGCTGAGGCTTCCGCGGTTTCGGACGACTCGCCGACGCTCGCCCAGCCGAACGTGCCGATCAACACCGCTCGCGGTTTCATCCCTTACTCGATCGAGGTCGGGATGGACTACCCGGGCTTCGCTGAGGAGATGTCCCGTCTCCTCAGCGAGGGCTACGACGAACTGCAGGCGCAGTCTTTCGCGACCGGCTCCGGCTCCGGCCAGCCGCGCGGCATCATCACCGCCCTGGACGCGAACACCAACGTCGAAGTCGTCGTCACTACCGACGGCGCGTTCGGCGGCGCCGACATCAACAAGGTGTGGAGTTCCCTGCCTGACCGGTGGAAGCAGAACGCCACCTGGGTGATGAACCACGACGTCGGCAACGAGGTAGCCACGTTCGGCAACGGCAACAACCTGTCGTTCGTCACCGTCGACCTGACCGGCGTGATCGAGACGATCCGGATGCGGCCGATCGCGTTCGCGTCGTACTTCCCGGACTTCACCGGCACCACGGGCGCGTCGAACATCCTGGTCGTCGGCGACTTCCGCAACTACCTGATCGCCGACAGGGCCGGCATGAGCGTCGAACTGGTGCCGCACCTGTTCGACGTGACGAACAACCGCCCGACCGGCCAGCGCGGCTGGTTCGCGTGGGCCCGGCACGGCGGCAACTCGATCAACGACCTGGGCTTCCGCCTCCTACAGAACCAGTAATCACTTCCCGCCAGCCGCCTGGGTGGTCGGCTGGCGGGAACTCAACCACCCACGCCACCCAGAGAGGTGCAGATCATGGACGTCGTCATCGCGACCGACACCGTCAACGTCACCTGGCAGGGCAGGCGCCTGCACATCCCGCGCGGCACCGCCTGGGATGCGGGAGACCCCCTCGTAAAGCAGTTTCCGGACCTGTTCTCGGCCGACAACCGGTTCGTCAACCGGACCGTCCCGCATGAGCAACCCGTCGCGGACGAGCAGCCAGTAGAGCGGGCCACCCGAGCGCCCGGGGAGCGGAGCCAGGCACGCCGCACGCGGACCGCGAAGTGACCGCACCGGCTGAAGCGCCATCCGAAGTGGGGCCCGCGCCGATGGACGGCAGCGTCTGCCTCGCGTACGTGCACGGCCACGAGGTCGCCTACTCGTGGCATCTGAGCGTGGTGGGCCTCCTCGGATACGATCTGGCCAGCCAGCAGCGGGTGCTGCGCGGCGGCTACCTCGGCATGCGCTACGGCACCGGCGGCATCGTGGACGCCCGCAACGCCACCGTGGAGGAGTTCCTGCGAGGCGAAGGCGAGTGGTTGTTCTGGACGGACACCGACATGGGGTTCGCGCCGGACACGCTGGACCGGCTCCTGGACGCCGCCGATCCGGTTGAGCGGCCAATCGTCGGCGCGCTGTGCTTCTCCCAGCAGGAATACGCCTTGGACGGCATGGGCGGGCACCGCACCAGGCCACGTCCCACGCTGTTCCGCTGGGTGGAGGTTGGCGATGGTTGCCAGGGGTTCACGGCGTGGCTGGACTACCCGCGCGAGCAACTCGTTGAGGTGGCCGCGACCGGCTCGGCGTGCATCCTCATCCACCGCGACGTCCTGGGCAAGGTGGCCGAACAGTACGGGCCGAACTGGTACGGCCGGATGGCCAACCCGACCACAGGCCAAGTGCTTTCTGAGGACCTGTCGTTCTGCGCGCGGGCGGTCGCCTGCGGATACCCGATTTTCGTGGACACGCGGGTGAAGACGACACACCTCAAGCAGGTATGGCTCGGCGCGGAAGACGCCTGCCCGGCGGACGGCTCCGAGGTGACCGGGTGATCGGGACATCAACCGGCTTGGTCGTCATCGTGCCGTCGCGCGGACGCCCGGATGCCGCCCGCGATTTGGCCCAGACGTTCCATCGGACCTGCACCGCCGACACCGAGCTGGTGTTCGCGGTAGACGAGGACGATCCAGAATTACCGGGCTACCGCAGTCTGCTCGGCGTGCTCACTCTGATCAGGCCGAACAGGTCGATGGTGGATGCGTTGAACCGGACCGCCGCCGAGATACTTCATCGGCAAACGCCTCCGCAAGCAATCGGATTCATGGGCGACGACCACAGGCCGGTCACGGTCGGCTGGGACGGCGACTATCTGGACGCCTTGGCCAAGCGGCCCGGGTTCGTCTACGGCAACGACCGCATCCAGGGCGCACGCCTGCCCACACAGATCGCCATCAGCACGCCGGTGGTGGCCACGCTCGGGCACATGGCGCCGCCGACCCTGCACCACCTGTACGTCGACAACTACTGGCTTACCTTGGGCCGGTCGGCGGGTTGCATCAGCTACTTGCCGAGCGTGGTCGTCGAACACCTGCACCCGGTCGCCGGGACCGCGGAGTGGGACGACGGCTACCGTCGGGTCAACGCCCCGGACATGTACGCCCAGGACCGCGGGGCGTTCCGGGCGCACATGGCCGAGCACGGCCCTATGGAGGTCCTCGCGGTGCGCGAGGCGCTCGCAGAGGCACGGCGGTGACCCGGCAGCGGCTGCGCCCCGCCTACACCGACGACGAGCTTCAATGCCTCTACCGAACACCCCATGACCATCGACGCTGGCACGATCACCATCTGCGGGTGGACGTGACCGTCGCGGTCGCCCGCTGGCTCGCCGGCGACGGAGTGGCCGCCGCGGCGGATCTGTCGTGCGGCAACGGCGCCATCCTTACCTCGATCTCGGCCGCCGTGAAGTACTACGGCGACTTCGCGCCCGGCTACCAGCACCAGGGGTCAATCGAGGAGACGATCGGCCAGATCCCGGACGTGGACCTGTTCGTGTGCTCCGAGACACTGGAGCACCTGGACGACCCCGACGTGGTGCTCGGCAGGATCCGCGAACGCTCCCGCATGTTAGTGCTGTCCACGCCCGTGGACGCATGGAACGACTCCAATCCCGAGCACTACTGGGCCTGGTCGCGTGAGGACGTCGAGGAGATGCTCACGGCCGCTGGCTGGCAGATGCACGTGTACGCCACCGCGGACTTCCGCCCCATGGGGCTGCCGTACTGCTTCGGCATCTGGGGTGTGCGATGAAGACCGCTCTCGTCACCGGCGCCGAGGGGTTCGTGGGCCGGCATATGGCCGCCGAGCTGTTCGATCACGGCTGGACGGTGCAAGGCGTAGACATCGCCAACGGCCACAACGCCCACGACTTCTTCCGCACCGAGACCAACCGGTACGACCTGGTGGTGCACGCCGCGGCGACGGCGCCCCATCGGGCGGCGATCGACGGCTCGCCGATGAACCTGGCGCTCGATCTGGCGCTGGACGCCGCCATGTTCGAGTGGGCAGTGCGCACCCGTCAGCGTCGTGTCCTCTACCTGTCCAGCAGCGCCGCATATCCGATCGACTGCCAGCGCGATGTCGCCACGGCGAGGCCGCTGTCAGAGGCGATGGTCCGGTTCGACCGGTACAACATCGGCACCCCTGACGCCTCCTACGGCTGGACAAAGCTGACCGGGGAGCGGGTGGCCGCCGCGGCAGCGCAGGCCGGGCTGCCCGTGCACGTCGTACGGCCGTTCTCCGGCTACGGCGAAGACCAGGGTGTCGACTGGCCGTTCGGGGCGTTCGTTGCACGGGCCAAGCGCCGAGCCGTCCCGTTCCGCATCTGGGGCGACGGCACGCAGGTGCGCGACTGGATCCACATCGACGACGTGGTGGCCGGCGCTCTCGCGGTAGTCGAGACCGACGTGCGAGAGCCGGTCAACCTGTGCACTGGCTTCGGCACGTCCATGCTCGACCTCGCCACGATGATGTGCGCGGAAGCCGGATACCGGCCCGCTTTCGACCTGCGCGAGGACGCCCCCACCGGAGTGGCGTACCGGGTTGGCGATCCCGCACGGATGTTCGACGTCTATCGGCCGAGGGTGTCGCTTGCCGAGGGAGTTCAGCGGGCGATGCAGGCGCTGGTGGGCCGGTAGTTCAACGGACAGGACTGCGCGGGCGAACTTCTTCGACGTGCTTGGAGGTGCCTGCTGTGATCTCGGTTCGGTCAGCGTCGACCGGCTCGTCTGGCGACCCGACCGTAGTGGCGAAGCCGGTCGGAACGGCGGCAGGCGATCACCTGGTCGCCGTCCATTTCGAGGATGTTTTCGGCAATACGGCTGGGATGACAGCACCCGGCTTTGCTCAGACGGGGACCACCTACTCGGGGACGGGTAGTTGCTTCGGCAAGGTCTGGCAACGGGCTGTGGACGGCAGCGAGGGCTCGTCGTTTAGCTTCGGGAATCCGGACACGGCTGTGGTGGTGCTGTTATGTATCACCGGCCACAATCCGACCACCCCGATCAACGTGGTGCCGGTATGGGGGGATGGCGGCGCAAACCAGACCTCTCACGTCGCGCCCTCCGCGACACCGTCGGTGGATGACGCCCTGCTGATCTGCGGGTTCGCAGCCACAGGTTCGTCGGCCTCGTACACGCCGCCCGGCGGCATGACGGAACGCGGCGACGCTTACGCGGGGTTTGCCTTCGCGAGCGTCGCAAGTGAGGTATTGGTCGGCGGCGGCGGGGTGGCGACTGGCACCCGTACGGCGACCTGCTCGATCTCCGGCGCCAACGCGTACACCTCACTCAGCTTGGTGGTCGCGCCTGCGGTGAGTACGGCTGGGCGCGCGCCTAAGGCCTTGTCGCAGTACGGCGGCTTCTTCTGATGAAAGGATCATGATGGCTCGATACGCCGCGCAGGTCGAAAGCTCGGCCGCGCTCGCCGTGGACACCGGTTTCGCCTGGCTCATGTCCTCGGCCAACACTGGCTACAAGCTGCGCCGTGTCACGATCGGTTGCGTGGCTGGCGCTGGTGTGCCGACCTCGCAGCAGGTGGTCGTCGGCATCAACCGTGTGACCTCGGCGGGGACGACTCCGACCGCGGGCATGACCCCGGCGAAGCT
This sequence comes from Streptomyces sp., assembly GCF_036566765.1. Taxonomy (GTDB): domain Bacteria; phylum Actinomycetota; class Actinomycetes; order Streptomycetales; family Streptomycetaceae; genus Streptomyces. The sequence goes on from NZ_DATCVQ010000731.1 coordinate 29,681, forward strand.
GGACCCGAACTCGGCGGCCGCGGGTGCTGTGTGGAACAGCGCCTACTCGGCGGCGCCGACGAACTCGTCGAATGATCAGTGGCGGATCCCGTTCAACACCCAGAGCTCGGCGGATCTTCCGTGGGAACTGCTCGAGGAGTGGGCGGTCGCCCTGGGTACGAGCAATGGCTTGGCCTTCATCAACAGGGACAACGCGTTGCCCGCCTCGCATAAATATGTCCTCAGCGTCGAATGGGAGGAGTGATCTTGGCGTTCGCCGACCAGGTCGCTCTCACCAAGGATTCCGCCTTCAGGGATCGGGTTCGGATGGCGGCAGTCACCGCTGCCGTCCTGGTCGCGGGGGAGGCGCAGAGCGCCCTATCCACGACCGCCTACCTCAAGCGGCAAGGGCTGGCCACGCGGGTGCTGGCGGCTGCCGGACATGGCGAGCATTCCGAGATCCTCGACATGTTCGTCTGGGCAGTCTCGCAAAACGGCGCGATCAGCGCGGCCAGCCTCGACAGTGACATCCAGTTCACCGTCAATAGCATCTGGAGCGACTGCGCTGGCGTGACCGTGCTCGATTAGGGGGCTGAATGTCGCGGCGCTGGCGCCACCCCTCCGTCCGTCGCGGCGAGTTCTTCCAGCCGCCTCGCTCTACCGCCGCACCGCAGCCGCCCTCTCTCGCGCCGCAGATGCTGCGGGCGAGGTCACGGTTCGGTCTGACAGCCCGTCGTGGTCGCTTCTTCACGGCCGCTGGCTCGGTTGCGTTCCTTCCGCTGCCGACGAGGCAGGCCGGCGAGTATCGCCTGGGGGCGAGGGCGCGCCGAGGCGAGTTCCTGGCCGTTCCTCTGGTGGCCACGGTGCTGCCGGTCGTCCAACGCGGCGCGGTTCGCGCTCGCGCTCTGCGGGTTCGGTCCGGCCGCTTCGTGTCGCCTCCTGTTCAGGTGGCAGCACCGGCGGCTCCGTTCTTCTCGCCTCGACTTGTGCGCGGCCGGGTTCGGCTGGCCGCCCTCCGCGATGGCCGCTTCGCATCTCCGCCGCTGTCGGTGGTCGTTCAGCCGCCTCCGTCGTGCCCGCCTCGGACGGTACGAGGTCGTGCCCGGCCCGCCCCCGTCCGAGGCGGCGCGTTCACGTGCCCGCCGTGGTCGGCACCGGCCGTCGCGCCTCCGCCGTGGGTTCCATCACCGGTGGCCGGCCGCCGTCGGGCGCTGACGGCGAGGCGCGGCAGGTTCGCCGGCTCTCCGGCCGCCGCGCCAATTCCGCCGCCGCACATGTCGAGCGGCCGCCCGGGGGCATCTTCTCGTCGCGGCCGCTTCACCGCGTGCCCGCAGCCACTGGCCTGGATTCCTCAGCCGATCCGTGCGCGTCGGCCGAGCTCCGCGCCGCGGCGCGGCCAGCTCTTCGAGCTGACGTGGCCGCAGGCCGTACCGCCGCCGCCTCCCGTCCCGGTGCCTACGGTCCGGCGTGGCCGAGCGGCACCACCCATGATCCGCATCCACGGCCGCATGTGGCCGGGCTGGATGGAGCTCACCGAGTCGCTCGCCCCCGAGTCGTCGGCCGGAACGATGTCCGCTCGCGATCGACTCGCGGCCAGGGCGGTCGGCGCAGAGAGGCGTGGGACTTCGATGGCGAATCGCGTACGGCGGGCGGCAGAGATGGAGGGCGCGTGAGCTTCGACCTTGGCGACCCTGTCCCGCTGTCGATCACGATCACGAACGCATCCGGCGCGCCGGAGAACGCGGGCAACGTGGCGCTGACCATCACCCTGCCGGACGGCACGACGCACATCGAAGCGTCGGTGCCTGGCACGGACGGCGCCTACAACTTCGACTACCCGACGGTCCAGGCCGGGGTGCATCGGGTGCGGTGGCTGGCCACCGGCGCCAACGCGAGCGCGTACGCCGACGTGTTCGACGTGGAGCCCGCCGAGGGCGCGCCGTTCATCTCGCTGGCCGACACGAAGCGCCACCTCAAGAAGGACCCGCAGCTGTCGGAGGACGACGAGGCTCTGCGCTGGTTCATCGGTGCCGGGTGCCAGATCATCACCGACCGGATGGGGCATGTGTCGCCGCTAACCGTGGTGGCCGACCGATCGGCCCGCCGGGGCGTCGTGGTGCTGCCGGAGCGGCCGGTCATCTCGATCATCAGCGTCGTGCGGCTGCCCGGCGGTGAGGTCGTACCTCAGGCCGACCCGCTCGCGGGCACGGACGGCTGGATGCTGGAGCACGCCGAGGGCGTGTTGCGGGTGCCGGCCTGGTGGGGTGATGTGCGGATCACGTACAGGGTCGGGCGCTCGCCGTTGCCGCAGAATTTCAGGCTCGCCGGGCTCGACCTGATCAAGCACCTGTGGCAGGGCTCGCAGCACAACCAGGCGGGCGGCCGTCCGGCCCTGGGCGACTCGGACGCGATCGCGGCCGCGTCGATGAGGCCCTACGCCTTGCCGTATCGCGTGTCGGAGCTGCTGGGCCTGAAGCGGCACCAGGAGCGCGATGAGCCGCTCGTCGGCTGACTATCCCGGGTCGTCCGTGCTCACGATTCCAGGGTCAGGTTGAACCTGACCTCCAATGACCTGGGAGGACTTCCCTCGTGTCCACTATCCCTGCGGCGCTCGACGCGCTCGTGGCGCTCGCTGAGCGCGCTCACCCCGATGTGCAAGTGCTCGACGGCGGTCCGACGATCGAGGTGCGCGACGACGTGATCGCCATCGGGTACAGCGGCAGCACCGCCGAGCCGGATGTCCGCTCGACGCTGACCCGCGACCAGCTGGACATGGAGCCGGATCACGAGGCGTACGACGTGATGTGCATGGCCAGCGCCTGGCGCGGGGACGCGCACCGCGGTGGCAAGCCGGACTCCCACACCGTCCGCGCCCGGGCATTCGAATTGTTGGCTGGGCTCCGCGACGAGCTGGCCCGGGACTCCCGCCTCGGCGGGACGGTGATGATGGCCCGCCTGTCCACCCTCGATGTGGTGCTCGACCAGACGAAGTCGGGGCCAGTCTGCACGGTGCGTTTCCAGGTGCACATCGACGCGTTCGCGGTGGCGTGATGGCAGAGCCCGCAGATCCGTCGCAGGCGATCCGCGCACTGGCCAAGGAGCTGGACGGTATCCCGAAGGAGCTGCGCCAGAAGCTGCGGCCCGCGCTGAGGGCGGCTGCTGAGCCGGTCGTTCAGGACGCTCGGAGCCGGGCCAGCTGGTCGACGCGGATCCCACGTGCGATCTCGATGTCCGTCAGGTTCAGTCGCGATCCAGGCGTGCTCATCCGGGTGCGCAGGTCGGTGGCGCCGCACGGCCGCGCCTACGAGGGCATCACGGGAGCGAGCGACTTCGTGCACCCGGTCTTCGGCCACCGGGACCGGGAGGTGGCCGAGGGGACGCGGCCATACCTGGAGCCTGCGGTGCGGGCGGCGGCGGACAACGTACTGGCGACGGCGGCCGGGGTCGTGGAGCAGGTGGCCCGGGAGCAAGGCTTCCGATGATCAAAGAGGAGTGCTGATGGCCTTCAGGCTGCAGTCGTTTTTCGAGCTCGAAGCGGAGATCACCAATCCGCTGGACCTGACCACGGTGTCGGCGCCTCTAGCGATGGCCCGCCAGCTGATCCTTGCGCAGGGGACGGGCGCCGGCCAGGCGGACATGATCTGGTCCGATCAGTTCACGATCTCAGCGTCGGGCACCCAGGCCGTTGACCTGGCTGGCACGCTGCAGGGCCCGTTCGGGACGACGCTGACGTTCGCGCGGATCAAGATGGTGATCGTCGCCGCTGCCCTCGGCAACACCAACAACGTCAACGTCGTCTCGGATGCCACCAACGGCCCGCTGCTGTTCCTGGCGAAGGGCGACGGTATCCCGGTCAAGCCCGGCGGCATGTTCGTGTCGTTCGACCCATCGGCGGCGGGAACCGTGATCACGCCCAGCACCGCAGATTTGATCAACCTGGTCAACTCCGCCGGCGGCACCACGGTTACGTGCGATGTCGTCGTCGTTGGCGCGAGCGCGTAGGGGGGCGCATGGAAACCGTGTGGATCTCGCACCCGCGGCTGGAGGGCAAGGTCGAGGTGCCCGCCTCCTCCCTGTCGCATCACCAGCGCGCCGGCTGGGAGCTCGTGGCCGCACCCGATCGGCGGCCGGAGACGATCCAGGCTCTGATCGACGGCGGCTGGGACCCGGAGCAGGCCAAGGCCGCCGTCGAGGCGGCGATGCCCGACCCGCCCGGCTCACCACCAGATACCGGCCAGACCAGCCAAGCCCCGGAGGACACCTCCGGGGCTTCTTCTTTGCCCGAAACGCCGCGTGCTCGGCGCTCAACCAGGGGGGATAGCTAATGCCCGCAACGCCGATCACTCCGGCTTCAAGATTTTTTAGGCCCGGCATCACGAAGGTGTCGTGGATCGTCAGCATCGCGAACATCGCGGCTCCGTCGCGGGCCGAGTTGAACGCGGGCTCGGACCTGTCCAAGGACGTCGCCGACATCAACGGGTGGATGGTCAGTGGCGCGAAGATCGACACGCCGGACCTGAACTCCAGGTTCGTGTCGAACATCCCCGGCCTGACCTCGGCGGACGAGAGCGCGATCACGTTCTATGCGAGCGACACCGGCTCCGATGTCAGGACGCTGATGCCGCGCGACACTGCGGGCTACATCGTGTGGCTGGATGGCGGTGACATCGCGGGTCGGAAAATGGATGTTTTCCCCGTTCGTGTGCTCAGCGTTGGCAAGGTCCGTTCGATGGGCGCTGAGGCGGCCCGGCTCACGATCCAGTACGCCGTCACCAGCGAGCCGTCCGAGAACGTGACCATCCCGGCATGAGCGAGGACCGCCTGCTCAACCGCGGGCGCCTGTCGGCCGAGCATCCGATTCGGATTGACGACGACACCGAGGCGCGCAAGGCCGTTGAGCAGGCGCAGTTCGCAATGGCTTTGCTGCAGACGCAGGGCGAGGTTGCGGACGATGCGGCCGTCCGGAGGGCCAAGGCCGCTCTAAAGCGAGCCGAGAAGCAGGTGCGGGACTGCTACGAGTTCATCCCGCTGCGGGCCCTACCAGCCGATGACTTCGAGGCGCTGATCGGTCAGCACAAGCCGAGGCCGGACACCAAGGACGAGATTTGGAACGGCGAGACATTCCCGAAGGCGTGCCTGCTGGCGTGTGACGAAAGCGGCCGGAGCGAGGCTGACTGGGAGCACATCTTCAAGAACGTTCTGTCGGGACCGGAACAGCTCCAGCTGTGCAACACGGCGATCCGGGTCAACGCTCGGACGCCGGACGAGTCGCTCCCAAAAGGTTGGGCGCAGATCGAACCCTAGCCCTGGAGCTGGACGTCTGCGCCGAGTACCGCATCCCGCACTCCGCCTTCCTGGCCTGGGATCAGGACGACCGGGACAAGGCGATCTGGCACTGGATCTGGAAGCGCCAGGAGTGCGGGACGTGCGGCACCCGCGAGGAGGAGTGGGACGAGTCCCGCGGCGGCCACCGCTGGGCGTACGTGGCGGAGAAGCGCCGGTGTCGCGGCTGTGAGGTGCGCGAGGCGGCTGAAGAGACGAGGACGGCCGAGGACGGCCGCGGGGTCCACATCGTGATGATCCGCAACGAGGAGGTGCTCCATCGTGCCGACTCGTGACCTGATCATCGCCCTGAAGTCGAAGTGGGACGACCGCGGCACCTCGGACGCGGCCAAGGGCCTGAAGCAGGCGGAGGACGCGACCCGGAAGTTCTCTCGCGAGCTGGAGCAGCTGGAGAAGCAGGCGCGCCAGCAGGGTGCGGCGATGACGCAGAGTGCCGCCCAGGCCGACCGGTTCCAGCGGGAGCTCGACGACGTCGGCCGCACTTCGATCAAGACCCGCAAGCTGCTGGAGGACGCGACCAAGCGGCTGCCGAAGATTGAGATCACGGCGGACACGAGCGATGCCGAGCGCCAGGTGGCGGGCCTCTCCAGGCGACTGCAGGACCTGTCCGGGAAGCGGATCGGGATCGACCTCGACGCCCGCCAGGCGGCGGACGAGGCCGAGAAGCTCCGCCGCGAGCTCACGCAGCTGGCCGCGATGAACCCCGAGATCTTCGTGGGCGCCAACGTCGAGCGGGCCATCCGCGACCTGGACAAGGTCGAGCGGGAGGCGCGCGACCTCGACCGGCGGGTGAACGTTAAGGTCGACGTGGACGGCGCGTCGGCGGCCGCGGCGGCGATCGGCCTGATCCAGACGGCGCTCACCGCGATCCGCGGTTCGGGTCCGATGGCCGGGGCGGCGGTGGCCGCCGCGATCGGCGCGCTGCCTGCCGCCGCGGCGCTGGCTTCCAGCGCGCTCACGGTGGGGCTTGGCGGCGCGCTGGCCGGGCTCGGCCTGGCGGCGGCGCAGGGCTCAGATGCCGCGCAGGATGCGATCGGCCAGCTGCGAGAAGCCGCCAAGCAGGAGGCCGCCAAGATCGGGCAGCCGTTCGAGGCTGTCTGGACCCGGATCGCGCAAGTCGCCGAGCGGGAGCTGCTCAAGATCTCGCCGGTGATCCGCGACAACTTGGCCAAGCTGGCTCCCGACGTTTCGGATTTCGTCGACCAGGCCGGCGCCAGCCTTGAGGAGCTGACGCCGGCCATCTCCGCGATCGAGGAGGCGTTCTCCGCCGTGCTGGCCGAGCTTGGGCCGCGGATGCCGGAGATCATGCGTCACCTGGCGGCCGCGATCACCGCGATCACCGAGGCGGTGAAAGAGAACCCGCAGATCTTGGCGGATTTCGCGACCAACCTGGCCAAGATCGCCGAATGGGCGGGCAACGCGGTCGCGGCGCTCACCAGGTTCGTGAAGTGGGCGCAGGAGAATGCGACGGCGATCCAGGCGATGACGGCCGTGATCAACCCCGCGGCCGGCGTCTTCGGCCATTTCACGGTCGAGGCGGGCAAGGCCGGGCGCGAGAGCCTCAACATGGGCCAGGCCGTGCAGAAGACGACCGGCGACGTCAAGGCGATCGGTACGGCCACTGACGAGGCCAGCGTGAAGATGCGCGAGGCCTGGGCCAGCGCTTACACCGAGTTCGCCAAGTTGGGCTCCCTGCTGGATTCCGCCCGCAGCCGCGTCTCGGCCCAGGATGAGCTGGCGCAGGCGCAGGCGCGCGCGGCCGAGGTGCAGCGCGCCGGCGCGGAGCGGATCGCGCGGGCCGAGCGGGAGCTGGCCGACGTCCAGGAGCAGAGCGCCGAGCGGGTGAAGGCCGCCAAACGGCGCGTGGCGGACGCGCACCGGCAGGCGGCCGAGGCGGTCGAGGCGGCTAAGGAGCGGGTGCGCAACGCCGAGGAGGCACTCACCGCGGCGGTCGAGGAGGGCGCGCAGCGGGAGGCCGACGCCCAGCGGCGTGTGGAGGATGCGCGCGAGCGGATGGCGCAGGTCGCGGAGGAGTCCGGCCGCCGGATCGAGGATGCTGCCCGGCGCCTGGCCGACGCGCAGGCTGATGCGGCGGCGCGGCAGGTGGACGCCGACCGGCGCGTGGCCGATGCCCACCGGCGTACGCAGGACGCGGTTGAGGACCTGACAGCCGCCCGCGAGCGGGCGCAGGAACGGCTCGAAGACCTGATTGCCGCCGAGTCCGGCGCGGCCCTCGACGAGGAGGGCGCCCAGCTCGCCATCGATCGGGCCCGCGAGCGGCTGAATGAGGTCAACTCCGACCCCAAGTCGTCGGACTTGGACCGGCGCGAGGCGGACCTGGCTCTGCGGCAGGCGCTGCAGCGGCTGGAGGAGGTCCGGCGGCGCAACGCCGAGCTACGCGGCGACCTGGCCGACGCGCAGCGGGCTGGGATCGACGGCTCGACCGAGGTGGTGGATGCGCTCGGCCGGATCGAGGATGCCCGGCGGGCGGAGTCGGAGGCAGCGGCGGAGGCGGCACGCACACGCCAGGAGTCCGCACGCTCGGTCGCCGACGCCGAGCGCGCCCTGGCGGACGCGCAGACGGAGGCCTCGCGGCAGCAGGCGGACGCCGCCCGGCAGCTGGCCGACGCCGAATCGGAGCTGGACAAGACCCGGGTCGAGAGCGCCCGCGCTGTGCGGGACGCACAGAAGGACGTGGCCCGCGCCCAGGCCGACGCCGCGCAGGTCGCGAAGGAGTCGGCCCGTTCGGTCGCCGACGCCCAGGCCGAGGCCGCCCGCGCCGTGCGGGACGCATCCCGGGAAATCATGGACGCCGAGAAGGCGGTCCGTGACGCCCGCCGCGAGGCCGCTGCCGACAACCGGTCCGCCACCGACTCGGTACTGGAGTCATGGGCGAAGCTGCGCGGCGACTCCAAGCTCACCAGTGAGCAACTGCTCGCGGAGCTGGAGAAGCAGGTCCGCGACCAGGAGACGTGGCGCGCGAACCTGGTCACCTTGGCCGGGCGGGTGCCGCCGGAGATGCTCGACGAGCTGGCCAAGCTTGGCCCTGGGGCGGCCGGACTCGTGGCGTCGGCGGCGTCGATGAGCGACGCGGAGCTGTCCAAGTTCATCAGCTTGTACGGCCGGTCAGGAAAGTCCGCTGGTGACACGTTCGCCAAGAATCTGCAGGACGCCGGCCCGGCGCTGGCCGAAATCGCCCGCACGCATGGCAAGAACGTCGCCGACCGGGTACGCGAAGCGATGGACAGCGGCCGTGTGGGGGTTGCCGAGGCGGCCCGCCGGATCGGCGTCGCGATCAATGAGGGCATCCAGGGCGACCGCGTGGTGACCATCAGAACCGAAGTGCAAGAATTCGCCGCGAAGATCAGCCAGCAGGCGGACGGCGGCATCCTGACTTACGCGATGGGCGGGATCGCGGCGTTCGCGGGCGGTGGCGAGCACCACGTCGCGCAGATCGCCCGCCCCGGCACGATGCGACTGTGGGCCGAGCCGGAGACGGGCGGCGAAGCCTACATCCCGCTCGCGGCCTCCAAGCGGGGGCGCTCGGAGGACATCCTGTCGGAGGTGGCCAACCGGTTCGGTGGCGCCTTCACCAAGCGACCCCCGGCCGGGGCTGGCGGTCTGCCGACGATGGTGATCGGGCAGGGCAGCAACAGCTACAGCATCACCGTCCAGGTCGCGCCAGGCGCCGACATGGCCGCGGCGGGGGCGGCGACGGTGAAGGCGATCCAGGAGTACGAGCGGCGTTCCGGGCCGGGGTGGCGCAAGTGACCCTGCCATTTATCACGGTTGAGTCGATGTTCGACAACACCGCGTTGTCCGGCGTCGTCCGCACCAACACCTTCGACGGCGGCACGAACGGCGTGACGATCTCCACTGCCAACTCCGGCGGGAGCAGCGGCAATGCGTTCAACAGCATCGCGGGCTCGCCGCAGTTCACGAACGCGCAGGCATACGGCAGCGGCCTGGCAGCATTCAACCCCAGCTCCGGCGTGGACACCCACATGGACTGGTCGAGCGTCGCCCAGGCGGGCGACGTGTTCTGTGTCCGGCTCTACATGTACCTGGTGTCGGCGACCAGCGGCTCGCAGCGCGTCTTCGTCGCGCTCGGCCCGTCCTCTGGCGTGATCTCGGCGCTGTGGCTCTTTAACGACAGGATCTTGCGGCTGTATCTCGGTTTCAGCACCACGCTGGCCGCACAGCTCACCACGCCGGTGCCGACCGGCCAGTGGGTGCGGGTTGAGCTCCGCTACACGATCAACGGGTCCGGGAATGGCACCGGAGAGGTCTGGCTGTACACCGACCCGAACAGTTCCACGCATACTGACTACGCCATCTCCAGCACGCTGGCCTGGCCGAACGGGCCGAAGCCGACGAACGTGGAGTTCCACCTGCAGCGAGACGCCGGCGGCTACTGGTACATGGACGGCGCTGCCCTCGCCGCCGCGAAGATCGGGCCAGCGGGCACGTGGACGGACCTGACGCCGTACGCCAAGCGCGGCATCACCACCAAGCGAGGCTCGGGGCGCGTCCAGAGTCCGATCATCCACTACGAGGCAGCCACCGCCACCGTCCACCTGAACAACAGCGATAGGCGCTTCGATCCGACCAACACGTCGGGCCCGTACGTGACCGGCGGCGTCAGCCGGGTCACCCCGATGCGGCCGATCCGCATCCGCTGCACCTGGGCGGGCGTGACCTACCACCTGTTCCGCGGGTTCGTTGATCAATGGGACGTGGACTGGGTCGCCAACGTCTACTCCGAGGTGACCGTTGTCGCGACCGATGGCTTCAAGGTGTTGGCCAACAAAAAGCGTGCGCCCACCCTGATCACCGTCAACGGCCAGCAGGTGCCGCAGACGTACGGCGAGGGTGAGGACTCGGGGGCGCGCGTCACCCGGATCCTCGACTCGGCGGGATGGTCGGCCGCGGACCGGTCAATTGCTACCGGCAACAGCCCGATGCAGGCGACGACGCTCGAAGGTGACGCCCTTTCGGAGCTGCAGAGCGTCACGGACTCCGAAGTGGGGGAGCTGTACATCGACGGCCAGGGCCGCCTCGTTTTCCGCAATCGGCGCGCGATCTTCACCGACAGCCGCAGCACGACGGTGCAGGCGACGTTCGGCAACCCGAGCACGTCGATCGCACCGTTCGAGACGAAGCTGAACACCGACGACGCCACCCTCTATAACGAGGTCATTGCCCAGCGCGAGGGCGGCGTTCAGCAGACGACCGGCGACAGCGCGAGCCAGCTCGAATACCTGACCAGAACGTTCAGTGGCTCGAACCTGCAACTTCAGACGGACGGCGAGGCGCTGAGTTGGGCCCAGTGGGTCGTATACCTGTCGAAAGATCCCGAGACTCGGTTCGACGAGCTGCGCATCCACTGCCACGCTAACCCGAGCGTGCTCTTCCCTGCCGTGCTGGCGCGGGAGATCGGCGACCGGATTCAGATCGTTCGGCGGCCGCCGGGCGGCGGCACGATCACGCGTGACGCGTTCATCCGCGGCATCTCCCACGAGGTGACCACCGAGAGGTGGATCACCACGTTCCAGCTCCAGTCAGCTCGTGCGTTCGGCGCGTTCTTCACCTTGGACGACGCCGTCAACGGGCTGTTGGGCAATGGCGTTCCGATGGCGTTCTAGGGGGATCAATGGCCACCGTACCCAACCCCAGGACGTGGACGTCGTCTGAGCAGGTCACAGCGGCGAAGCTGAATACCGACATCCGCGATAGCTGGAACTACTTCAAGGCCAAGCCGTTCTGCCTGCTGGCCAAGTCTGCCGACCAGTCGATAAACGTAAGCTCCCTTACGGCGATTACGTGGGACGTCGAACTGAAGGACAGCGACGGCGGGCACAGCAACGTAACCAACAACTCCAGGTACACCGCGCAGACGGCTGGATGGTACAACGTGCGCTGCACCGCATTTCTCATTCCCTTTAGTTTTACGTGGGCAGACCTGACAATCCGCAAGAACGGCACTACGCAGCAGAGCAGAGCCACACAGATCCCAAGCCTGGGATTCGGTAGCCTCGCCCCGCTCCTTACGGAAGGCTATGTGCAGCTTGCCGTCAATGACTACATCGAAGCCACGGTCATTATGTTGAGCGGCAGCGGCAATAACGGCAATGTGGCGTCCGGTCAGCCATGGTATACAACTAGGCTGCAAGTCGAATGGGTGTCAGCATAGATGGCCGCGCCCCCTCTGTCGTCGTGGGACGTTGGCGTCAATCCGACTTCAGCGATTCTCAATGCCCGCATTCGAGACGCCATAAACTTCATGAAGAACCGCCCCCATGCGGTACTCCGGCGCATCACCAGCAACCAGGCCGTGTCCAGCAACACGAACACTCCGATCTTCTGGAACGGCGAGGACCTCGATACGGATGGCGGCCACAGCAACGTCACCAACCCGTCTCGGTACACCGTAGCGACTGCTGGCTACTACCAGCTCTCTGCGGTCGTCGTTTGGGGCACCAATAGTAACGGGTATCGGCAGATCTTCTTTGCAAAGAATGGTGTCACGACATCCCGCTACGGGATGATCTACACGTTCGTGCGGGGGATTGGTGGCGCGCAGATCTGCATGAGCACGTCCGTTGTGCTCGGCCTGCAAGCTGGGGACTACGTCGAGGTTTGGGGGTACCAGAACACGGGCGGATCGCTAGACGTTTCAGTTTCTAATCAAGACTCGCGGTTTGAGATTGAGTGGGTGTCCAACCTGTGACTCTTCCCTCGCCAAAGACGTGGTCGGCCGGTCTTTGGTCTGCTGCCGAAATGAATGTCGAGATGCGCGACGTCCTCGGCTATTTTCTCAGGCCGCCCATGTGTATCGTCCGAAAGGACGGGAGTGCGCAAACGGTGCCAGGACAGGCTACCGTGGTCGCCTCGTGGGATACGGTGGTGTATGACAATGACGGCATGTTCGGTGTAGACGGAAATAGATTCACCTGCAAGACGCCTGGCTACTATGTGTTTAGCTGGCAACTCCAGTTCTACATTCTAACGCCTTCTGGCGGCGGCCTGCGAAAGCTTGAGTTGAGGCAGTACAACGCAAACGCCGCCTTGATAGATAAGCTGGAGATATCTAACGTTCAAGTGCAGCAGTCTGATGAGTCGTACGCCGGGTCAAGCGTCGTGGGCCTCAACGCATCTGATTATGTGATGTTTCACTGCGTTAATTGGGATAATCCAAGCCATCAGATCGTCGGCTACGAGCCTTCGCAGAACCAGTACGGATGCCAAGTCTCCGCGCGCTGGCTGAGCACGCTCTAGAAGATCAGGCCCCCTGACGTGCCGCCCACCCCGTCAGAGGGTGCACGGGCTGGGCGGCACACCCCTCAACATGACGAGGAGCGATGTGGCCGATGAACCCACGCCGTGGGAGCTTCACCGCTCCATGGAGGCGCTGCGGCGGTCCGTCGAAACCGGGTTCAACAGCCTCAACGCCCGCCTCGACAAGCTCGTGCCCGTCGACTTGTTCCAGGCATACCAGCAGGCCGTGCAGAGGCAGTTCGACGAGCACGAACGCGAGATCGCCGCGCTGAACGCGGCCCGCGACGCCGAGAAAAACCAGCGCTCCGCCGACCGCCGGCTGATCGGCTTGGCGGTATTCACTGCGTTCGTGTCGCCGCTGGTCATCCTGCTCATCCAGCTCTGGTTGACCGGCAAAGGAACGTGACGATGGGCCGCCACGACGACAGCGTCAACCCCGTGTTCGAGCCGGACGACAGTGTGGCGGAGTCGGCTCCGCGGCGGATGTGGATCCTCCCGATGGCGGTCGCCGTCGTGTTCGCCGGCCTGGTCGCCGCCCTGATGGTGCAGGTCGCCTCGGTCCGCGACCAGGTGCGGGACGCGGAGCGCGACAACGCCGTGCTGTACGACCAGGTGCAGCGGCTCGGCGGGGTGCCGCTCGTGTCGCCCTCTGCTGGCCGTCAAGGGGAGCGAGGGCCGACCGGTCCTGCCGGCCAGACGGTGGTCGGGCCTCGCGGTCTGCCCGGCCCGAGCGGTCCGCCTGGGCCTGCTGGCCGAGATGGGAAGCCGGGCAAAGATGGCGCGGTCGGGCTACAAGGTGTTCCCGGCCTAAAGGGCGATCCCGGAGCAACGGTCACCGGCCCTCCAGGAGTCAAGGGGGATGCGGGAGCCGACGGCAAGGACGGGAAAGACGGCAGCGCCGGCCCCGAGGGCAAGCAAGGCGAGCCTGGCCCCCGCGGGGAGACCGGACCCGCCCCGGCCAGCTGGACGTTCACCTACCTCGGCGTCACCTACCAGTGCACGCCTGACGAGGCCGGATCCACCAGCTACACGTGCAAGGCGACATAGGAGGACCCTCAATGAAGCCGGGAGAACCGCCGATCAGCCGGCGTGCCGTGCACAACTCTGGCGCCGGGAACTTGCCGGTCCGGCGGGTGGTCATCCACGCCACCTGCCCGGGTGTCGGCTATCCGGTCGCGAGCAAGAAGGGCGCCGCGTCGGGGACAGCGAAGTACTTCCAGATGAAGTCGTCGGGCGGGTCGGCGCACTACATCTACGACTCCAGCCGGCACGAGGAACACTGCGTCGCCGAAAGCGTGACAGCCTGGCACGCGCCCCCGAACCCGCACTCGATCGGCATCGAGATCTGCGGAGAAGCCTCGTACACGCGCGCCCAGTGGCTGTCGCCCGAGGTGTGGCCGGCGGTCGAGGAAGCTGCGGCCAGGACGAGAGACCTGTGCGTCCGCTACGGGCTGCCGATGCGCAAGCTGACGGTCGCCCAGGTCAAGGCTGGCGCCGAGGGCGTGTGCGGCCACGTCGACGTCAGCAACGCCTTCCACCAGACCGACCACAGCGATCCCGGCCAGCACTTCCCGTGGGACGAGTTCATGCACCTGGTCAACCGGGAGTCGGCGCTGCCCAGGCCGGAGCCGGAAGCGGATTGGACGGAGGAGATCGTGAAGCAGCTGCCCACCCTGAAGGCCGGGGCCGACAACTACGACGTCAAGACGCTCCGGGCGAACCTGTTCGCACGCGGCACTGTGAGCGAGGACCGGTACGCCGCGGCGGGGCTGCGCGCCTGGCTGGAGGAGACGGCATTCGATGCCGCCCTCACCGCTGACGTGAAGCACTTCCAGGGGCTGAAGAAACTCGACCAGGACGGCGTGTGCGGGCCCAAGACCTGGGGCGCCGTGCTGCGCGTGGCCTGATGGGCGACGGCCTGTGGCTGCGCTACTGGCCGCACCAGACGTTCCTGCCGCGGCATCCCGAGCCCGCGGAGGAGCACCAGCCCGACGACGGGCGTATCTCTGGCCTCGTAGACGAGGCGAACTGAACGCCGTTCAGATCCTTAACAATCCGCGTGATTTTATCGCGCCGATTCTTTAGGCCCTGACCTGGCCTTCCTCGGGCGCGCTGCCAGATGCGGCGCGCTCTTCGCATTTCCCCCATTCGAGGAGCATCCCTCATGCGCAAGAGCGCTGTCCTATTCGCCGCCGTCATCGCCGCCGCGGGCCTGACCGGCGCTCCAGCCTCGGCCACCGCTTCTGCGGACGTGCCGGGCCTGGCTATCACGCAGGTCGGCTACAACGCCTACGGCAGCGACACGATCTACAACCGGAACCAGGAGTTCGTCGACGTCAAGAACGTCAGCAGCCCGGCCGTGGACGTCAACGTCGCGGGCTTGGTCGTCGCTGACCAGTGGGCCAAGAGCCACGTCGACGACAACGACCGCGGCTGCAACACCCTCAAGGTGACCGCCCTTCCCGGCGTCACCACGGGCGCGGACGGCAGCGTCATGCTGGCCGCAGGCCACACGGTGCGCGTCTACAGCGGCCGGGGCGTCGCCGCGGTGTCGGCTGGCGGCAACGTCCACGCGCTGTTCATGAACAGCCTCTGCGGCTATCACGGCCACATCTGGGGCAACGGCGGCGACACAGCGTGGATCACCAAGGGATCCGACTCGGAGTCGTTCGCCTACGACTTCGACAACGGCTACACGGTCAAGCCGTAGGAGGCTCTCATGCAGTTCAAGCTGTTCGGCCGTGACCCTGCGGCCATCCTGTACGGCCTTCAGTCGCTGCTGGCTGTGGTGGTCGCGTTCGGCGTGATCACGGGTGACGCTGCCGATTACACGATGACGATCGCGAACGGCGTGATGGCGCTG
>NZ_DATCVQ010000732.1:0-22975 GCF_036566765.1 Streptomyces sp.
GCCCGGCCCGGCGACGGCGAGGCCGTCCTGGCCGGCCACCGGATGCTGCTCGACCTGGGCCGGCTGCAGGAGGGCGACACGGCGCTGGCCGGCACCCGCCACGCGGCGGTCGCCCGGCTGTCGCCCACGACGGCCGCGGAGACCGGCGTGAAGGACGGCGACGCCCTCGCGGTCACCGGCCCGGCCGGCACCGTCGCGCTCCCGCTCCAGGTCACGGACATGCCGGACCGCGTGGTCTGGCTCCCGCTGAACTCGCCCGGATCCGCGGTGCTTTCCGCCACGGGCGCCCACCCCGGCGACCTGGTCCGCATCGGCCCGGCGACGTCGAAGGAGGTGCAGGCATGAACACGCTGCTCGCCGCGGAGGACCTGTCCCTGTTCGGGCAGGATCCCTGGTGGCTCGTCCTGATCAAGGCGGTCTTCTGCTTCGCCTTCCTGATGGTGACCGTGCTCTTCTCCATCGTGTGGGAGCGCAAGGTCGTCGCCTGGATGCAGCTGCGCATCGGGCCCAACCGGCACGGCCCCTGGGGCCTCCTTCAGTCCCTCGCGGACGGCATCAAGCTGATGCTCAAGGAGGACGTGATCGTCAAGCGGGCCGACAAGGTCGTCTACATCCTCGCGCCGATCATCGCCGCCGCCCCCGCGTTCATGGCGATCGCGGTGATCCCCTTCGGCCCCTCCGGCAACGAGGTGTCGATCTTCGGGCAGCGCACCACGATGCAGCTCACCGACCTGCCGATCGCGATGCTGTACGTCCTCGCGATCGCGTCCGTCGGCATCTACGGCATCGTGCTCGCCGGCTGGTCGTCGGGCTCCACGTACCCGCTGCTCGGCGGCCTGCGCTCCTGCGCGCAGATGATCTCGTACGAGATCGCCATGGGCGCCGCGTTCGCCTCCGTCTTCCTCTACTCCGGGTCGATGTCGACCTCGGCGATCGTCGAGGCGCAGGCGGACCGCTGGTTCATCGTCCTGCTGCCGGTGTCGTTCATCATCTACGTGATCACGATGGTCGGCGAGACCAACCGCGCCCCGTTCGACATGCCGGAGTCCGAGGGCGACCTGGTCGGCGGCTTCAACACCGAGTACTCGTCCATCAAGTTCGCGATGTTCATGCTCGCCGAGTACGTGAACATGGTGACGGTCTCCGCGGTCTCCGTGACCCTCTTCCTCGGCGGCTGGCGGGCCCCGTGGCCGATCTCCACCTTCTGGGAGGGCGCGAACCACGGCTGGTGGCCGATGCTCTGGTTCGTCCTCAAGGTGCAGCTGCTGCTGTTCTTCTTCATCTGGCTGCGCGGCACGCTGCCCCGCGTCCGCTACGACCAGCTGATGAAGCTCGGCTGGAAGGTACTCATCCCGGTCTCCCTGCTCTGGCTGATGCTGGTCGCCACCGTCCGGGCGCTGCGGAACGAGAACTACGACTTCCAGACGATCGTGCTGTACGTGGCCGGCGCCGTGCTCGCCGTCCTGCTGCTGTCCTTCGTCGCCGACATGTTCCGCGACCGGAGGGGCGGGGCCGAGCGGGCCGAGCCCGAGGACGGCCGCCCCTTCGACCCGATGGCCGGCGGGTACCCCGTACCGCCGCTGCCCGGACAGACCCTGCCGCCGGTGCCGCGCAGGCGGCCTCGCTCCGAGCGAGAACTGGTTGTCAGCGGCGCCCCCGATACTGCTACCGAGAGTGATGGAAAGGAGGCGGACGGTGTCTGATTTCCAGAATCCGGTGGCCGGCTTCGGCGTGACCTTCAAGGCCATGTTCAAGAAGCGGCTGACCGAGCAGTACCCGGAGCAGCAGAAGACGACCGCGCCGCGCTTCCACGGCCGGCACCAGCTCAACCGGCATCCGGACGGGCTCGAGAAGTGCGTCGGCTGCGAGTTGTGCGCCTGGGCCTGTCCGGCCGACGCCATCTACGTGGAGGGCGCGGACAACACCGACGAGGAGCGCTACTCGCCGGGCGAGCGGTACGGCCGGGTCTACCAGATCAACTACGCCCGCTGCATCCTGTGCGGGCTGTGCATCGAGGCCTGCCCGACCCGGGCGCTGACGATGACCAACGAGTTCGAACTGGCCGACTCCAGCCGCGAGAACCTGATCTACACCAAGGAGCAGCTGCTCGCGGGCCTCGAAGAGACCATGGTCGACACCCCGCACGCCATCTTCCCGGGCATGGACGAGCAGGACTACTACCGGGGCCTGGTCAGCGAGGCCGCGCCCGGCACGGTCCGTCAGGTCGCCGCGTCCAACGGGGAGAAGGGCGAACCGGAAGAGGTGGACGCATGAGCGCCGCGCTCGCCGCCGCTGTCACCTCCGACGGTGAGGCGTTCCAGTTCTGGGTCCTCGGCACCGTTGCGGTGGTCGGCGCCCTGTGCACCGTCCTGATGCGCAAGTCCGTGCACAGCGCGCTCTGCCTCGCCGGGACCATGATCGTGCTTGCGGTCTTCTACCTCGCCAACGGGGCGTACTTCCTGGGCGTCGTCCAGGTCATCGTCTACACCGGCGCGATCATGATGCTCTTCCTCTTCGTGGTCATGCTGGTCGGCGTCACGGCCGCGGACTCCTTGAAGGAGACCCTCAAGGGCCAGCGCTGGTGGGCCGCCGCCTGCGGGCTCGGTTTCGGCATCCTGCTCGCCGCCGGCATCGGGAACGCCTCGCTGAAGGAGTTCGCCGGCCTCGGCGCCGCCAACAGCGCCCAGGGCGGCAACGTGGAGGGCATCGCGGCCCTGATCTTCACCAAGTACGTCTTCGCCTTCGAGATCACCGGCGCGCTGCTCATCACCGCGGCCGTCGGCGCGATGGTGCTCACCCACCGGGAGCGCACCGAGAAGGCCCACACCCAGCGCGAGCTGGCCGAGCAGCGCGTGCGCCGCGGCACACAGGTGCCGCCGCTGCCCGCCCCCGGCGTCTACGCCCGGCACAACGCGGTGGACGTCGCCGGTCTGCTGCCGGACGGCACCCCGGCCGAGCTGTCCGTGATGCAGACCCTGCGCAAGCGCGGTCAGATCCGGGACGTCTCCGGCCAGGCGCTGGCCGATCTGAAGGCGCTGGAGCAGCGCTCCGAGGAGCGGCTCGGCCGCGACCGGGACGAAGAGGAGGCCACCCGGTGAATCCGGTCAACTATCTCTATCTCGCCGCCCTGTTGTTCACCATCGGCGCGGCCGGGGTGCTGATCCGGCGGAACGCGATCGTGGTCTTCATGTGCGTCGAGCTGATGCTCAACGCCTGCAACCTGGCGTTCGTGACCTTCTCCCGGATGCACGGCAACCTCGACGGCCAGATCATCGCGTTCTTCACGATGGTCGTCGCCGCCGCCGAGGTCGTGGTCGGCCTCGCGATCATCGTGTCGCTGTTCCGTTCCCGCCACTCGGCCTCGGTCGACGACGCCAGCCTGATGAAGCTGTGAGGGGCTGAATCGTGGAGAACCTGATTGCGCTGCTCATCGCGGCGCCGCTGCTCGGAGCGGCCGTGCTGCTGTGCGGCGGGCGGCGGTTGGACAAGGCCGGGCACTGGCTCGGCACGCTGCTCGCGGCCGCCTCCTTCGTCATGGGCCTGGTGCTCTTCGCCGACATGCTCGGCAAGCCCGCCGAGGACCGGGCGCTGAACGTCACGCTCTACAGCTGGATCCCGGTCGAGGGCTTCCAGGCGGACGTCGCCTTCCAGCTCGACCAGCTGTCGATGACCTTCGTCCTGCTGATCACCGGCGTGGGCTCGCTGATCCACCTGTACTCGATCGGGTACATGGAGCACGACGAGCGCCGGCGCCGCTTCTTCGGCTATCTGAACCTGTTCCTCGCGGCGATGCTGATCCTGGTCCTCGCCGACAACTACCTGCTGCTGTACCTGGGCTGGGAGGGCGTCGGCCTCGCCTCGTACCTCCTGATCGGCTTCTGGCAGCACAAGCCCAGCGCGGCCACCGCCGCCAAGAAGGCCTTTTTGGTCAACCGGGTCGGCGACATGGGCCTGTCGATCGCGATCATGCTGATGTTCACCACCTTCGGGACCTTCGCCTTCGGCCCGGTCCTGGAGGCGACCGGCGAGGCGTCCGAGGGCAAGATGACGGCGATCGCGCTGATGCTGCTCCTCGCCGCCTGCGGCAAGTCGGCCCAGGTGCCGCTGCAGTCCTGGCTCGGGGACGCGATGGAGGGCCCGACCCCGGTCTCGGCCCTGATCCACGCGGCCACCATGGTCACCGCCGGCGTCTACCTGATCGTCCGCTCCGCCGACATCTTCAACGCCTCCCCGGACGCCCAGCTCGTGGTCGTCGTGGTCGGCGCGGTCACGCTCCTCTTCGGTGCGATCGTCGGTTGCGCGAAGGACGACATCAAGAAGGCCCTGGCCGGTTCGACGATGTCGCAGATCGGCTACATGGTCCTCGCGGCCGGCCTCGGCCCGATCGGCTACGTCTTCGCGATCATGCACCTGGTGACGCACGGCTTCTTCAAGGCCGGGCTGTTCCTCGGGGCCGGCTCGGTCATGCACGGCATGAACGACGAGGTGGACATGCGCCGTTACGGCGGCCTGCGGAAGTACATGCCGGTCACCTTCGTCACCTTCGGCCTCGGCTACCTCGCGATCATCGGCTTCCCGGGCCTGTCCGGCTTCTTCTCCAAGGACAAGATCATCGAGGCGGCCTTCGCAAAGGGCGGCACCGAGGGCTGGATCCTCGGCGCCTGCACCCTGCTGGGCGCGGCCATCACCGCGTACTACATGACCCGCGTGATGCTGATGACCTTCTTCGGCGAGAAGCGCTGGCAGCCGGACGACAACGGCGAGCCGCCGCACCCGCACGAGTCGCCGAAGTCCATGACGATCCCGATGGTCCTGCTGGCCGTCGGCTCGGTCGGCGCCGGCGCCCTCTTCGAGTACGCCGGATTCGTGGAGTGGCTGGAGCCGGTCACCGGCTTCGCGCACGGGCACTCGCCGCTCAGCGCGGCGGCCGTCACCTCCGCCACCGTCGCGGTCATGCTCCTGGGAGTCGGCCTCGCCTACCTCCAGTACGGCCGCCGGCCCGTCCCGGTCACCGCCCCGCGCGGCTCGCTGCTCACCCGGGCCGCCCGCCGCGACCTGCTCCAGGACGACTTCAACCATGTCGTCTTCGTCCGGGGCGGCACGCACCTCACCCGCTCGCTCGTCTACGTCGACCACAGCCTCGTCGACGGGGTGGTCAACGGGACCGCGGCGTCGGTCGGCGGACTCTCCGGCCGGCTGCGCAAGCTGCAGAACGGCTACGCCCGCTCGTATGCGGTCTCCATGTTCGGAGGTACGGCGGTGCTGATCGCCGCGACCCTGCTGATGAGGGCGGTGTGATCGCCATGTCCGACATGGTCAACGCAGGGTTCCCCCTGCTGACGGCGACGGCGGCGGTGCCGGCGGCCGGCGCGGTGCTCACCGCCGCCGTCCCCGCCGCGAAGCGCACCGCCGCCAAGTGGCTGGCCCTGCTGGTCTCCCTGGTCACGCTGGTGCTCGCGGCGGTCGTCACGGTCCGCTTCGAGCCCGGCGGCGAGCGGTACCAGCTCCGCGAGTCGTACGCCTGGATCGCCGACTTCGGGGTCCGCTACGAACTGGGCGTGGACGGCATCGGGGTGGCGCTGATCGCGCTCACCGCGCTGCTGATCCCCTTCATCATCCTGGCCGGCTGGCACGACGCCGACCCCCTGGAGACGAAGTCCAGCCGCTGGCGGCCGACCCAGGGCTTCTTCGCCCTGATCCTGGCCGTCGAGGCGATGGTGATCCTCTCCTTCGAGGCCACCGACGTCTTCCTCTTCTACATCCTCTTCGAGGCCATGCTCATCCCGATGTACTTCCTCATCGGCGGCTTCGGGGACCGGGCCCACACCGGCTCGGACGAGAACGCGGCGGCCCAACGCTCGTACGCAGCGGTCAAGTTCCTGCTCTACAACCTGGTCGGCGGCCTGATCATGCTGGCCGCCGTCATCGGGCTCTTCGTGGTCGCCGGGACCTTCTCGCTCACCGAGATCATGGCCGCCCGGGCCGACGGCTCGCTGGACATGGCGACCAACACCGAGCGGCTGCTCTTCCTCGGCTTCTTCTTCGCCTTCGCGGTGAAGGCGCCGCTGTGGCCGCTGCACACCTGGCTGCCCAACGCGATGGGGGAGGCGACCGCCCCGGTCGCCGTCCTCATCACCGCCGTGGTCGACAAGGTCGGCACCTTCGCGATGCTCCGCTTCTGCCTCGGCCTGTTCCCCGAGGCGAGCGAGTGGGCCACCCCGGCGATCATCGTCCTCGCGCTGATCAGCATCGTGTACGGCGCGCTCGTCGCGGTCGGCCAGCGGGACATCAAGCGCCTGGTCGCGTACGCCTCGATCTCGCACTTCGGCTTCATCATCATGGGCATCTTCGCGATGACCAGCCAGGGCCAGAGCGGCGCGACGCTGTACATGGTCAACCACGGGATCTCGACGGCCGCGCTGATGCTGGTGGCCGGCTTCCTGATCTCGCGCCGCGGCTCGCGCCTCATCGCCGACTACGGCGGGGTGCAGAAGGTCGCCCCGGTGCTGGCCGGCACCTTCCTGGTCGGCTCTCTGGCCACCCTGTCGCTGCCCGGACTCGCGCCCTTCGTCAGCGAGTTCCTGGTTCTGGTCGGCACGTACTCCCGCTATCCGGTGGCCGGCATCGTCGCCACCACCGGCATCGTCCTCGCCGCGCTCTACACCCTCGTCCTGTACCAGCGGACGATGACGGGCCCGGTGAAGGAGGAGGTGCGGACCATGCCCGACCTGCGGGTGCGTGAACTGGCGGTGGTCGCACCGCTGATCGCCCTGCTGCTCTTCCTCGGTGTGTTCCCGAAGCCGCTGACGGACATCGTCAACCCGGCGGTCCAGCACACCATGTCCGACGTCCAGCAGAAGGACCCCACCCCCGAAGTGGAGGCGGCCAAGTGAGCGCAACGGCTGTCCACAGCCTGTGGACGACGGCGGCCGAGCCCATCGGCCGGATCCCGTCCCCGGACATCGAGTACGGGCAGCTCGCGCCCGTCCTCATCGTCCTCGGCGCGGCGGTCGTCAGCGTCCTCGTCGAGGCCTTCGTGCCGCGCAAGGGCCGCTACTTCAGCCAGGTGTTCCTGAGCGTGGTCTCCCTGGCCGCCGCGTTCGCCGCCGTCGTCGGCCTCGCTGCCGCCGGCTACGGCACCACCAAGGCGGGCATCGCGGCGATGGGCGCGCTGGCCGTCGACGGCCCGGCGCTCTTCCTGCAGGGCACCATCCTGCTGGCGTCGATCGTCGCGGTCTTCACCTTCGCCGAGCGCCGGCTCGACCCGGCCGACCACGGCCACAAGGTCGACTCGTTCGCCGCCGAGGCCGCCGCCGTCCCCGGCAGCGACCACGAGAAGGCCGCCGTCAAGGCCGGGTTCACCACCACCGAGGTGTTCCCGCTGGCGCTGTTCGCGGTCTCCGGGATGCTCGTCTTCCCGGCGGCCAACGACCTGCTGACGCTCTTCGTCGCCCTGGAGGTCTTCTCCCTCCCGCTGTACCTGCTCTGCGCCGTCGCCCGCCGCAAGCGGCTGCTGTCGCAGGAGGCGGCCGTGAAGTACTTCCTGCTCGGCGCGTTCTCCTCGGCGTTCCTGCTCTTCGGCATCGCACTGCTCTACGGCTACGCGGGCTCCGTCTCGTACGCCACCATCGCGAGCGTCGTCGACGGCTCGGTCGGCTCGGTCGACCCGGCCCTCGCCGACACCATGGGCAACGACGCGCTGCTGCTGATCGGCTTCGCCATGGTCCTGACGGGCCTGCTGTTCAAGGTCGGCGCGGTGCCGTTCCACATGTGGACCCCGGACGTCTACCAGGGCGCGCCGACCCCGGTCACCGGCTTCATGGCCGCGGCCACCAAGGTCGCCGCGTTCGGCGCGATGCTGCGGCTGCTGTACGTGGTGCTGCCGGGCCTGACCTGGGACTGGCGGCCGGTCATGTGGGCGGTGGCCATCGTCACCATGCTGGGCGGCGCGATCGTCGCCATCACCCAGACCGACATCAAGCGGCTGCTCGCGTACTCCTCGATCGCGCACGCCGGGTTCATCCTGGCCGGTGTCATCGCGGCCACCCCGGACGGCGTCTCGTCCGTGCTGTTCTACCTGGCGGCCTACTCCTTCGTGACGATCGGCGCGTTCGCGGTCGTCACGCTGGTCCGGGACGCCGGCGGCGAGGCCACCCACCTGTCCAAGTGGGCCGGTCTGGGCCGGCGTTCGCCGCTGGTCGCCGCGGTCTTCGCGGTGTTCCTGCTGGCCTTCGCCGGCATCCCCCTGACCTCCGGGTTCTCCGGCAAGTTCGCGGTCTTCACGGCGGCCGCGGAGGGCGGCGCGGGCGCGCTGGTCGTGGTCGGCGTGGTGTCCTCGGCGATCGCCGCGTTCTTCTACATCCGGGTGATCGTGCTGATGTTCTTCAGCGAGCCGAAGGCGGACGGCCCCACGGTCGCCGTGCCCTCGCCGCTGACGATGACGACGATCGGCGTCGGCGTCGCGGTCACGCTGGTGCTCGGCGTCGCGCCGCAGTACTTCCTGGACCTGGCCGGCCAGGCGAGCGTGTTCGTCCGGTAGGAGCGGCAGGAGCACGACTCAGGGCCCGGTCCCCGCGCAAGCGGGGGCCGGGCCCTGTCGTGTGCCTAGAGCGCGCGGGCGGGCGCGATCCGGCCCGTCACCTCTCCGAGGCCCACCCGGGTGCCGTCGGGGCCGGGGGCCCAGGCGGTCAGGGTGACCTCGTCGCCGTCCTCCAGGAAGGTCCGCTTGCCGGTGGGCAGCTCGATCGCGTCGCGGCCGTTCCAGGTCAGCTCCAGGAGCGAGCCGCGCTGGTGCACCTCGGGTCCGGAGACCGTGCCGGAGCCGTACAGGTCGCCGGTGCGCAGCGAGGCGCCGTTGACCGTCATGTGGGCGAGCTGCTGGGCGGCCGTCCAGTACATCGTCGAGAACGGCGGCTCGGAGACCACCTCGCCGTTGATCCGGACGGTGATCCGCAGGTCGTAGCCGCCGGGCTCCTCCTCCGCGGAGTCGTCCAGGTACGGCAGCAGGTCGAAGTCCCGGGCCGGCGGGTCGGTCCGGGCGGCGTCCAGGGCCTCCAGCGGGGTCACCCAGGCGGAGACCGAGGTGGCGAAGGACTTGCCGAGGAACGGGCCGAGCGGCACGTACTCCCAGGCCTGGATGTCCCGGGCCGACCAGTCGTTGAGCAGCGTCAGACCGAAGACGTGGTCCCGGAAGTCGGCGAGCGCCACCGGGGCGCCGTGCTCGGACGGGGTGCCGACGAGGAAGCCGACCTCCGCCTCGATGTCCAGCTTGACCGAGGGGCCGAAGACCGGCGCCGGGTCGGACGGGGCCTTGCGCTGCCCGCACGGGCGGACGACGTCGGCGCCGGAGACCACGACGGTGCCGGCGCGGCCGTGGTAACCGATCGGCAGGTGCTTCCAGTTGGGGGTGAGCGGCTCGCCGTCCGGCCGGAAGATGTGGCCGACGTTGGTGGCGTGGTGCTCGCTGGCGTAGAAGTCGACGTAGTCGGCGACCTCGTACGGCAGGTGCAGGGTGACCGCGTCCAGCGGGTGCAGCAGCGGCTCGATGTCCGCCCGGTGCGCGGGCACGGTCACCCAGGCGGTCAGCGCCCGGCGCACGTCGCGCCAGGCGGTGCGCCCGGCGGCGAGCAGCGGATTGAGGCTCGGCTGCGCGAGCAGCGCCGCGTACGGGGAGCCCAGGGCGTGCGCCGCGGCCCCCGCGTCCAGCACCGAGTCGCCGATGCGGACGCCGAGCCGGCGCCGGCCGGGCTCGTCGGGGGTGCTGAAGACGCCGTACGGAAGGTTGTGCGGGCCGAAGGGGTCGCCCTCGGCCAGATCGAGCGGGCTCTGCTCGGACATCGGTGCCTGCCTCGCTTTCCACGGGTGTGGAGGACACGTTACGACGGGGGCCGGGCGCGGCGGCAGTGTCCGATGAGCCGGACCCCGTGTCCGGTCGCAAGTCGGGGACATGACATGCGTCACAGAAAAACCTGGGTGATCGTGGGCAACTGTCCGGGTTTTTCCCCTTCGTTGCCCGGTTCGGTCGCCTGCCCGCCGTGAGGCCCGCAAAAACGTTCTCGCGGGGCCGACTTGGGGCCATAGCATCACGGCACGCTTCGCCGCTGCGTGACCATTTCCGCAGCGGCGAACCGCACCCTTTCTTTTTTCCACCTGTCCTTTCCCGAGCACAGGAAAAGGTTCTGTCTTGAGAATTCGCAGCATTCTGGCGACGGCCGTGGCCGCCGCCGTCACCACCCCGGTCGTGCTCCTGTCCGCCGCTCCCGCGTTCGCCGACACCAAGCCGGCCGCCCAGCAGGAGCAGCAGAAGCCGACCATCGAGGAGCTGGAGCGCCGCGTCACGGCGGCCCAGAAGGCGTACGACGCCGCGGTCATCACCCTCGCGAACGCCACCGCCAAGGTCGAGGCCGTCACGAAGGACGACGCTCCGCTCGCCAAGGCCGTCGTCGAGGCGAAGAAGGTCGCCGACGAGGCCTACGCTGCCTGGAAGGCCGCCGAGGTCAAGCAGGCCGAGGCCGAGGCCGCCCTGAAGGCGCTGCCCGAGACGGCCACCGCCGAGGAGAAGGCCGCCGCCGAGAAGGCCGTCGAGGACGCGAAGAAGGTCGCCACCGGTCTCGGTGCCAAGACGGCCCTCGCCGACGACGACTACAACACGGCGGTCAAGGACCGTGACGACGAGCGCGCCGTTGCGTTCCGGGTCCTGGACCTCGCCACGAAGGCCAAGGAAGACGCCTCCAAGGCCCTCAAGGCCGCCGAGAAGGCGCTCGCCGACGCCAAGGCGGAGGAGGGCGAGGAGGGTGGCGACGACTGCGTCCCCGAGCCGAAGTTCACCACCGTCGTCAGCGGTCTGCCGTCCAAGGTCGTCGGCGGCACCACCGTGAACTTCTCGCTGAAGGTCACCAACGGCACCGACAAGAAGCTGGACGAGGTCTACCCGTACGTCTTCGTCCACGCCTTCGACGCCGCCGGCCTCAAGGAGCTCGACAAGCACCTTGACCTGGAGTACTACACCAACGGGTCCTGGAAGGACGCCGACGACGAGTCCGAGGACGGCGCCGACTTCGGCATGGGCGACATCGGCCCGCTGAAGGCCAAGTCCTCCGTGAACGTCAAGCTCCGCCTGAAGGTCGACGCCAAGGTCCCGGCCGGCCAGGGCGCGGCCCTCGTCGCCGGCGATTACTGGAACAAGGACGAGTCCTGCGGCGGCACGCCGGACCTGGACGTGTACGAGTTCGAGATCCTCGCCAAGGGCAGCAAGCCGGGCAAGGTCGACGACGCCAAGGGCAAGCCGAGCGAGGGCCACACCGCCCAGGGCGGCAAGTCCACTGCCCCGGTGACCACCGGCACCACGACCGGCTCGCTCGCGAAGACCGGTTCGAGCGACGCCGTCCCGCAGATCGCCATGGCGGGCGCGGCGGCCGTCGCGCTCGGCGCCGGCGCGATGTTCGTCGTCCGCCGCCGCAAGGCCGGCTCGGACGCGTAACCACGACGCGTCACACGAACGCGTGAGGCGGGCCCGCATCCCCGGCAGGGGGTGCGGGCCCGTTCCCGTACGCCGGGTCAGCCCGCCGTGCGCGGGATCCGCTGCTCCCACGTGTGGTGGAAGACGACCTCCGCGCCCTCCGTGCAGATCACCTCGTCCGAGGCGGTGAACGCGTCCGCGTCGCAGGTGAGCTCCGAGCGGGTGGTGACGTGGACGTCCCAGGCGTCCTCCGGGCGGTGCAGCCGGATGGACCAGTCCGAGCGGGTGCGGGCGGACAGCGGGTCGTCCTCGGCGATCGTGTACGTCTCCAGGGCCTCCTCGGTGACCTCCAGGCCGTCCGGGTGGACCCGGGTGCCGCCGGGCCCCGGGTCGACCTCCAGGCGCCACTCGCCCTTCGCCACGTCCCGCACCACCAGCCGCTCCGGCCGGGGCTCCTCCAGGGTCGCCGGGATCACCACCTCCAGCGGCTCGGCGTGCTCCGGCCGCTCGAACTCGACCGCGTCCCCGGTGTGGGAGCGGATCGGCAGGGTGAGGCCGGAGCCGACCGGGAAGAGGGTGAAGCCCGCCGCGTCCGGCTGCGGCCAGATCCACGGCCAGTACGCGGAGGAGACCGCGAGGCGGACCCGGTGGCCGGGCGCGAAGGCGTGCCCGGCGGCGTCCAGGTCGATCAGCACGTCCTCCGTCTCGCCGACCTGCGCCTCCACCGCGCGGTCGGTCCCGTAGCGGGCGGAGAGGTTGAGCACGCCCCGGGTGACCAGGGTCGAGGCGCCGTCCGGGGCGACGTCGCAGAGCCGGGCGACCACCTGGCCGGTGGGGGCGTCGCAGCGCAGCGTCAGGGTCGCCCGCGGCCGGCCCAGGATCTCCAGCGGCTCGGCCTCCGCGGGGACGGGGAAGTCGAAGCAGGCCGAATGGGCGTCCTCGTCGCGCTGGTCGGGCGGCAGGTCGGCGTCGTGGCCGAGCGGCAGGAAGCGGCCCGCGTCCAGGCCGGTGTGCTGCGGCGAGCGGACCAGGACCGGCTCGCCGCCCAGCGCGTACCGGACGGGTGTGACGTACGGCGAGGGCCAGGACGGGTCGGTCGCCCAGTGGCCCGGCAGCTCCTCGTACACCGTGGCCGGCGGGTGCGAGGCGGTGATCCAGGAGCGCAGCAGCGGCTCGGCCATCACGTCGCCCGCGCCGAAGGCCGTGTCGTTCTTCAGGTGGCGGTCCCACCAGCGCAGGGTCTCCTGCAGGAAGCCGATCGACGGGCCGGGCGGCAGCCCGCGGTCCGGGTACTGGTGAGCCCAGGGGCCGATGATCCCGCGCACCCGGTCCTGAGGGAGCCGTTCGACGAGCCGCAGCACCGCGTTGCGGTACGGGTCCTGCCAGCCGCCGACGGCCAGGACGGCCGCCTGTGCGCCGGAGAGGCCCTCGTACAGGCTCTCCTGGCTCGCGGTGCCCCGCCAGTAGTCGTCGCGGGTCTGGTGGGCCAGCCAGGTGTGCACGAGGGGCCGTACCGCCTCCAGACGGCTCAGCCACATCGCGCGCCACTCCTCGCCCGCGTACCGCGGGTCGGGCGGCCGGCAGACGAACGCCAGCATCGTCGCGGCCCAGGCGTGCATGTCGACCGCGAGGACCGAGCCGCCCTTGTAGTGGACGTCGTCCTCGTAGCGGTCGTCGGTGGCGCAGACGGCGACGACGGCCCGCAGCGGCTCCGGGGCGAGCGCGGCGACCCGGAGGGCGGCCAGGCCGCCCCAGGAGCTGCCGAACATGCCGACCCGGCCGGAGCACCAGGGCTGCGCGGAGAGCCACTCCACCACCGCCACGGCGTCGGCCAGCTCGGTCGCGTCGTGCGCGTCGCCGGGCAGGCCCTCGCTGTTGCCGTGCCCGCGCAGGTCGACCCGTACGGAGGCATAGCCGTGGCCCGCGTACCAGGGGTGGCGCTGCGCGTCGCGGGGCGCGGTCCAGTCGGTCAGCCGGTACGGCAGATACTCCAGAAGAGCGGGAACGGGCTCGTCGGTGACCGGCCGCCAGACGCGCGCGTACAACCGCGTACTGTCCGGCAGTGGGATGCGGACGTCCTCGTGGACGGTCTCGTACGGGAAGTCGCTGCGGATGCTGATGCTTCTGGACAAAGCGGACGCTCCTGATCGTATGAGCCGATCCTGAACATACCGGCGGTCGCGGGAAGGCGCTCAAGGTGATCGAAACGCGACCGGATACGCTGACTTGAGCGAATCCAGCGACACATCGACAATCCGTGTGAACCTCTGCAGACATCAGGAGACAGGAGACCCCCTCGTGACCGTCGTCGGGCCGTTCGGGCTGAGCGTGCGGGACCAGGCTCTCGAGGCCGATGTCCAGACCGGATTGGCAGCGGTGGAGGCCGGCCTCCTCGAAGCCACCAAGAGCGAGGTGCCGTTCATCACGGAGGCCGCGCAGCACCTGATCAAGGCCGGCGGCAAGCGCTTCCGGCCGCTGCTGGTGATGCTGGCCGCGCAGTTCGGCGACCCGTTCGCGCCGGGCGTCGTGCCCTCCGCCGTCGTCGTCGAGCTCACCCATCTCGCGACGCTGTACCACGACGACGTCATGGACGAGGCAGAAGTGCGGCGCGGAGTCCCCAGCGCCAACAGCCGCTGGGGCAACTCGGTGGCCGTCCTCACGGGTGACTTCCTGTTCGCCCGTGCGTCGCACCTCCTCGCGGACCTCGGTCCCGATGCCGTTCGCATCCAGGCGGAGTCGTTCGAGCGCCTGGTGACGGGCCAGATCCTGGAGACCGCCGGACCGCGCGACGGCGTCGATCCGGTGGACCACTACCTCGAGGTCCTCGGCGGCAAGACCGGCTCGCTGGTCGCCGTCTCCTGCCGTCTCGGAGCCATAGAGTCCGGTGCGGACGACAGCGTCATCGACGTCCTCGCCCAGTACGGCGAGCGGCTCGGCGTCGCCTTCCAGCTCGCCGACGACGTCCTCGACATCGCGTCCGACTCGCACGAGTCCGGCAAGACCCCCGGAACCGACCTGCGCGAGGGCATCCCGACGCTGCCGGTGCTGCACCTGCGCGCCGCCGCCGCGGCGCACGGCCGCCCGGAGGACCTGGAGCTCGTCGCGCTGGTCGACGGCGACCTCACGGACGACGACAGGCTCGCCGAGGTACTGCGCCGGCTGCGCGAGCACCCGGCACTGGAGCAGGCCCGCCGGGACACCGTCCGCTACGCGGAGGAGGCCCGGGCCATGCTGTCGCCGCTGCCCGAGGGCTTCGCGAAGACCGCGCTCGGCGAGCTGTGCGACGCGGTGGTCCACCGCGCGGGCTAGGGCTCCTCAGGGTCGGGTCATCCCGTAGCAGTACGTGAGGTTGAGCCCGCAGTCTGACGATTCCGTACCGCCGTTTTGGTCAGATGGAGTCATCGACCACGGAGGTAGGACAGACCATGGCACCGAACGACAGCACTGAGACCACCGCCGAGCGCGGGCGGCGCCGGGCGACTCGTTACGTCGTCCCGGTCGCGGTGGCCGGCGTGGCCGCGGCGACGATCGGGCTCGTCCCGGCCCTCGCGGCGTCCGGTGACCCCGAGCTGCCGGACATCACCGCGCAGCAGCTCATCGAGAAGATCGCGGCCTCGGACACCCAGACCCTCTCCGGCACCGTCAAGGTCAGCACCGACCTGGGCCTGCCGTCCCTCGCCGGGCTCGCGGGCCTCGCCGGCTCGGACTCCGGCTCGGGCAAGCCCTCGACCGACCCGACCGCGAAGCTGACCGAGCTGGTGTCCGGCAGCCACACGCTCAAGGTGGCGGCCGACGGCCCGGAGAAGCAGCGGCTGACCTTCCTGGAGGGCCAGGAGGAGTACAGCCTGATCCACAACGGCGACGACGTGTGGGCGTACGACAGCAAGGCGAACGAGGCCGTCCACGAGAAGGACGCCGACGGCCCGAAGGACGGCCCCAAGCGCGGGCACGAGAAGTCGCAGGAGCTCCCGAGCACCCCGAAGGCGCTCGCGGACGAGGTCCTGAAGGCCGCGGACAAGACCACCTCGGTCACGGTCGGCGGCACCGCCCGGGTGGCCGGCCGGGACGCGTACCAGCTGGTCGTCAAGCCGAAGCAGAGCGGCTCGACCGTCGAGTCGATCAAGATCGCGGTGGACGCGCAGAACGGCGTGCCGCTGAAGTTCACGCTGGCGTCGACCTCGGGCGGCAAGGCCGTGCTGGACGCGGGCTTCACCAAGGTGGACTTCGGCAAGCCGGCGGCCTCGACCTTCCAGGCTCCCAAGGGCGCGAAGGTGACCGAGGGCGCGGCCGACAAGGCGGAGCACGAGGGGCGCAACGAGGTCCCGAAGGAGCTGGAGGGCCTGTTCGGCGACCTGGGCCCGAAGCAGGGCGGCAAGGGCGGCCTGAAGGACGGCGGCCCAGTGATCATCGGTGAGGGCTGGACGACGATCGCCAAGATCGACTCGGGTGCGCCGGCGCCGAAGACGGACGACGCCCCGAAGGAGATGCAGGGCTTCCTGGACTCGCTCGGCGACGAGGTGCACGGGAAGTTCGGCTCCGGCACCGTCTTCAAGACCAAGATCGTCAACGCGCTGATCACGGACAACGGCACGGTGTACGTGGGCGCGGTCACGCCGGACGCGCTGGTGAAGGCCGCGAACGCGGCCAAGTAGCCCCTAGGGGCAGGGCAGTTGGGACCCCGGGTGGGGCGGGACCGCGCGTCACCGTCCCACCCGGGAGTTCTTTTGCGTCAGGACGCCAGGACGCCAGGGCGTCAGAACGTCAGCTTGAAGTTGTTGATGTAGCCGGTGTCCTGGGCGGCCTTGTCCTGGACCCGCAGCTTCCAGGCGCCGTTGGCGACCTCGGTGGAGGCGTTGACCGTGTACGTGGTCTGGACGTTGTCCGCCGAGTCGCCGGACGAGAACGGCTTGAGGTTGTAGACCGAGCCGTCCGGGGCCACCAGGTCGACGACCAGGTCGCCGCGCCAGGTGTGGATGATGTCGACCCCGACCTTGAGGGTGGCGGGGGCGTTCCCGGCGACGCCGGAGACGGTGACCGTGGAGGTCACGGCCGCCCCGTTGTCCGGGATGGAGACGTCGGCGGCGTTCTCGAAGACCGGGCCGGTCGGCGGGGTCGTCGCGCCCGACAGCGTCCAGACCGCGTGCGCGGCGGCGTCGCTGTTGCGGTCCAGGGCGGTGTCGTTGATGTTCGAGATGTTGTCGCAGGACGAGTGGTAGCAGCGGTCGAAGGCAGCGGCGGTGCCGCCCCACTTCTGTACCTGGGCGCTGGTCTTGACCCGGCTGGCGCCGGTGAACAGACCGCCGACGGGTATGCCGGCGTTCTTGAACGAGGCGTGGTCCGAGCGTCCGTCGCCCTCGGTCTCGATCTCGGTCGGGACGCCGATCCCCGCGAAGTAGTCCTTGAAGGTCTGCTCGATGGTCGGGTCGTCGTCGTAGACGAAGTAGCCCGGGTTCGGCGAGCCGATCATGTCGAAGTTCAGATAGCCGCTGATCTTCGCGCGCTCGGCGGTCGGCAGGCTCGCGACGTAGCGGTTCGACCCGATGAGGCCGAGCTCCTCCGCGCCCCACCAGCCGAACCGCAGGTGCTTGTTGGGCTGGTAGTTGGCGCGCGCGACCGCGAGCGCGATCTCCAGGACCGCGGCGGAGCCGGAGCCGTTGTCGTTGATCCCGGCCCCGGAGCTCACCGAGTCGAGGTGCGAGCCGGCCATCACGATCTGGTTCGGGTCGCCGCCGGGCCAGTCGGCGATCAGGTTGTAGCCGGTGGTCCCGTTGTACGTGAACTGCGTGACGGTCGTGGTGTAGCCGGCCGCGTCCAGCTTGGCCTTCACGAAGTCGATGGACGCCTTGTAGCCGGTGCGCCCGTGCGCCCGGTTGCCGCCGTTGGCGGTGGCGATCGACTGCAGGTCGGTGAGGTGCTGCTTGACGTTGGCGACCGGGATGTCGGGCGCGGCGAGGGCGCCGGAGGGCGCGCTCGGCGCGGCGGGCGGGGTCGCGCTCGCCGTCGTCCCGGCGAGGCCGGAGACGGCGAGGGCGGTGAGTGCCGCGAGCGCGGTGGCACGTCTGTGTACGGAGAGGTTCATGTGGGGGCTCCGGATTCCGAACGGGGATGGAACGGAAACGTGCGAGAGCTGTGCGTGGTGCGGGTGAATGTTCGACGAGAGTTTGATCCACCGTCAAGAGCGGAAACCGGTCAGGGCTGTTCGCTGAACGGACGACCGTCCTACGCTTCGGGCTCGTCGTCGGCCGGCGCTTCGGGCTCGTCGTCGTCGGCCAGCGCTTCGAGCGCGTCGGCGACGGCCTCGCGCACATCGGGGTGCGGATCGTCCGCCAACTCCCGCAGCAGGTCCAGGACTCCGGGCGTCGACCAGTACGCCACGGCCTCGACGAGCGCGGTCCGGACGGCCGGGTCGGGGTGCCGGGCGAGTCCGGCGAGCCGGGGGAGCGGTCCGCGGCGGCGCATCCCGTACCAGTTCAGCGCCTCGCGCAGCGCGGCCGTGTCGCCCCGCTCCTCGGCGGCGTCGAGCCGCGCGAGCAGGACGCGCGGCGGGGGCGGCGGCCCGTCGTACGGGTGAGGCCGGCGGCGGCGCAGCCGCTGGGACCCGTACTCCCCGCGGACCCGGCAGCCGAAGCAGGTGCAGGGCGTCACGCCGTGCGCGTTCGGGAAGTACCGCCACCCGTTGACCTGCCGCACGGCGCGGATCCCGCGCACCTCGCGGGCCGCGACGGCCCGAGGCAGGAAGACCTCCCAGCCGCGCGCGTCCTCCAGCGCGGCGATCCGCCGCACGGCGTCCGCGGCTGTGGTCATGACCGGTTCGCGGTCGTTGTACCGCCCCACGCGTACGGACTCGGAGTCCGCCAACTTCAGGTGCACCGCCACGAGTTGGCGCGGCCCGGGCCGCCGCGACAGCTCACGCAGCCACTGATGCGTGAGCGTGTACGAGGGCAGCACGGGGAACATGAACACGCCCCGCCACTCCTCGCGCCCCTGCGCCCGGATCCCGCCGCGCCGTATCCGTGCGGTGTGGGCGGCGGGGGTGAGGTGCACGAAGGTGGCCATGCGGCCCCATGCTACGGACCGGTCCGGCTCCGGGTGCGGACCCCGACGCGTACCCGTTCGTCCGGCCCGGGCGCGCTGCGCACCCTCCGTCGCTACGACTTAGGCTGCCGGCTCCTGGAGATTCCCGAGGAGCCGGCCGAGGCTTCGACAAGGCGTTCGCGGAGGCCTTCGCGGACCCGGGCGTCGCTCTCGTGCACGTCCGGGCCGTCGAGTACGGCTGCCTCCGCTTCGAGGTGCGCCGACAAGCCCCGTAGGACCGTTCGGACTACTTCGAGTGGTCGATGACGTTGCCGTTGGAGCAGTTGTTGGCGTGGTCCCCGACCCAGTCGCCCAGGACGGGTACCACCGCGACTTCCTGCAGGCACACGGCGGCGGCCGTGAAGTTCCAGTTGTTCGCGGCGTTGACGCCGCTGCCGAAGTTGCTGTCGTTGTCGGCGTGGGCGGGGGAGGCGAGGGCGGCGGCGCCCGCGAGCGCGAGCGCGACGGCCGTGATGATCTTGTTCATGACCGGGTGAACGATCGGTGCTCGCCCAGGGCACGGCCGTTCATCCCCGTGCGCCCGGCCTCGCCGTCACTGCACGCAGAACTCGTTGCCCTCCGGGTCGGCCATCACGGTCCACTCGCCGCCCTGCTCCGCGACACGACGCAGGACCGTCGCGCCCAGGCCCTCCAGGCGGGCGACTTCCGCGTCCCGTCTGCCGGGCGCGGCGTGGACGTCGATGTGGAGCCGGTTCTTGACGGTCTTCTTCTCGGGGACGCGCTGGAAGAGCAGCCGCCGGCCCAGGCCGGTGCCCGACTCGGGCTCGTACGGGTCGTCCGGATGACGGACGGCGGCGAGATCGCGCCAGCCGAGCCGGCCGGCGTGGGTCAGCGTCACGTCCGGCGGGACCGCGCCGACGGCCAGCAGGCGCTCGACGAGCGCGCTGTGGTCCTCGTCCAGATAGCCGAGCGTCTCGGCCCAGAAGGCGGCCTGGGCGTGCGGGTCGGCCGCGTCGATCACAAGCTTCCAGTGGAGCGTTGTCATGGTAACCACTTATAGTGGTTACGTGAGTGAGCCCGCAACCGCAACCGCCATGACGCTGCACCACCGCGACGGTCAGGTCTTCCGCTTCGACGCCGGCGCCCTGTCCCTGGAGCTCCTGCTCACCGGCGGCACCGGGCCCGTCGCCGCCCAGTACGAGGTGCTCGACCGGACCGAAGGGCTGCTCGACTGGGTCCGCGACTGCCGGCTCGCCCCGGGGCTCGACCTCGTCGTGACGGACGACGAGCTCGCCGCCGTACGGACGACCCGCGACGCGCTCTGGCGGCTCGCCCTCGCCCGGGCGCAGGGCGAACCCCTGCCCGCCGCCGACCTCGACGTGCTCAACGCCGCCGCCGCCCGCGCCCCCCTCGTCACGAAGGTCGCCGCGGACGGGACCCGCGCCTGGGCCCCCGGGGCCACCGGCTCCGCGCTGCTCGGGACGGTCGCGCGCGACGCGGTGGAGCTGCTGACCGGGCCGTACGCCGACCGGATCCGCGTCTGCGGCGCGGACGACTGCGCACTGCTCTTCGCCGACACCTCCCGCCCCGGGCGCCGCCGCTGGTGCTCCATGGACAGGTGCGGCAACCGCCACAAGGTGCGGGCGCACCGGGCCCGTACCCACACGGAAGGGGAGAAATGATGCCCACAGGGCTGACCCGCGACGCCGGCTGGGAGATCGGCGTCTCCAAGACCTTCCCGCTGCCGCTCGCCGCCGTCTGGGACTTCGTCGTGAGCCCCGAGGGCGTCGCGCTGTGGCTCGGGTCCGGCGCCTCCCTGCCGACGGAGAAGGGGGAGCCGTACGAGACCGCCGACGGCGTCGCCGGCGAACTGCGCAGCTACCGACCGGGGGACCGGGTCCGCCTCACGTACGGCCCGACGACCCTCCAGGTCGCCGTCTCGGCCGCCGGGGAGGGCAGGACCGTCCTCCGCTTCCACCAGGAGCGGATGGCCGACGCGGCCGAGCGCGAGCGCCAACGCGCCCACTGGCAGGGCGTGATGGGGGAGGTGGAGCGGAACCTGGCGCCGTAGCGGGCGGTCGGCCTACAGGCATCAGACCGCGGCGGTCGCCGCCTGGGCCTCCGCCGCCACCGCCTCTGCCGCCTCCGCCGCCTCCCGCGCGTCGTAGGCCTCCCGCGCCACCGCGATCTCGTTCTGGTGCAGCTCCGTCCACATCACCAGCGAGCGGATGGTCGTGTGCAACGTGCCGCCCAGCGGCGTCAGTTCGTAGTCGACGCGCGGCGGCACCACCGGGTGCACCGTCCGCTTCACCAGGCCGTCGCGCTCCAGCTGGCGCAGCGTGACCGTCAGCATGCGCTGGCTGATGCCGTCGATCTCCCGGCGCAGCTCCGTGAAGCGCAGCTTCCGGCGGTCGAGCAGGGCGATGACCAGCAGTGACCACTTGTCGGCGATCCGGTCGAGGATCTGCCGGACCTCGCAGTCCTCCCGGGTGTCCCACTGGAAGGGGTCGGTGTCCCCGCCGGCCTCGGTCACTCGGCAGTGACTCGGTGACTTCAAAGTGCCTTCTTCCATGGCACGTCATGCTGCCGCAGGATGCAGGTGGTTACAAGAGGGAACCGACCCTCACGTCGGTAACTGCCCCTACTTCCTCCTGCTTTGGAGACAGCTGTGTCCGTACGCGCCTGGAGTCTGCTCCTCGTCCTCTGCGGGACGATCTTCCTCGAAGGCATCGACGTCGCCATGCTCGCCGTCGCCGTCCCCGCCATCCGATCCGATCTCGGACTGTCCACCGGCGCCGCGGCCTGGGTGATGTCCGCGTACGTCCTCGGCTACGCCGGCTTCACCCTGCTCGGCGGGCGGGCCGCCGACCTCCTCGGCCGCCGCCGCATGTTCCTCGGCTGGCTCGCCGTCTTCCTCGTCTTCTCCGGCCTCGGCGGCTTCGCGACCGAGGGCTGGATGCTGATCACGGCCCGGTTCGTGACCGGTGTCGCCGCCGCGTTCATGACCCCGGCCGCGCTGTCGATCATCACCACCTCGTACGAGGAGGGCCCGCAGCGCAACCAGGCCCTGCTGGTCTTCGCCGGCACCGCCGCCGGCGGCTTCTCGCTCGGCCTGGTCATCGGCGGACTGCTCACCCAGTTCGGCTGGCGCTGGGTCTTCTTCGCGCCGGTGCTGCTCGCCGCCGCGCTCCTGCTGGTCGCCCTGCGGCTGGTCCCGAAGGAGTCCCGCGCGGAGCGGACCGGCGAGGGCTTCGACCTGGGCGGGGCGCTGACCGCCGCCGGGGCGATGTTGCTGCTCGCGTACGGGATCGTCCGCTTCGAGCACGGGCTCGACGGCCTGCCCGTCACCCTCGCCGTGCTCGCCGCCGGGCTCCTGCTCGGCTGGGCGTTCGTCGCCGTCGAGCGGCGGGCCGCCACCCCGCTCGTACGGCTCGGGCTGCTGCGCAAGGGCTCCGTGATCCGCGCCGATCTCGGGGCGCTGCTCTTCGTCGGCTCCTTCTTCGGCTTCCAGTTCGTCGCCACGCTCTACCTGCAGGAGCTGCGCGGCTGGTCGTCCCTGGAGACCGCGTTCGCGCTCCTGGTGATGGGCGTCGACGCGATTCTCGCCCCGACGCTCACCCCGCGCCTGGTGGCCCGGTTCGGCAACGCCCGGGTGATCCTCGGCGGGTTCGTGCTCGCGGTCGTCGCGTACGCGCTGTTCCTGCCGGTCGGCCCGGACTGGTCGTACGCGGCGATGTTCCCCACCCTGCTGCTCACCGGCCTCGCCTTCGCGCTGGCGTACGGCCCGCTCACCATCGCCGGCACCGACGGCGTCGCGGAGGAGGAGCAGGGGCTGGCGAGCGGACTGCTCACCACCGCCACGCAGTTCGGCTCCGCGGTCGGCATCTCGGCGGTGACGGCGGTGCACGGGATCGCCGGCGGCGGCCTCGACGGATTCCGGGCCGCCCTGGTGGCGCCGGTGGCAATGGTCGCGCTGGGGGCCGTGGTGAGCGCGGCGGGGGTGCGGGCGGGCGCGGCGCGCACCCCGGACCTGTCCGCAGAGCACGTCTCCGGAGAGCACCCCGACGCTGCGACCAAGCTCACGGCCTGAACGCACCGGTACGGACCTAATGTGGAGAGATGAACGATTCGCCCGGCTCCCCTCTGGTCGGAGTCGCCGCCGCCTACATGCCCCGGCTCTCGGAGTTCACCTTCGAGCCGGGCCTGGTGGCCGCGGTCGACCAGCACGCGGCGGCCGTGTGCGACGCGCTCATCCCCGCGCAGCGGCGGGCCACGGACCTGCCGTACGGCCGGTCCGTGCGGGGCGAGGACCTGTCCGACTACGTCCTCGGGTTCACCGACCGGCTCTCCGAGGTCGACTGGGTCGAGCCGGTCGGCCACGACTTCGCCACCCTGCGCCTGACCGCGATCTGCTGGCTGATCCGGGAGCACGACCTGCTGGGGCGGGACGCGACGGACACATGAGAAGGGGCGGGGCCGCTG
>NZ_DATCVQ010000733.1:0-4652 GCF_036566765.1 Streptomyces sp.
ACGCGACACGTCGGGAGTCCGGGATGAGGTACAGTGTGTGACGCTACGGTACGGATCACCGACCGACGCGCGGATGTAGTTTAATGGTAGAACATGAGCTTCCCAAGCTTATAGCGCGGGTTCGATTCCCGTCATCCGCTCCACTGCAAAGCCCCGGGTCAGAGACCCGGGGCTTTTGTGTTGCGTAGAGCTTTCTATTGGTTGCGTGCCAGATCCGTGCCAGATGGGTCGGCTGCTTTGGTGCGGAGGGATTGGACGCGGGCGTTGATCCCCGCGGCGACCTCGCGCTGCCGGTCGAGGTTCGAATGCTGGTAGATCATGGCCGCCTTCTCTGAGGACTGGCCGGCGCGGACCATCGTGTCCTTGAGCGTGGCGCCGGACTGCGTCGAGAGCGTGTGCCCGGTGTGGCGAAGGTCGTAGAAGGTGAACCCGTCGGGCAGGCCGGCCGCCTTACGCGCCTTCTTCTACTTCCTACCGAACGTCGCACGCCGGAAGGGAGCGTCCCGGCGCTCGTACGGTCAGTATGTGCTCGG
This sequence comes from Streptomyces sp., assembly GCF_036566765.1. Lineage (GTDB taxonomy): Bacteria > Actinomycetota > Actinomycetes > Streptomycetales > Streptomycetaceae > Streptomyces. The sequence goes on from NZ_DATCVQ010000733.1 coordinate 534, forward strand.
TGCAGGCGCGGTACGGCAACCTGGCCTACTCCGTCCTGCGTCCCTCCCCGTATGACCGCCACTACACCCGACGCAGCCGGTGCCCTGAGCGCTCCCCACTGGCCACATTGTGGGCAGGGTGCGGACCCCGTTGGCTGTCGCGGCCGCCGGGTCGAACCGTACGCCGAATGTCTGGCACACCTAAGCGCTGCTGACCGCTCCGCGTATCTTGCCGGCCTGCACCCTGGAGCCAACCTCGACCACCGCGGTACGAGCTTCACCGAGCATCTGCTGTGCGAACTGCTCGCAGCGTTCCATGAACCCACCACAGGTCCAACCCGCCTGGGCTCAGTCTGGTTCAACGAAGCACGGTTCAGGGGCAACGCCTGGTTTCGCGAGGCGGAGTTCAGTGGTGAGACCAAGTTCAGCGAAGCCGTGTTCAATGGCAAGGCCAGGTTTGGTCAGGCGTCATTTAGCGCCGACGTCGAGTTTGATGGGGTGAAGTTCGAAGACGGCGCTGATTTCGAAGGCGCGGAGTTCAGTGGCCGCGTCTGGTTTAGCGGGGCGCAGTTTCGTGGCGGAGCCAAGTTCCGCGGGGCGAATTTCAACAGAGATGCCTACTTCGCCGTGGCGCAGTTCCGCAACGGAGCCTGGTTCAACGGGGCTAAGTTCAGCGGCGACGCTCGTTTCGAGGGAGTGGAGATCGATCACTATGCCGGCTTCGTGGGGACAGTTCTTGAGACCGCTTCCACAATAGGACCGTTGGTCTCCAATGGGGAGCTTGATCTCTCGGAGGCAGTTTTCGGGGCCGCCGTGACGGTTGAGGCGGCGACTGCAAGCCTGCGGTGTCGGCGGACACGCTGGCTGTCTACTGCAGCACTGCGCCTGCGGTACGCCACAGTTGACCTCAGCGACGCGGTAGTGGAGTACCCGGTGAGCATCGCCGCCCGCTCCCGGCCCTTCACCTTGTACGGCGCAGAGAATCTACCCGAAGCAGATCTGACAGACCCCCGCGTGCGAGTCATGTCGCTGCGGGGTGTGGATGCCGCGCACCTCGTGCTTACCGACGTCGACCTCACCGAGACTCTGTTCGCCGGGACGATTCACCTCGATCAGTTGCAACTGGAGGGGCTCTATGCGCTGGCTGTCGCCCCGTCCGGTCTACGTCGACGTGGGATGCGGCCGGTGCGCTGGACGCCGCGCCGGACACTGGCTGAAGAGCATCACTGGCGTGCTGCCCGCTTCGCGGGTGCAGGTGGGCTGGACACCTGCACCAGAAGGGGAAGAAGTCCTGGAGCCAGCCGCGCTGGCACCCGTGTACCGGAAATTACGCAAGAGCTTCGAAGATAACAAGCACGAACCCGGAGCTGCAGATTTCTACTACGGCGAAATGGAGATGCGTCGTCACGCCGACGACATACCCCGGTCTGAGCGCATGCTGCTCACGTCATACTGGGCGCTCTCCGGCTACGGTCTCCGGGCCTCGCGCGCAATAGGATGGCTAATGCTGGCCATGACTCTTACTGTGTTGGTGATGATGCTTTGGGGCCTGCCCAAGGACGGCTCAAAGTCGTTGACCACGGGTACGGTCGACGGTCGGCGCATCACGATGACGAGTGACACGCCCGATCCCATAAACCCAGACGGCTCGCTTCGGGATCGACTGTCGACTGAGCGGTTCGAGAAGTCGCTGCGTGTCGTCATCAACTCGGTGGTTTTCCGCGCCTCCGGGCAAGAGTTGACCACTGTCGGCACGTACTCCGAGATGGCGTCCCGCATTGGCGAGCCGATCCTGCTCGGCTTCGCCGCCCTCGCCATCCGCGGCCGGGTGAAGCGGTAGCCCTACGACCTGACGTCGCCAGTGGCTGACCTTGAGTACCCGCTCCAACTGTCAACCCGGAGAAATCCTGAGCCAGGGCCGCCGCGTCTACCTACCGGCGGCCGTGGCTGGAGCAGAAGGGACTGACATCGAGGCCTGACATCAACGACGGCGGACGGCACCGGCCATGCATGCACATCGGCAGCGTAGGCAGACCCGATAGCGCCAGTGGTAGGGATATCTGATCGAACTCCTAGAGCGGATGTCAGCCCGTCCGGCCCGGCTCGAACGAAGGTGGGACCGGTCGCTGTCATGGTGATCGTGCATGCTGTCAGGCATGGATGAGCCGGCCCCGGCGTACGTGAAGGTCCACTTCCGACTTGAGATCGAGAACGACTGGCCACCCGCCGCGGTGGAGAGTCTTTGGGCCATCGAACGCGGTGACGGAGCGGTTGAGTTGGCGAACACCCCCTTCTTCGTGCGGGGCGTGGCCATCGGCGATGCCGTCGAGACTTCCACTGACGATGAAGGGGCCAGGTGGGCTGGCAGTGTGATCCGCCCCTCGGCCAACTGCACGATCCGATTGATCGTGCTGCGCGGCGGCGGTTCAGCGGCAGCCCGACAGACCGTACTCAACGTCTTCCACAAGCTGGCTGCGGGCGGTGAGGGTATTGAGCAGTTCCGCATGGTGGCCCTCGACATCCCGCCGGACGCCAAGCTCGGCAGGATCAAGCGACTTCTTCACCACGGGGTCGATGAAGAGTGGTGGGACATGGAGGAGGGTTGCATCACCGACGCGTGGCGGACCGCAGAGGCTGGATAGCTCCGAGCCGTGCCAGATCGCGTGCCAGATAAGGCGGGGAACCACGGTCAATGGCGGGTGCAACGGGGAGGCCTTCCGGGCTCCCTGGAAGCCGTTTGCGCTGGTCAGGGCCCCGCAGCCGCGCCCAAGATCGGTGATTCCCAAGCTTATAGCGCGGGTTCGATTCCCGTCATCCGCTCGTGAACGAAGGCCCTGGTCAGAGACCAGGGCCTTCGTCGTCGTCTAGACCTGTCGGGGGCTGCCGTGCCCTCCGCGTGCCCCAACTCGGGGATATGCCCTGACGACAGGTCTGCCCCTGCACCACGTAGGTGACGCAGGGGCAGATCTGTCTCAGAATGCGAGCGCGACTTCGCTGTGACTCGCGCCACTTCCGACCGGCGGAACGTTCCTCCGCACACGCAAAGGCGAGTGTCAGCGCACGACGGAGAGCTGCGGCCTACGGGAGGCAGTCGTACGGGTGCCACCGCGCCCGCCCTCCTGGGCGATGACCACCAAGCCGAAGATCAGGTCACTGAGGTCCGCCGGCCTCAGGTCGAGATCGCGTGCGATTTCCGCCAGCGGGGTGCCTTCCGCTCGGAGAGCGGCGAAGACCTTGCCCAGCACCTGGGAAGTTTCCCGCGTAAGCGTGCTCTGGGGCTCCGACTTCCGGTAGCCCATGCGACTGAGCTCGACGCAGTGCGTGCGGTACTGCCATTCGGTGGTGAGGTTGAGTTCGTGCAGGCGGTGGGCGAGTGCCATGGCGGCGACTTTCCAGCGTCGCTTCGCCTGCAGGATCCAGGTGGTGCTCGGGTTGCGAGGGGCGTGTGCCAGAACGTCTGCGGCCGGCATGAGCAGGGCCGCAGCGAAGCGGTGTGCTTCGCCTTCGGCCTGGGGCCCGCGGGGTACCTGCTCCTCACCGTGCAGAACCAAGTGCCCCAGCTCGTGTGCGGCGTCGAAGCGTCCGCGCTCGGCGGTCTTCTCGGTGTTCAACAGCACGAACGGATGCCGCGCTCGACGACGCCGTCAAGCGCTCGGTCGCCTCCGGCGTCAGCTACGCGGTCGCCGCCGGGAACGGCAACCAGGGCGGCAGGGCACAGGACGCCTGCAACTACTCCCCCGCCCGGGTGCCCGAGGCGATCACCGTCGGCGCGACGGACAAGACCGACACGAAGGCGTCGTGGTCCAACTACGGCACCTGCGTCGATCTGTTCGCCCCGGGCGTCGGCATCACCTCGTCCTGGAACAGCGGCAACACCGCCACCAACACCATCAGCGGTACGTCCATGGCCACGCCGCACGTGGCAGGGGTCGCCGCCCTCTACCTCGCCGCCCACCCCTCGCCACACCGGCGCAGGTCCGGGACGCGATGGTCGCCGCCACGACGAGCGGCGTCGTGAAGAGTGCGGGCAACGGCTCGCCGAACAGGCTGCTCTACTCCCTGTTCTGACCGCTCTGCGCCGGTGGTCGTCCCGCGCCCGATCGCCGGGACGGCCACCGGCCGAAGCCGCTGGTCTGCCAG
>NZ_DATCVQ010000734.1:0-9165 GCF_036566765.1 Streptomyces sp.
GGCGCGCCTGGCCTCACGGGCCTGCTTGGTGGCGGCCTTGCGGTCGGTGGGTGCGGTCACCGCCTTGCGGCGCTGCGTCTGGGCATCGCTGCGTTTGGGGGTGGGGCGGCCCTTGGGAGCCTGCGGGTCGCGGGGCTGCCGGTCGTCCACCACAGTGGTGGACGCGGTCTGCTCGCTTTGGGAACGACGTCGGAACACGACTCCAAGGTTACGTGCTCGCCGACGAGACCCCCAGCCCCTCACCTACTCCCTGGGCCTGAGGTCATCGAACTGTGATCGTTCCTAAGGATGAGCGCATCCGCAACAGAACAGTGGGGTAATGGAACCAGGGCCCGTACTGTGGGGTCTGTAGAGGTGTGCTGGCGAGCTGAATGAAGGGGGCGCGCGAGGCCCATGAGCGGTGTCATGAAGCGTATGGGGATGATCTTCCGCGCGAAGGCAAACAAGGCCCTTGACCGGGCCGAGGATCCGCGCGAGACCCTCGATTACTCCTATCAGAAGCAGCTGGAGCTGTTGCAGAAGGTGCGCCGGGGCGTCGCGGACGTCGCGACCTCGCGCAAGCGCCTGGAGCTGCAGCTGAACCAGCTCCAGGGCCAGTCCGCCAAGCTGGAGGACCAGGGCCGCAAGGCGCTGGCGCTCGGCCGCGAGGACCTCGCCCGCGAGGCGCTGTCCCGGCGGGCGGCGCTGCAGCAGCAGGTGACCGACCTCGAGGTGCAGCACCAGACGCTGCAGGGCGAGGAGGAGAAGCTGACGCTGGCCGCGCAGCGGCTGCAGGCCAAGGTCGACGCCTTCCGCACGAAGAAGGAGACGATCAAGGCGACGTACACCGCGGCCCAGGCGCAGACCCGGATCGCGGAGTCCTTCTCCGGCATCTCGGAGGAGATGAGCGACGTCGGCGTGGCGATCCAGCGCGCCGAGGACAAGACCGCCCAGCTGCAGGCCCGGGCGGGCGCGATCGACGAGCTGCTGGCCTCGGGGGCCCTGGACGACCAGTCCGGGCTCGCCAAGGACGACATCCAGGCCGAGCTGGACCGCCTCTCGGGCGGTACGGACGTCGAGCTGGAGCTCCAGCGGATGAAGGCGGAGCTGGCGGGAGGGCCGTCCGCGTCGCAGCAGGCGATCGAGGGCGGTACGCCGCAGGACCAGGCGCAGTCCCAGTCCTCGCAGCAGTCCTCGCACCCGAAGTTCGACAAGCAGTAGCCCTGGCAAGCGGTAACCCTGGCAGCGGTACCCCCGACTCGCAGTAAGGACGGCTCGTCATGATCGTAAGGATCATGGGGGAGGGTCAGTGGAGGGTGGCGGACAGCCACCTTCTCGAACTCAACAAGCTCGACGACGAACTGCTCGCCGAGATGGAGCGCGGCGACGAGGAAGGCTTCCGCCGAACTCTGGGCGCTCTGCTCGACGCGATCCGCCGGCTCGGCGAACCGCTGCCGGACGCGGCGCTGGAACCCTCCGAGCTGATCCTTCCGGAACCCGACGCCACGCTCGACGAGGTCCGCGAGATGCTCTCGGACGACGGACTGATCCCGGGCTGAGCCCGGCCGGCCCGCACTCCCACGCGCACGGCGCCCCGCCGCCCCACCCGGGCGGCGGGGCGCCGCGCCCGTTCCCGGCCCGTGCGCCGTTCCTGGTCCGTGCGCCGTACCCGTACCCCTTCCAGGCCCGGGCCGGTGCCCCCTGCCGCGCGCACCCCGTACCGTTGCTCGACGTGACGTCCATCGGAAGCGGGCTCTCCCGGAGTCGGGACTGGCTCCGCGCGCATCCCACCGCCTTCGACGCGGGCCTCGCCCTCGCCGTGCTCGTCTGCATGATCACCGGGTCCTTCGCCGACCCGCACGGCGGCCCCAACGGCCCCACCTTCGGCAACCGCAGCCCCGCCGCCGCCAGCGTGGCGCTCATGGTGCTCGCCGCGGCCGCGCTCGTCCTGCGCCGGCGCAGCCCGCGGGCCGTTCTCGCCGCCACCGTCTCCGTCAGCCTGGCCGAGCTCGTCGTCGCCGACCCGGCCGCGCCCGTCGCGATGAGCGCGGTCATCGCGCTCTACACCGTCGCCTCCCTCTCCGACCGCCCCACCACCTGGCGGGTCGGCGTGCTGACCATGACCGTGCTGACCGGCGCCGCGATGTTCTTCGGCAAGTCGCCCTGGTACACGCAGGAGAATCTGGGGCTCTTCGCCTGGACCGGGATGGCGGCCGCCGCCGGCGACGCGGTGCGCAGCCGCCGGGCCTTCGTCGCCGCCATCCGCGAGCGCGCCGAGCGGGCCGAGCGGACCCGCGAGGAGGAGGCCCGGCGGCGGGTCGCCGAGGAGCGGCTGCGGATCGCCCGCGACCTGCACGACGTGGTCGCCCACCACATCGCCCTGGTCAACGTGCAGGCCGGGGTCGCCGCGCATGTCATGGACCGGCGCCCCGACCAGGCCAAGGAGGCCCTCGCACACGTGCGGGACGCCAGCCGGTCCGCGCTCAACGAGCTGCGCGCCACCGTCGGCCTGCTCCGCCAGTCCGGCGACCCGGAGGCGCCCACCGAGCCGGCCCCCGGCCTCGCCGTCCTCGACGAGCTCCTCGGCACCTTCCGCAACGCCGGCCTGCCGGTCGAGCTGGCCCGCGCCGACGAGGACGGCTCGCTGCCCGCGGCCGTCGACCTCGCCGCGTACCGCATCATCCAGGAGGCGCTGACCAACGTGCGCAAGCACGCCGGGCCGGACGCCAAGGCCGAGGTCAGCGTGGTCCGGGTGGGCCGTACCGTCGAGGTCACCGTCCTCGACGACGGCGCCCCGCAGCCGGCCGCCGCAGAGCCCGTCGACACCGGCGGCCACGGCCTCGTCGGGATGCGCGAGCGCGTCACCGCACTCGGCGGCACGCTCACCGCGGCCCCCCGGTACGGCGGCGGCTTCCGCGTGCAGGCGATACTGCCGGTGACGGTCCGCACGGGGGAGAACGCATGACGATCCGGGTACTTCTCGCCGACGACCAGGCCCTGCTCCGCAGCGCCTTCAAGGTGCTGGTGGACTCCGAGCCCGACATGGAGGTCGTGGCCGAGGCGGCCGACGGCGCGCAGGCGGTCGCGCTGGCGCGCTCCGAGCAGGTCGACGTCGTCCTGATGGACATCCGGATGCCGGGCACCGACGGCCTCGCCGCGACCCGGATGATCACCGCCGACCCCGAGCTGTCCGCGGTGCGGATCGTCATGCTGACCACCTTCGAGGTGGACGAGTACGTGGTGCAGTCGCTGCGCGCCGGCGCGTCCGGCTTCCTCGGCAAGGGCGCGGAGCCGGACGAGCTGCTCAACGCCATCCGGATCGCGGCGGCCGGCGAGGCCCTGCTGTCCCCGGTCGCGACCAAGGGCCTGATCGCCAGGTTCCTCGCGCAGGGCGGCGGCGCGGACCCGGGCGACGGGACCCGCGCGCACTCGGAGCGGCTCTCCGCGCTCACCACCCGCGAGACCGAGGTACTGGTCCTCGTCGGCGGCGGCCACTCGAACGACGAGATCGCCGACCGCCTGGAGGTCAGCCCGCTCACGGTCAAGACGCATGTCAATCGGGCGATGGCGAAGCTGGGCGCACGTGATCGGGCGCAATTGGTGGTCATCGCGTACGAATCGGGCCTGGTACGTCCAAGGGTGGAGTAGCCCGGGCGTCCGGCGTACTCCGAACGCGGTATGCGCGGGATAAGGATCTGGACCTGGGGGCGACGGAACGTTCCGCTCCGTGGACGAGGGTATGAGTGGGTTCCTGACTGAGGTCTTCGGGCGGGGCCCGCTGCCTGCGTACGTACGCCACAGAAGAGAGACCCCATGTCCTGGCTGTCGAAATTCAGCCTCGCGCAACGGGCCCTGATAGGGCTGATGTCGATCGTGGCGATCGTCTTCGGAGCGATCGCCATCCCGCAGCTGAAGCAGCAGCTGCTGCCCTCCATCGAACTGCCGATGGTCTCGGTCCTCGCCCCCTACCAGGGCGCCTCCCCCGACGTGGTCGAGAAGCAGGTCGTCGAACCGCTCGAGAACACCCTGAAGGCCGTCGACGGCATCAAGGGCATCACGGCCACCGCCTCCGAGGGCAACGCCGTCATCATGGCGACCTTCGACTACGGCGACGAGGGCACCAAGCAGCTCGTCGCCGACGTCCAGCAGGCCGTGAACCGGGCCCGTGTCCAGCTGCCCGACTCGGTCGACCCGCAGGTCGTGGCCGGCTCGACGGACGACATCCCGACCGTCGTCCTCGCCGTCACGTCCGACAAGGACCAGCAGGCCCTGGCCGACCAGCTGCAGCGCACGGTCGTCCCGGCGCTGGAGGACATCGACGGAGTCGGCCAGGTCTCGGTCGACGGCGTCCAGGACCTCCAGGTCTCCGTCACCCCCGACGACGCCAAGCTCGCGGCCGCCGGGCTCAACTCCCTGTCGCTCGCCGAGGCCCTCAAGGCCGGCGGCGCCACGATCCCGGCCGGCGCGTTCTCCGAGGCCGGCAAGAGCCGCACCGTGCAGGTCGGCGGCGGCTACACCTCGCTGAAGCAGATCCAGGAGCTGCGCCTGACGCCGCCGGCCGGCGCGCCCGGCAAGGCGGGCAAGCCCGTCCGGCTCGGCGATGTGGCCACGGTGAAGCAGGAGGAGTCCGCGCGGGCCTCCATCACCCGTACCAACGGCAAGCCCAGCCTCGCCGTGATGGCCACCATGGACAAGGACGGCAGCGCCGTCGCCATCTCCGAGGCCGTCCAGGACGAACTCCCCGAGCTCCGCAAGGACCTCGGCACGGGCGCCGAGCTGACGGTCGTCTCCGACCAGGGCCCGGCGGTCTCCAAGTCCATCTCCGGCCTGACCACGGAGGGCGCGCTCGGCCTGCTCTTCGCCGTGATCGTGATCCTGGTGTTCCTCGCCTCGATCCGCTCCACTCTGGTCACCGCGGTCTCCATCCCGCTGTCGGTGGTGCTCGCGCTGATCGTGCTGTGGACCCGCGACCTCTCGCTCAACATGCTCACCCTGGGCGCGCTCACCATCGCCATCGGCCGGGTCGTCGACGACTCGATCGTGGTCCTGGAGAACATCAAGCGGCACCTCGGCTACGGCGAGGAGCGCCAGGCGGCGATCCTCACCGCGGTCCGCGAGGTGGCCGGCGCGGTCACGTCCTCCACGCTCACCACGGTCGCCGTGTTCCTGCCGATCGGCCTGGTCGGCGGCATGGTCGGCGAGCTGTTCGGCTCGTTCAGCCTGACGGTCACGGCCGCCCTGCTCGCCTCGCTGCTCGTCTCCCTGACGGTCGTCCCGGTCCTCTCGTACTGGTTCCTGCGCGCCCCCAAGGGCACGTCGGCGGACCCGGACGAGGCCCGGCGCCTCGCGGAGGAGAAGGAGAACAAGAGCCGCCTCCAGCGTCTGTACGTCCCGGTCCTGCGCTTCGCGACCCGCCGCCGGCTCACCAGCGTGGCGCTCGCGATCGTCGTCCTGGTCGGCACCTTCGGCATGGCCCCCCTCCTGAAGACCAACTTCTTCGACCAGGGCGAGCAGGAGGTCATGAGCATCAAGCAGGAGCTCGCTCCGGGCACCAGCCTGGCGGCGGCCGACGAGGCCGCGAAGAAGGTCGAGAAGGTCCTGTCCTCCACCGACGGGGTCAAGGACTACCAGGTCACGGTCGGCTCGTCCGGCTTCCTGGCCGCCTTCGGCGGCGGCACCGGCGCCAACCAGGCCTCGTACCAGGTGAAGCTGGCGGACTCCGCCTCGTACGAGAAGACCCGCGACGCGATCGACGCGGAGCTGGCCAAGCTCGACGGCATCGGCGACACCACGATCGCGGCCGGCGACGGCTTCAACAACCAGGACCTCAGCGTGGTCGTGAAGGCGGCCGACGGGGACGTCCTGAAGAAGGCGTCCGAGGCGGTCCGCACCGAGGTCGCGAAGCTCGACGACGTCACCGACGTCCAGAGCGACCTCGCGCAGTCCGTCCCGCGGATCTCCGTCAGGGCGACCCCGAAGGCGGCCGAGGCCGGGTTCAACGACACCACCCTCGGCCTGGCCGTCGCCCAGGCGGTCCGCGGCACCCCGGCCGGCACGGCGATCCTTGACGACACCGAGCGCGACGTCGTCATCACCTCGGCCAAGCCCGCGAAGACCATGGCGGAGCTGAAGGCGCTGCCGCTCGGCCCGGTGAAGCTCGGCGACATCGCCGAGGTGAAGCTGGTTCCGGGCCCGGTCTCGATGACCCGGATCGACGGCGCCCGCGCCGCGACGATCTCGGCGAAGCCGACCGGCGACAACACCGGCGCGGTCAGCGCCGAGCTCCAGTCGAAGATCAACGCCCTGGACCTGCCGGAGGGCGCGACCGCCTCCATCGGCGGCGTCTCGGAGGACCAGTCGGAGGCCTTCCTCCAGCTCGGCCTGGCGATGCTCGCGGCGATCGCGATCGTCTTCATGCTCCTGGTGGCGACCTTCAAGTCGCTGATCCAGCCGCTGATCCTGCTGGTCTCGATCCCGTTCGCGGCGACCGGCGCGATCGGCCTGCTGGTGGCGACCGGCACCGCGATGGGCGTCCCGGCGATGATCGGCATGCTGATGCTGATCGGCATCGTGGTCACCAACGCGATCGTGCTGATCGACCTGATCAACCAGTACCGGGCCCAGGGCCTGGGCGTCGTCGAGGCGGTCGTCGAGGGCGGCCGGCACCGGCTCCGCCCGATCCTGATGACGGCCCTGGCGACGATCTTCGCCCTGCTCCCGATGGCCCTCGGCGTCACCGGCCAGGGCGGCTTCATCGCCCAGCCGCTCGCGGTGGTCGTGATCGGCGGCCTGATCACCTCGACCCTGCTGACCCTCCTCCTGGTCCCGACCCTCTACGCGATGGTCGAACTCCGCAAGGAGCGCCGAGCGAAGAAGAAGGCGGCGAAGCGGGCGGCGAAGACGGGCGACGCCCCGGTCCCGCCGCAGGCGAAGGAGCCCGCGGGCGTGTAACTGCTGTGCCTGTGAAAGGGCGCGCGCCACGAACACCGGAGCGGGGCACCCCCACAGTGGGGGTGCCCCGCTCCTTCGGTGCGAGCCGCAGACGGTGCCGGCCGCATCCGCTACGGCAGCGCCAGCATCCGCTCGAGGGCGAGCTTGGCGAAGCTCTCCGTCTCCTTGTCGACCTCGATGCGGTTGACCAGGTTGCCCTCGGCCAGGGACTCGAGGGTCCACACCAGGTGGGGCAGGTCGATGCGGTTCATCGTGGAGCAGAAGCAGACCGTCTTGTCGAGGAAGACGATCTCCTTGTCCTCGGAGGCGAATCGGTTCGCCAGGCGGCGGACCAGGTTCAGCTCGGTGCCGATCGCCCATTTCGAGCCGGCCGGGGCCGCCTCCAGGGTCTTGATGATGTACTCCGTCGAGCCCACGTAGTCCGCTGCGGCGACGACCTCGTGCTTGCACTCCGGGTGCACCAGGACGTTCACGCCCGGGACGCGCTCGCGTACGTCGTTGACCGAGTCCAGCGAGAAGCGGCCGTGCACGGAGCAGTGGCCGCGCCACAGGATCATCTTCGCGTCGCGCAGCTCCTCGGCGGTCAGGCCGCCGTTCGGCTTGTGCGGGTTGTAGAGGACGCAGTCGTCCAGGGACATGCCCATGTCGCGGACGGCGGTGTTCCGGCCGAGGTGCTGGTCCGGCAGGAAGAGCACCTTCTCGCCCTGCTCGAAGGCCCAGTCCAGGGCCTTCTTCGCGTTGGACGACGTACAGATGGTGCCGCCGTGCTTGCCGGTGAAGGCCTTGATGTCGGCCGAGGAGTTCATGTACGAGACGGGTACGACCTGGTCGGCTATGCCGGCCTCGGTCAGCACGTCCCAGCACTCGGCGACCTGCTCGGCGGTGGCCATGTCGGCCATGGAGCAGCCGGCCGCGAGGTCGGGCAGCACGACCTTCTGCTCGTCGCCGGTGAGGATGTCGGCCGACTCGGCCATGAAGTGCACACCGCAGAAGACGATGTACTCGGCCTCCGGACGGGCCGCCGCGTCGCGCGCCAGCTTGAAGGAGTCACCGGTCACATCGGCGAACTGGATGACCTCGTCGCGCTGGTAGTGGTGGCCGAGGACGAACACCTTGTCGCCGAGCTTCTCCTTGGCCGCGCGGGCGCGCGCCACCAGGTCCGGGTCGGACGGCGAGGGCAGGTCGCCCGGGCACTCCACGCCACGCTCGCTCTTCGGGTCGGCCTCGCGGCCGAGCAGCAGGAGGGCGAGCGGCGTCGGCTGGACATCCAGGGGCTGGGCGGTGGTCACGTCACACACCCTTTCTTTTCTGCGGACTATTCTGCGGAGACGCTTTTCGTCGAAATGACGCTATCTATCATAACCGCTTCACGTCACTTTGACGATGTCCATAGTGTCGATGTGACGAATTCGCCGTCGCCGCAGTGGTGGGTGGACGGCCGCGCCCGGACTCGGAGCCAGGACAGCGGCGCCCGTCCTTCGGACGGTGTGCGAGCATGAAGAGAGAAGCCGTGGAAAGACATGGCCTCGACCCGGAATGAATCCGGGGCCCCGCCGGTTTCAACCCTCGGCAAGCAGTCTCCGTACAAACCGGGAGAGAAGCAGATGTCCGTATCGGACGAGAAGACCACTGTCAGCGACGGCATCCTCCTGTCCGACGCCGCGGCGGGCAAGGTCAAGGCCCTGCTCGAGCAGGAAGGCCGCGATGACCTCGCGCTGCGCGTCGCCGTACAGCCCGGTGGCTGCTCCGGCCTCCGCTACCAGCTCTTCTTCGACGAGCGCTCGCTCGACGGAGACGTCGTCAAGGACTTCGACGGCGTCAAGGTCGTCACCGACCGCATGAGCGCCCCGTACCTGGGCGGCGCGTCGATCGACTTCGTCGACACCATCGAGAAGCAGGGCTTCACGATCGACAACCCGAACGCGACGGGCTCCTGCGCCTGCGGCGACTCGTTCAACTAAGTCCGTACGCCGGCTGCGTCCGCGAGATCCAGCCGAATCCGTACGACGGTGAAGGCGGCGGCCCCCTCCGACAGGGCCGCCGCCTTCATGTGTTCCGGAGCGTGCGGACTACCGCGCCCCGGACGTCTCCGGCAGCCGCGCGCCCGCCTTCTCCAGCGGGATCCCGGTGCCGTCCGTGCCCACGATCTTCCGGTCGCCCACGGGCTCGTCCAGCTTCACCGTCTCGTGGTAGATCTTCGCGATCATGATGCAGACCTTCTTGTCCGGCCAGGGC
>NZ_DATCVQ010000735.1:0-17620 GCF_036566765.1 Streptomyces sp.
GACGGTCGGCGTCGGCTCGACCGGCCGCTCGGGGTCGAGCGCGAGCTCGAAGTGCCACCCACCGCCGGCCGGCCCCACCATCAGCAGATCGTGCTCACCCGACACCCGCTCGGTGGTGCGCCACAGCACGTCGAGCCCCAGGCCGTCGACGTAGAACCGCTCGGCGGCGGCGAGGTCGCGCGAGGGGCGGGCGACGCGTATGTGGGTGTGCTTGTCGATCATGGAAGGAAGGGTAGCCGCCGGCTCCGACATCGGCTTCCCGCGCGGCGCGCCGCGGCCCTCAGACGTCGTACGCGGAGGCGATGACCTCCCGTGCCAGCCGCAGTCTGACCGTCGCCAGCTCGGCGTCGACGGCCGCCGAGGCGGACGGGTCCAGGAGGACGCGGGCGGTGAAGCGCTCGCCGTCGGCGAGGCGCCGGTGGCGCAGGTGGGTCGGTGGATGCGTGTCGTCCACGCTGTGGCCGCGCCGCTCGCCGACCCGGCGGAGTCGTTCCAGCTCCCGTTCCGGCACCGAGCCCATCCGCGCCGCGAGCCGCTCCCACAGACCCTCTGCCGCGTCGCTCCGCCGGGAGTCGCCGATCCGGGTGCCTGCGGCGACGGACTCGCGGCGCAGCGCGTCCTCGGCGCCGTCGGCTATGAGGAGGCGGTCCGTCAGTCCCACCGCGGCCTCCGTGCCGCCGGTGCGTGCGGCGGTCCCGTCGGCCAGGTACTCGGCGCGCTGGGATGCGCGCAGCGTCAGGTGGTCGAGGGCGGTGATCAGCCCCTGGACGGTCCATCGGGCCGGCGCGAGGACCACGTTGGTGAACGTCTGAGCCAAGGCGTCGGCGGCGCTCGGGGCGAGCAGGTACTCCCAGGTGGTCAACGTGCGCAGGGCGCTGCCGACGAGGAGCGAGTGACGCGTGTCGCCGTGCGCGTAGTGGCCGAACTCGTGCCCGAGCAGCGCGACGCGCTCCTGCGGGGACAGGATCTCCCACAGCCCGAGCCCGATGTGCAGGATGCGGCGCTGGCGGATGCCGTACGTCGTCACCCAGGCGTTCGCCTCGGGCCCGACCAGCACCACGTCCACGCCCGTCGTCCCGGCCTCGCGCGCGACCTCGTCGAGCAGCTCGAACAGGCGGGGCGCGTCAGCGCGGCGCAGGACGGGCACGTCGGTGGGCGGCCGTCCGAACCGGGGTCGCAGGGTGAAGGCGATCGCGAGCAGCAGGGCGCCGACGACGGGCTGCACGACGGTGCTCCAACCGCCGATGATCAGCCACAGGGCACCGACGACGAGGCCTGCGGTAAGGGCATGCACGACCGACGCGACGAGCCGGGCGAGGAGGCTCGACGGGTCTCGATGCGGACGCAGCTCCGTGCCCGCCGAGACCTCGGCGAGGAGCTGCTCGCCGTACTGCCGGGCGAGGCGGCGGCGCAGCGAAGCGATCCGGCCGTGCCCCGCACAGCGGTCGGCCCTGCCCGGATCCACATTCCAGTCGCACTCGGTGCACCAGACGACGAACCGTTTCTCGGCCGGCAGCGCCGCACCGCAGTCGGGGCACGCCTGCTCCGTCGCCCCGTTCGTTCTCTCTGCCTCTGCCGTCTCCGTCATCGAAGCCCTCCCCCCGGACAGCACCTCCCGAGTGCCCTCCGTACGCACCGTCGTGATCTCCGCCCCGCCGGACGGAGGTCGCACCCTAGCGCGGAGGCGGAATGCCTGGTCGAACGGGGTGGGAGACCAGGTCGACCGCGCCGACGGGAAGGGTCGGTGAAGCCTGACGCTCCTCCTGCCGGCGGCAGGTGAGTCTTTGCATAAATCTGTGTAGCTGCGTATAGTCATGCCATCCAGGAGGAGGGTTTCGATGACGGTACGAGCAGCAGTGGCAGGCGCGAGCGGATACGCGGGCGGAGAGCTTCTGCGTCTTCTCCTCGCGCACCCGCACGTCGAGATCGGCGCCCTGACCGGGCACTCCAACGCCGGTCAGAAGCTCGGGGCGCTGCAGCCGCACCTGCTGCCGCTGGCCGACCGGGTCCTGGAGCCGACCGCGGCCGAGTTCCTCGCCGGGCACGACGTCGTCTTCCTGGCGCTGCCGCACGGGCAGTCCGCCGCCGTCGCCGAGCAGCTCGGGCCGGACGTGCTCGTCGTGGACATGGGCGCCGACTTCCGGCTCCAGAACGCGGCCGACTGGGACCGGTTCTACGGCTCGGAGCACGCCGGGACCTGGCCCTACGGCCTGCCCGAACTGCCGGGCGCCCGCGCCGCGCTGGAGGGGTCCAAGCGCATCGCGGTGCCCGGCTGCTTCCCCACCGCTGTCACCCTCGCGCTCTTCCCCGCGTACCTGAACGGCCTCGCCGGCCCCGACGCCGTGATCGTGGCCGCCAGCGGCACCTCCGGGGCGGGCAAGGCCCTGAAGCCGCACCTGCTCGGCAGCGAGGTCATGGGCTCCGTCACCCCGTACGGCGTCGGCGGCGGCCACCGGCACACCCCCGAGATGATCCAGAACCTCAGCCCGCTGGCCGGCGAGCGGGTCAGCGTGTCCTTCACACCGACGCTCGTCCCGATGCCTCGCGGCATCCTCGCCACCTGCTCCGCACCGGCGAAGCCCGGGGCGACGGCCGAGACGGTACGGGCCGCGTACGAGAAGGCCTTCGCGGACGAGCCCTTCGTCCACCTGCTCCCCGAGGGCCGGTGGCCCTCGACGGCCTCCGTCTCCGGCTCCAACGCCGTACAGATCCAGGTCGCGTACGACGCGGAGGCGAACCGGATCATCGCGATCAGCGCCATCGACAACCTCACCAAGGGCACCGCCGGCGGCGCGGTGCAGAGCATGAACATCGCCCTCGGGCTCCCCGAGGAGACCGGACTTTCCACGATTGGAGTCGCTCCATGAGCGTCACCGCAGCGCAGGGATTCACGGCGGCGGGCATCGCCGCCGGGATCAAGGAGAACGGCAACCCGGACCTGGCCCTCGTGGTCAACACCGGGCCGCGCCGCGCCGCCGCGGGCGTCTTCACCTCCAACCGCGTCAAGGCCGCGCCGGTGCTCTGGTCCCAGCAGGTGCTGGCCGACGGCGAGCTGACCGCCGTCGTCCTCAACTCCGGCGGCGCCAACGCCTGCACCGGACCGAAGGGCTTCCAGGACACCCACGCCACGGCCGAGAAGGTCGCGGAGGTGCTGGAGATCGGCGCGGGCGAGGTCGCCGTCGCGTCCACCGGTCTCATCGGCCTGCTGCTCCCCATGGACAAGCTGCTGCCCGGCGTCGAGCAGGCGGCGAAGGAGCTCTCCGAGCACGGCGGCGAGAAGGCCGCCATCGCCATCAAGACCACGGACACCGTCCACAAGACCGCCGTCGTGACCAAGGACGGCTGGACCGTCGGCGGCATGGCGAAGGGCGCGGGCATGCTCGCCCCCGGCCTCGCCACCATGCTCGTCGTCCTCACCACCGACGCCGACGTCCCCGCGAAGGACCTCGACGCCGCGCTGCGGCACGCCACCCGGCTCACCTTCGACCGGGTCGACTCCGACGGCTGCATGTCCACCAACGACACCGTCCTGCTGCTCGCCTCCGGCGCGGCCGGCGTCACGCCCGCCCGGGACGAGTTCGCGGAGGCCGTACGGGAGGTCTGCGACGACCTCGCCCGCCAGCTCATCGGCGACGCCGAGGGCGCCAGCAAGGACATCCGGATCGAGGTGATCAACGCGGCCACCGAGGACGACGCCGTCGAGGTCGGCCGCTCCATCGCCCGGAACAACCTGCTCAAGTGCGCGATCCACGGCGAGGACCCGAACTGGGGCCGGGTGCTCTCCGCCATCGGCACCACGCAGGCCGCCTTCGAGCCGGACCGGCTCAACGTCGCGATCAACGGCGTCTGGGTCTGCCAGAACGGCTCCGTCGGTGAGGACCGCGACCTGGTCGACATGCGCTACCGGGAGGTCTCCATCACGGCCGACCTCGCCGCCGGGTCCGAGTCCGCCGTCATCTGGGCCAACGACCTCACCGCCGACTACGTCCACGAGAACAGCGCGTACTCCTCATGAGCGACAAGCCCACGGACAAGCCCACGGACCGGCCCACGGACAAGCCCGCCGGTGAGAGCACCACGCGGAAGCACAAGGCCCTGCCCAAGGCGCAGATCCTCATCGAAGCGCTGCCCTGGCTGACCCGGCACCACGGCAAGACCGTCGTCATCAAGTTCGGCGGCAACGCCATGATCGACGACGAGCTCAAGGCCGCCTTCGCCCAGGACGTCGTCTTCCTGCGGCACGCCGGCCTCAAGCCGGTCGTCGTGCACGGCGGCGGCCCGCAGATCAGCGCCGCGCTCGACCGGCACGGCATCGTCAGCGAGTTCAAGGCCGGGCTCCGGGTCACCACTGAGGAGGCCATGGACGTCGTGCGGATGGTCCTGGCCGGCCAGGTCCAGCGTGAGCTGGTCGGGCTGCTCAACCAGCACGGCCCGCTCGCCGTCGGTCTCACCGGCGAGGACGCGCACACCATCACGGCCACCAAGCACCAGCCGGTCATCGAGGGCGAGCAGGTCGACATCGGCCGGGTCGGCGAGATCACCGCGCTCGACACCGGTGCCATCGAGGCTCTCCTTGAGGACGGCCGGATCCCGGTCGTCTCCTCCATCGCCCGCTCCCAGGACGACGGACATGTCTACAACGTCAATGCTGATACGGCGGCTGCGGCACTCGCTGCGGCGCTGGGCGCCGAGACGCTGATGGTCCTGACCGACGTCGAGGGCCTCTACGAGGACTGGCCGAACAGCGACGAGGTCATCAGCCGGCTCACCGCGAGCCAGCTGGAGAAGCTGCTGCCCGAGCTCTCCAGCGGCATGGTCCCCAAGATGGAGGGCTGCCTGCACGCCGTACGGAACGGGGTCACGACGGCCCGCGTCATCGACGGCCGGGTCCAGCACTCCATCCTGCTGGAGATCTTCACCGACGAGGGCATCGGAACGATGGTCGTGCCCGACGGCACCACCGGCGACGAGGACGAGAACGAGGACCAGGGGGAGACGGCATGACCAACGCGGAGCTGACCCAGCGCTGGCAGGGCTCGCTGATGAACAACTACGGCACCCCCCGCCTCCCGCTGGTCCGCGGCGAGGGCGCCAAGGTCTGGGACGCCGACGGCACGGAGTACCTCGACTTCGTCGGCGGCATCGCGGTCAACGCCCTCGGCCACGGCCATCCGGCGATCGTCGAGGCCGTGTCGCGGCAGATCCAGAGCCTCGGCCATGTCTCCAACCTGTACGTCGCCGAACCGCCCGTCGCGCTCTCCGAGCGGCTGCTCCAGCTCTTCGGCCGCCCCGGCAAGGTGTTCTTCTGCAACTCCGGCGCCGAGGCCAACGAGGCCGCGTTCAAGCTCGGCCGGCTGACGGGCCGGCGGCACATGGTGGCCACGGACAACAGCTTCCACGGCCGCACCATGGGCGCGCTGGCGCTCACCGGACAGCCCGGCAAGCAGGAGCCCTTCCTGCCGCTGCCCGGCGACGTCACCCACGTCCCCTTCGGCGACGTCGAGGCCCTGCGGGCCGCCGTCACCGAGGAGACGGCGTTCGTGATCATCGAGCCGATCCAGGGCGAGTACGGCGTGGTCGTCCCGCCCGTCGGCTACCTGCGGGCGGCCCGCGAGATCACCCGCGCCACGGGGACGCTGCTGGTGCTGGACGAGGTGCAGACCGGCATCGGCCGGTGCGGCACCTGGTTCGAGTACCAGGCCCACGACGGCGTCGACCCCGACATCGTCACCCTGGCCAAGGGCCTCGGCGGCGGGCTGCCGCTCGGCGCGACCGTCGCCTTCGGGGCGGCGGCCGAGCTGTTCCAGCCGGGGCACCACGGCACCACCTTCGGCGGGAACCCGGTCGCCTGCGCCGCCGGACTGGCCGTCCTCGACACCCTCGGCAGGGACGGAGCGCTCGACGAGGTCAAGCGGCTCGGCGAGAAGCTGCGCGACGGAATCGAGGGTCTGGGCCATCCGCTGGTCTCCCACGTCCGTGGTGCGGGGCTGCTGCTGGGTATCGTGCTCACCGGGCCCCTCGCACCCCAGGTGCAGCAGGCGGCCCAGGACGCCGGCCTCCTGGTGAACGCGCCCGCCCCCGATGTCGTACGGATCATGCCGCCGCTGATCATCGGGGACGCGGAGGCGGACGCCTTCCTGGAGGCGCTTCCGGGCGTCCTCGGCGTGGTGAACGGGGAAGGACGAACCGGAGCGTGAGACGACGATGACCGATGCGCAGGGAACCGAGCACGGAGGGCCGTCCGTTCCGCAGACGCGCACCGCACGCCACCGCAGGATCGTCGACATCCTCAACCGGCAGCCGGTGCGCTCGCAGAGCCAGCTGGCCAAACTCCTCGCCGACGACGGGCTGAGCGTCACCCAGGCGACGCTCTCCCGGGACCTCGACGAGCTCGGCGCGGTGAAGATCCGCAACACCGGCGGCGAGCTCATCTACGCGGTCCCCAGCGAGGGCGGCTTCCGTACCCCGCAGGCCCCGCTCGGCGAGTCCGCCAAGGAGGAGCGCATGCGGCGCCTCTCCGGCGAACTGCTGATCTCCGCCGAGGCCTCCGCCAACCTGGTGGTCCTGCGCACCCCGCCCGGCGCGGCCCAGTTCCTCGCGTCGGCCATCGACCAGGCCGAACTCCACGCGATCCTCGGCACGATCGCGGGCGACGACACGCTGCTGCTCATCTCCCGCGACCCCACGGGCGGCCAGGCCCTGGCCGACCACCTGCTGAGGCTGGCGCAGAACGACCGCTGACGATTGCCCGCATCTACTGACGCCGCCGGACCTCCGTGCCCGGCGGCGTCGCCGTGCATGCCGCCGCTATCGCCGCGGTGTCCCAGTAGAACGGCCACACCTCGGCGATCCGGCCGCCCTCGATCCGGATCGTCTGCAGGATCGGGAAGGCGAGCTCCCGGCCGGTGGCCCGGGCCCTGGCCCGTACCTGCGTGAGCACCACCGTCGTCGGCCCGGTGGCGAGGAACTCCTGCCCGACCATCTCGAACGACTCCCAGGCCGCGCTCATCGCCAGGAAGAAGCCCTCGACGCCGGCGTGCCCGCGCCAGGTCCCGCCGTACGGCAGGGCGTCGGCCTGATGCAGCACCACGTCGGGCGCGAACGACGGGGCGAGCGGATCGAACGAGGCCTCGCCCGGGCCGCCCGCAGCCAGATAGGCGGCCTCGGCGGCGTACATGCGGGTCAGGACGGCGACCGGGTCGATCCCGGATGAAGTGATCATGCGGCCATGGTCACGGGCTCGGCCGTGCCACGCCGGCGGGCGTCGGACATCGACCTAGTGGGCGACAGAGGTCGGTCCGCTGCTGGTGCCGATGGCGATGTGCGGGTGGCGGGCCGGATCGGCCCAGCGCAGGATGCGGCGCATCGCGTCCGCCGGCACGGAGACGCAACCCGCCGTCGCCCCGCGCCCGTTGACGTGCAGGAAGATCCCCGCGCCGCGACCGCGCACCGGGCGGTCGTAGTTGAAGCCGATGACGAGGGCGTGCGCGTACTGCGTGCCGTACGAGGCGAGATGCTCGGACTCGGCGGCCCGGCAGTCGCCGGGCAGGCCCTCGGCCCAGCGGTTGTACGCCCGGGAGTCGTTGTCCTGGCACCACCAGGACCGGTCGGTGACCCGGGCGTACGGGTACGCGGCGCCCGCCGGCCGCGGTGTGGTCCCGAAGGCGTACGGCAGTCGGTACAGCCCGGTCGGCGTGGTGTTCGTGCCCTGCCGCCGGGCGGCCCCGTCGGCCAGGCCGTTCGCGCCGAAACGGGCGGGCGCGGTGCCGACCCGTACCCACCGCCCGCCGCTCCGGTCCCACCAGGTGACCGTCCCCGAGGTCGAGTCCAGGCCCGGGGCCTCCGCGGTGATCAGCTGGGTCCCGCCGCCGGTGTCCGCCATCCGCTCGGGCAGCGGGGCGGGATCGGGGCCCGTGGCGAGGGAGATCAGGACGGCGCCGACGGCGAGAAGGATGCGCATGGCGCGACGCTAGGGCCGCCGCCGGCGCGCCGCCACGGCTATTGCGCCGGCCGGGGGAGCGGTGGCAGCGGGAGCGGCAGCCCGGGCAGCTCTCGCTCAGCGCAGACTCCCCAGTACGGCAAGCGCGTTGGCCCGCAGCCCCGGATCCGGGTCCCCGCTCAGCCGCAGCGCCGCGTCCCGGTGCACCGCCCCGCCCCGCGCCGCCAGCAGCCGGTACGCCCCGACGCGCACATGCCGCGGCCGCTCCGGATCCAGCCGCCCCGCCAGCTCCTCGACGGACAGCCGCCCCGCCCACGGTACGAGTGTGGTCGCCGCCTCCCGTACGACCCTGGGGGCGGGGTCGTCGAGCAGCGTGGTCAGCCGCGCCACGTCCACGGTCTCCAGGAGCCTTAGCGCGGCCACGGCGTGCGCGCGCACCCCGTCGTGCGGGTGTCCGGTCAGCCCCCACAGCAGGTCTGCATCGTCCCGCGAGCCGCACTCCGCGAGCGCCAGGGGAGCGGCGGACGGCATGGCGGCGCCCTCGCCGGAGCACAGCGCGCGGCACAGCGGCGCGGGGTCGGCGCCGATCTGCCGCAGCGCCCAGCGGGCGCATGCCCGCACCATCGAGGACCGGTCCGCGAGGAAGGCCTCGGCCCACGCGTGCCGGCCGGTCCGGTGCAGCGCCGTCACGCCGGCCGAGCGCACCCGGGAGTGCCGGGACTCCAGCAGGGGCCGCAGCACCTCGTCGCCGGTGTCGGCGTCGACCGCCTTGAGCGCGGCGTCCGCGCAGATGCCCTGGACCACCACGTCCCCCTCGGCAGCGGCGAGCGCGGCAAGCCGCACAGGGGAGAAGAGCCTCCGCTCCACGGCGATCCGGTACGCCAGCCGGCGCACCGCCCGGTCCTCGCTCACCAGGACGGCCTGCAGGACCGGCACAGGCCCGGTGCGCAGAGCGGCCTCCAGCATGTCCCGCGCCTCGCCCCCGCGCTCCCGGCGCGCGACCCGCAGGACGACGGCGGCCAGTACGGCGATCGCATCGGGGCCGACGCCCGGCAGCGCCTGCCGCAGCAGCTCGCGAGCGTCTTCCCGTACCGGCGCCACCCAGTCCGCGCACCGGATCACCACCAGCGGCAGCAGCGCGGACGCGCCCGCCGCCCGCGCCAGCGCGGCCTGGCGGATCCGCCCGTCGGGGTGGCACAGAGCGACGGCGAGCTCGGGCTCGCGGGGCTCGGCGCGACGCCAGTTCACCGACGGCAGCGGGGCGTCCCACTCCCAGTGCACCCGCCGGCCGCGCCCGCGCGCCCAGGCGAGCGCGGGCAGCAGCGACGGACGTCCCGTGGCCAGGTCCCTTACGGCGCGGTCCAGCGCCGCCCACGCCGCCGCGTCGGCGACGTCGATCGCCTCGGCCAACGGCGTTCCTTGCGTCAGTCGCGCGGCGCGCTCGAAGGCGTCCCAGGTCTCCATGGCCGGAGCCTAGGGATGCCGCCGACACTCCGACCAGCCGTTTTCCGTCCGCGTTGACAAAACATACGGAGGTCTGCATAGTTATGCCCATCGTCCGATGTCCTGAGGAGCACAGCAGTGAGCAGCAACAACGGTGACGTCCGGCTCTGGGGCGGCCGGTTCGCCGACGGGCCGGCCGAGGCTCTCGCGAAACTCTCCGCCTCGGTCCACTTCGACTGGCGACTCGCGCCGTACGACATCGCCGGCTCCCGCGCCCACGCCCGCGTGCTGCACAAGGCGGGGCTGCTCAGCGAGGACGAGCTGACTCGGATGCTCGACGGGCTCGACCGGCTCGAGGCGGATGTCGCCGACGGCTCGTTCGTCGGGACGATCGCCGACGAGGACGTGCACACCGCCCTGGAGCGCGGTCTCCTGGAGCGGCTCGGGCCGGACCTCGGCGGCAAGCTGCGTGCCGGGCGGTCGCGGAACGACCAGGTCGCGACGCTCTTCCGGATGTATCTGCGGGATCACGCCCGGATCATCGGCGGTCTCATCGCCGACCTTCAGGACGCCCTCGTCGGCCTCGCCGAGGCGCACGCGGACGTCGCCATGCCGGGCCGTACGCACCTCCAGCACGCCCAGCCGGTGCTCTTCGCCCACCACGTCCTGGCCCACGTCCAGTCCCTGTCCCGGGACGCGGAGCGGCTGCGGCAGTGGGACACCCGTACCGCGGTCTCCCCGTACGGCTCCGGCGCGCTCGCCGGCTCCTCGCTCGGGCTCGACCCGGAGGCGGTCGCCAAGGACCTCGGCTTCGAGCGCGGCTCGGCAGGCAACTCCATCGACGGCACCGCCTCGCGCGACTTCGTCGCCGAGTTCGCCTTCATCACCGCGATGATCGGGGTCAATCTCTCCCGGATCGCGGAGGAGATCATCATCTGGAACACGAAGGAGTTCTCCTTCGTGACCCTGCACGACGCCTTCTCCACCGGCTCGTCGATCATGCCGCAGAAGAAGAACCCGGACATCGCCGAGCTCGCCCGCGGCAAGTCCGGCCGTCTCATCGGCAACCTGAGCGGTCTCATGGCCACGCTCAAGGCCCTGCCGCTCGCCTACAACCGGGACCTCCAGGAGGACAAGGAGCCGGTCTTCGACTCCTGCGACCAGCTGGAGATCCTGCTGCCCGCCTTCACCGGCATGATGGCCACGCTCACGGTCAACCGGGAGCGCATGGAGGAGCTGGCCCCGGCCGGCTTCTCGCTCGCCACTGACATCGCCGAGTGGCTGGTCAAGCAGGGCGTGCCGTTCCGCGTCGCGCACGAGGTGGCCGGCGAGTGCGTGAAGGTCGCCGAGGCGGAGGGCAAGGAGCTCGACGGCCTGACGGACGAGCAGTTCGCGAAGATCTCCGAGCACCTCACCCCCGAGGTCCGCACGGTCCTCAACGTCCCCGGCGCCCTCGCCTCCCGCAACGGCCGCGGCGGCACCGCGCCCTCCGCCGTCGCCGCCCAGCTCGTCGAGGTCAAGGCCGACCTGGTGATCCAGCACGCCTGGGCCACCGCCAAGAAGTAGCCCTCGGCACGTCACGGCCAGCACGTCACGGCCAGCGTCACAGCCAGCACGTCACAGCCAGAACGTCACAGCGCCGCCGCCCACTCCGCGAGCGCGTCGAAGTCCGGCCGGATCAGCCCGATCCGGGGGTCGACGTGCAGCAACAGGGCGGCGGCCAGATGGCGTTCCTCCACGTACTCGTGGTCGTACGACGTGATGTCGTCGTCCACCCACGCGAACGGCCGCCCCGCCGCGTACTCCAGGATGTACTGGGTCTTCCAGAACGTCCCGCGCGGGGCGGCCCCGTGCATCTTCGGCCAGTCGATGAACGGCAGCTCGGGCAGCCCGAGATGGGGCCCGATCCAGTCGTTGGCCTCGTCCTTCCAGGTCGTCGCCCACACCAGCTCGTACGACTCCGCCAGCGCGAGCAGCTCGGCCCCGTGGTCCGGGTTCAGCCACACCCGCAGCGGCTTCGTGTCGAACCAGCCGCCCGGCCGCATCCGATGGGTCGCGTACCCCTCCGGGCGGCGCTCGGGCTTCGCCGCGTACGGATTCAGCGGGCCGTCCACGTCGATCAGCAGCAGCGGCTTCTTCGTCATGTCCACAGCATTCCGTCCCGCCCCACAGTGAGGCATTGAATTATCGAATGAGACATTGATGTCTCATTCGGTGTATGGTCGTCTCATGTCAGTCGACCGCACCCAGGTGCTCCACAGCGCCGCCGCCCTGTTCGCCCGCAAAGCGACCGCCACCATGGACGAGGTCGCCAGGGCCGCCGGCATCGGCCGCGCCACCTTGCACCGGCAGTTCGCCGGGCGGGACGCGCTGATCAGGGCGCTGGAGGAGATGGCCATCGAGGAGCTGGAGGCCGCCCTCGACGGGGCGGCGCTGGACGACGGCCCGGCCGACGACGCGGTACGCCGGCTCATCGCCGGAGTGGAGCCGGTCGCCCCGCTGCTGTCGTTCCTCGTCACCGAGAACCAGCTGTTCGAGGGCGAAGAGCAGAACGAGGGCTGGGCCAGGCTCGACGCCCGCGTCTCCGCGCTCTTCCGGCGCGGTCAGGAGGAGGGCGTCTTCCGGATCGATCTGACACCCGCATGGCTCACCGAAGCCCTCTACGGGCTCATCGGGAGCGCCGCCTGGGCCGTCATGGACGGCCGGCTGGCTCCGAAAGACTACCAATACATGATCGCCGAGCTGCTGCTCGGCGGAGCGCGCAGGAGCGTGGAGCAATGAGCAGGACCCAGCAGCTGAACCCGACGACGGGGACGGAGGTGCAGAGCCCGGGACGATGGCTCGCGCTGTCGGTGCTCGTCCTCGCCGTTCTGCTGGTCGCGGTCGACGCCACCGTCCTCGGTCTCGCCACCCCCGCGCTGAGCGAGGATCTCAAGCCGTCCGGCACGCAGTTGCTGTGGATCGGCGACATCTACTCGTTCGTCATCGCGGGTCTGCTCGTCTCGATGGGCTCCCTCGGCGACCGGATCGGCCGCAAGAAGCTGCTGCTGACCGGCGCGACCGCGTTCGGCGCCGTCTCGGTGCTCAACGCCTACGCCACCAGCCCCGAGATGATGATCGTCGCCCGTGCGCTGCTCGGCGTCGCCGGCGCGACCCTGATGCCGTCGACCCTGGCACTGATCCGGAACATCTTCCACGACCCCAAGGAGCGCAGCCTCGCCATCGGCATCTGGGGCGCCACCGCCTCGGCGGGCGCCGCCATCGGCCCGGTGATCGGCGGAGCGCTGCTCCAGCACTTCTACTGGGGCTCGGTCTTCCTCATCAACCTGCCGGTCATGGCGGTCCTGGTCCTGGTCGGCATCAAGCTGCTGCCCGAGTCCAAGAACCCGGTCGCGGGCCCCTGGGACCTGATCAGCGTCGGACTCTCGCTCGTCGGCGTCATCGGCGTCGTCTACGCGGTGAAGGAAGTAGCCTCGCACGGCCTGACCTGGGAGGTCGGGGCGGCCGCCGTCCTCGGCGCGGCCACCCTGTACGCCTTCGTCCGGCGGCAGTACGCGCTGAGCGCACCGCTGCTCGACATGCGGCTGTTCAGGCACCGGGGCTTCTCCGGCGCGGTCCTCGCCGACCTGCTGACCGTCTTCGGACTGTCCGGCCTGGTCTTCTTCCTCTCCCAGTTCCTGCAGCTGGTCCAGGGGCGTGAGCCGCTGGAGGCCGGTCTGGCCGAACTGCCTGCCGCCGTCGGCGCGGTGGTGACCGGTCTGATCGCGGGCTGGTACGCCCGCCGGTACTCGGTCCGGTCCATCGTGACCGGCGGTCTGGCGGCGATCGGTCTCGCGCTCGCCGTCATCACCCTGGTCCATCGGGAGACCGGCTACCCGCTGCTCGGCGGCGCCCTGCTGGTCGTCGGCCTCGGCGCCGGCTTCTCGTTCACGGTGACCGCGGACGTGATCCTGTCCAGCGTGCCCAAGGAGCAGGCCGGTTCGGCCTCCGCGGTCTCCGAGACCGCGTACGAGCTCGGCGCGGCGCTCGGCATCGCGCTGCTCGGCTCGATCGTGACCGGCGTCTACTCGGGCTTCGCGACCCCGGCGGGCGTCCCGGCCGACGTGACCGCGGCGGCCCACGAGTCGCTCGGCGGCGCGGTCGAAGCCTCCGCCGGCCTCGCCCCGGAGACCGCGACGGCCCTGGTGACCGTGGCCCAGGACGCCTTCGTCGACGGCCTGCGGATCGCGGCCGGAGTCGGCGCGGCGGTCCTCCTCGCGACGGCGGTCGCGGCCTGGTTCCTGCTGAAGGGCCAGAAGCTGGAGGACGGCGTCGAGCACTGACTCCGAGTCAGGGAGGGCCGGTCAGCGCCGGATTGACAGTGGGAACGGACGCGCGAAACGATCCCCGTGATGGAGATCAACGACCTGACACCGGCCGAACTTCGCATCTGGGAGGCGTTCCCGCGCGACGAGCGCGTCGACTTCCGGGCGCACCCCGACGAGGACCCCAGGACCGGAGCGTCCTGGGGTCCCGAGCGCACCGTGCGCGCCGAGGTCCTGCGTGCCCTGCTCCTCGACCGACCGGCCCAGGAGGGTGCGACCCCCGGCCTGAAGCTTGCCGGCGCCCGCATCACCGGCGTGCTCCGCCTCAAGTACGGGGACGTCGACCACCCGGTGCGCCTGCGGGCCTGCCACTTCGACGAGAGCCCCGACTTCTACGCGGCCCGGATGCGGGCGCTCGTACTGAGCGACTCGGTACTTCCCGGCCTGGAGGCGTCGAACCTCCGCGTCGATGTGACGCTGCGGCTCTCCTGCTGCCGCATCACCGGCCCGCTGAAGCTGTCCGGCGCCCAGGTCGCGAACGGGGTTTTCCTCAACGATGCCGTCCTCGGCACCCCGGCGCCCCTCGACCCCGACGACCCCGACGCGCCGGTCCTGCTGCTGAACCACGCCACGATCGGCACCGACGTCCGGGCCAAACGGCTGGTCACCCACGGGCGCATGCTGCTGAACGCCACCACCGTCGGCGGACAGGTGATGCTCGACGACGCCGAGCTCAACTGCGCCGACGGCACCGCCCTGCACGCGGAGACCCTGGCCGTCGGCACCGACCTGCGCGCCATGCGGATGCGCGCCACCGGCCGGGTCAACCTCACCGGCGCGCGCATACCCGGCCAGCTCAACCTCGCCTACGCCGCTCTCGCCAACCCCGGCGGCACCGCTCTGCGCGCCAGCAGTTGCACCGTCGGCGAGATATGGCTGCGCGACTGCCCGCCGATCCAGGGCTCGGTCAACCTCCGCCGCACCCAGTGCGACCTGCTCTTCGCAGCTCCCGAGGTCTGGCCGGACCAGGTCCGCATCGACGGCCTGACCTACCGCAGCCTCGGCCCCCTCCTGCCCGCGGAAGAGCGGCTTCCCGCCCTGGAGCGCGACGAGCCCGGCTATACGCCCTTCGCGTACGAACAACTGGCCGCGGCCTACCGCACGGCCGGCGACGAGGCGTCCGTGCGCACCGTCCTGCTGGCCAAGCTCCGTCGCCACCGGCGCACCCTGCCCCGCTACGCCCGCGTCTGGGGCCTGCTCCAGGACGCGACCGTGGGCTACGGATTCAGGCCCATGCGCGCGGCCGGCTGGCTGTCGGCGCTGCTGCTGACCGGGTCCCTCGCCTTCGCCTGCCACCATCCCCGGCCGCTCAAGGCGGGCGAGGCGCCGGACTTCAACCCGGTCTTCTACACCCTCGACCTGCTGCTGCCGATCATCGGCTTCGGCCAGGAGGCGGCCTACGCGCCGAGCGGGGCCCAGCAGTGGCTCTCCTACCTTCTGATCGTCACCGGCTGGACGCTGGCGACCACCATCGCGGCGGGCGTCACGCGTGCCCTCAGCCGCCAGTAGCGGCCACCGGCGACCGGCGGACAAGGCGACCGGCAGACGAAAGGGCCGGACCCCCAGCGGGGATCCGGCCCTGTCACGAACGTTGCGGCGGGGATCAGGCGGCTTCCTTCGCCTTCGTGGCGTACATGTCCACGTACTCCTGCCCGGACAGCCGCATCACCTCGGCCATCACCGAGTCCGTCACCGCGCGCAGCACGTACCGGTCGCGGTCCATGCCGTCGTACCGGGAGAACTCCATCGGCTCGCCGAAGCGGACCGTCACGCGGCCCGGCCGCGGCAGACCCGCGCCGCTCGGCTGGATCTTGTCCGTGCCGATCATCGCGAACGGCACCACCGGCGCGCCGGTCATCATTGTCAGCCGCGCGATGCCGGTACGGCCCCGGTACAGACGGCCGTCGGGGGAGCGGGTGCCCTCCGGGTAGATCGCGAAGGCCTTGCCCTCCTCCAGGATGCGGCGGCCGGTCATCAGCGCCGCGACCCCGCCCCGGCCGCCGTCCCGGTCGACCGGGATCATGCCGACGCCGGTGAAGAACCAGGCCATCAGCCGGCCCTTGAGGCCCTTGCCGGTCACGTACTCGTCCTTGCCGATGAAGAAGACCGGGCGGTCCGTGCAGATCGGCATGATCATGGAGTCGATGAACGTGAGGTGGTTTCCGGCCAGAATGACCGGCCCGGTGCCCGGGATGTTCTCGGCGCCCTCCACACGGGGGCGGAACATCAGACGCAGGATCGGTCCGAGCACTGCCTTGATGAGCGCGAGACGGGACAACGTTCCTCCGGTGTCGGGGCGGGCGTGCGAAGTGCGGGTTGCGAAGTGCAGGTGAGGACGATACTCGCGGGTCACTCCCATGCGCACATCGGGTTCACGGATCGGATACGCAGTGTTGACGTGAGTTTCCGTCACGTTCGCCCAGGATCTGCCGCACTGAAGGCGGATCCGCCTACGGTCGGAGCGCCCGTTGACAGGTGCGGGACATCACAGCCGAAGCGGCAGAAGGAGCCTCCATGACCCAGGGTTCGCGTACAAGCCCGGCCCGGCGGACCGTCCTCGGCGCGGCGGGAGCCGCCGTGCTCGGCTCCGCCGCTCTCGGCGCGACGGGCGCGAGCGGCGCGCACGCCGCCACGCTCGGGAGCGCCCCGGACGCCGCCGCCGACCGGGCGGCCGGCCGCGGCTACCGCTCCCTGCCCGTCCCCACCGTCATCGCCCACCGCGGCGCCAGCGGCTACCGCCCCGAGCACACCCTCGGCTCCTACCAGCTCGCCCTCGACATGGGCGCGCACGTCATCGAGCAGGACCTCGTCCCCACCAAGGACGGGCACCTGGTGTGCCGGCACGAGAACGACATCACCGGCACCACGGACGTCGCCGACCACCCCGAGTTCGCGTCGCGCAAGACCGCCAAGTCCGTCGACGGGGTCTCGCTGACCGGCTGGTTCACCGAGGACTTCACCCTCGCCGAGCTGAAGACCCTGCGCACCAAGGAGCGGATCCCCGCCGTCCGCCAGGAGAACACCCTCTACGACGGCCGCTGGGAGATCCCCAGCTTCGAGGAGGTGCTGCGCTGGGCCGAGCAGGAGGGCCGTCGCCGCGGCCGCGCGGTGTGGCTGCACGTCGAGACCAAGCACCCCACGTACTTCCGCGAGCTCGGCCTCGGCCTGGAGGAGCGGCTCGCCAGGCTGCTGCGCCGGTACGGCCGCCATCGCGCGCACTCCCCGGTCTTCCTGCAGTCCTTCGAGCCGAGCAGCATCCAGCGGCTCGCGAAGCTGGTCGACTCCCCGCGCGTCGTCCTGCTCTCCGCCGCGAGCAGCCGCCCCTGGGACTTCGTCAAGGCCGGCGACCCGCGCACCGTCGCCGACCTGGTCACGCCCGAGGGCCTGGCGTGGATCGCCTCGTACGCGCAGGGCATCGGACCCACCCTGGACCTGGTCATCCCCAAGGACGCCACCGGCAAGCTGGGCAGCCCGACCACCCTGGTCCGCGACGCGCACGCGCAGGGCCTGATCCTCCACCCGTACACGCACCGCAACGAGAACAGCTTCCTGCCCGCCGACTTCCGCCGGGGCACGGACCCGACGGCGTACGGCGACTCCTTCGGCGCGCTGAAGACCTACCTGGCCACCGGGATCGACGGCATCTTCTCCGACAACACGGACACGGCCCTGCTGGCCGCCGCGGACTTCGCCGGGCGCACGGAGAACTGAGTCACGGGGGGACGGGCGGTTGCACCCGACCGGGTGGTTGGCGCCGCGGCGCGCAACCGGCCGGGGCCGCCGCCCGTCGTGCCCGGCATGACGACAGACGAACGCCCCGCCCCCGAACCGGGCGACGGCCCGGCCCCCGCCGCGGCGGGCCTCGCCCCCGAGC
>NZ_DATCVQ010000736.1:0-2166 GCF_036566765.1 Streptomyces sp.
TCGGGAGCCGCCCCGGTCGGCTGACCCGGGGCCGCCTCCGCCCGCCCCGCCGGCTCCGGCAACGTGCCCGCCAGCCACAGGACTTCGGCGACGCTCCGAGCGTCGGGCGGCGCGGCGCTCCCGTCCGGGTCGAGGGCGCGCAGCAGCGCGGCCAGCCGTTCGATCACGACTCGGCCGGGACCGTCACGTTGAGATGCTGGAAGACCAGGTCGGCCAGCCGATCGAGGTCCGGCGCGTCGTCGCCGCCGGTCCGGCTCACCAGGTAGACGGCGTTGAGAAGTTGGTCGGTGGCCAGCTCGCCCGACGCCGCGTGCCGAAGGAAGCGCTCGACGACCGCGTCCGCCGCGTCCTCGGCCATCGGCAGATGGGCGCGGACGATGGCACGCAGCCGCGCGTCGTCATCGACCGCCGGCAGATGGAGGCGGACGCAGCGGCGCAGGAACGCCGGCGGGAACTCGCGCTCGCCGTTGCTGGTGAGGATCGTGAACGGGAAGGTGTGGCAGCGCACGTCGCCCCGTACGACCGTCACGGGCGCGCCGGAGTCCGCCGGCCGGACGCGGACCTCGGGCTGCAGGTCGGCGACCCGCGAGAGCTCGGGGATCTCGAACGAGCCCTCCTCGAAGACGTCGAGCAGGTCGTTGGGGAGATCGATGTCGCTCTTGTCGATCTCGTCGATGAGCAGCACGCGGGGCAGTGCATACGGCGCGAGGGCGGTGCCGAGCGGCCCGAGGCGTACGTACCGGCCGAGGTCGGTCCGCCGCCGGTTCGCGCCGGGCGCCTCAAGCGATGGGGCCTGCTCTCCCTTCCTCCCCGCGCGGGCCACCCCCGCCTCCTCAAGGCGGCCCAGCGAGTCGTACCGGTACAGCCCGTCGCGCAGTTCGGTCTTGCTGTTGACCGGCCAGCGCAGCACCTGCCCCAGCTTCAGCTCGCGCGCGACCGCGTGCGCCAAAGTCGACTTGCCGACTCCCGGGTCGCCGGTCACCAGCAGCGGCCGACGCAGGTACAGGGCGGTGTTGACCGCCTCGACGGTGCGCTCGTCGGCCCGGTACGCGTCGGCGGCGGGCAGCCGCCGCCCGGCGCCGCCGTCGTCGGCGGTCCGGTCGAAGGGGGTGAGCGGCCCGTCGTGCCTGAAGTCCCGCCACGGGGGCGGGGCGGGCAGGTCGTCGATGCCGTCGTGCGGCTCGCTCGCACCGCGGTAGATCCGCCACTCGCTCATCAGGGACTTCCTTCCTCGGCCGGAGCCAATGGCACACGCGGGAGCTGCCGCCGGGGATCGTCCCACAGCAGCACGATGTCCCCGCCGATGTGGTCGCGCGGCTGCCGCTGCATCAGCGCCTCCGCCCGCAACTTCCATACGCGCTCGGGGAGTTCCTCGTGGCTGACGTCGGCGAGCTCCTTGCGGGCCGCGGAGTAGAACGCGCCGCCCGGGCACGCCTCGCGCCCCGGCAGCCCGCACGGCATCCCGTCCCCGCGCTCGCAGGCGGCGCTGTCCCGGTGCCAGGTCATCATCGGCACGCCTGAGGCCACCGCCACCCGGTACGCGTCCCCCACCGGCCCGGTCCGCGGCGACCCCGCCAGGGCCAGTGCCGCCAGCGTCGGGTCGAGGTCGAACGACGCGCCCAGGGCCGCCTTGTGCTGGGCGTCCCGCCCGCAGACGCACACCAGCGCCTCGCCCATGGTCCGGCCGTCCAGATGCTTCCAGCGCCGTTCCAACGCCCCCTGGAGCGAAGGTGCTTCGTGGCGCTCCAGGGGCCGCACCACCACCTGCTGCTTCGCGCCGAGCCGCGTCCACTCGAAGGGCTCCGGCAGCGGCAGCTGTGGGAAGTCCTCGTCGAGCGCTTCCTTGGGCAGGATCAGCTCGATCAGGCCCGACTCCGCCAACCCGCCCATGATCTCCACCTGTTCCGGCAGCAGCGCGGCCAGCCGCGCGACCGCGCGGTCCAGCGGCAGCGCGTCGGACTCGGGGCTTGCGGGCGTGATGTCCTTCGCCGAGCGGTACCGCCACACCATCACGTGGTACAGCATCCGGTCGCGCATCGAATGCCGGATCCGGCCGATCACCGACGGCCGAGAATCGCCTCCGCCGACCGCGCCGCCACTGCCCGCGACCGCGGCGACCGCGCCGCCACCGCCCGCCGCGCCGAAGCCCCCCGCATCGCCGCCCGC
>NZ_DATCVQ010000737.1:0-2307 GCF_036566765.1 Streptomyces sp.
GCTGTCGTGCATGGCGAGCCTCCTCTGTAAAAAATGTACAGGACGTACAGCCCGTAAGATGTGGAGCATGGCCTACGAGATTCCGGTGACGCAAGCGCGGGCAGAGCTCGCCGACCTGATCAACCGCGTGGTGTACGGCAATGAGCGGGTCGTCGTGACGCGCCACGGAAAGCCCCTCGTGGCCCTGGTCTCCGCCGCTGACCTGGAGAAACTCGAAGCGGGCCCGGAGCCGGCCGAGGAGTCGGCGATCAGCACGGTCGCCGCTGTGCGGCCCGCCGCGTCCGCTCCCGGTGAACAGGGGCGCTTCGGCATCGCCGCCCGGCACCGCGCACCCGGGGTCTGAGCGAA
The DNA here is from genome assembly GCF_036566765.1 of Streptomyces sp. Lineage (GTDB taxonomy): Bacteria > Actinomycetota > Actinomycetes > Streptomycetales > Streptomycetaceae > Streptomyces. Next base: position 349 of record NZ_DATCVQ010000737.1, read on the forward strand.
CCCGGCGCATGACAAGGCCGCGCGCCCCCGTCCGCTACAGCGGGGGCACGCGGCCGCTTCGTGGAGCCGATCGGCTCCGCCCGTGAGGTCAGCCCACGGGCTCCGACGCCGGGCGCGCCGCACGTGACGGGCTGTCCTGTGCCGGGACCGGGACCCCGCCCCGCCGCCCCGCCGCCAGGACAGCCGTCAGTCCCGCCGCCGCCCAGAGGCTCAGTACGAGCAGTGCGTCGCCGGCGCCGTTCCCGTCGAAGAAGGCGACCGAGCGCAGCGCCGTGCCTGCCGCGCCCGGCGGCAGCCACTGCCCGAGCAGGCCGGCCGGCTCCGGCAGGAGCTGGGGCGCGGAGGCGACGCCCGAGAACGGGTTGCCGATCAGGATCATCAGCAGGCCGCCGAGCCCGAGACCGCGCGGCCCGAGCAGCGCGCCGAGCCCGGCCATCGTGCCGCCGATCGCCAGCACGGTGAGGCCGAGCACCCCGGCCTCCGCCCACCACGAGCCTGTGAGCGCCCCGAGCCAGCTGTCCGCGAGCGCCGCCCCGGTCAGCCCCGCGAGCGCGGCCGCGCCGACGAGGGTCGCCCCGGCCCGAAGCCCGCGCAGTCCCAGGAGGGTGACCACCGCGCCGGCGGCGGCTCCGCTGATGGCCAGCGGCAGCAGGCTCGACGCGAACGCGCTGCCGCGCGGGTCCGCCGCCGGGGCCGGTACGACATCGACGACCTTCGGCTGCGTCCCGGCGGGGAGCTGCGCGGCGAACGCCTCGCGCAGCAGCTGCGCGACGACCGGGCTCGCGGCCGTGGCGGTCAGCAGCTCAGGACCCCGCGGCGTGACGACTGCCGCTCCGTAGACCGCTCGGTCCTCGATCGCCTCGCGGGCCGCGCCGGCGTTCGCGTACCGGTGCACCTCGAACGCGCCCTCGTGGCGGGCGAGGCTCTGCTCCAGCTGTGCGGTCGCGGCGGCCGGGCCGGCCACGCCGACCGGCAGGTCACGCGGCGCGAGCCGGGCGGTGGGCCAGGCGAAGGCCCACAGGGCCAGGGCTGCCACGACGGGGATCAGCACCAGGACCGCGACCGTGCGACGGGTCGTCGTGGCGGGCATGGCGTCCCTCCGTTCAAAGAGAAGGATCGTTCGTTTTTCTTGTCGTCACTGTCCCGCCGAGCGCTTCGGTTGTCAAGAAGGAATGTTCGTTTTAGGTTGGTGGCATGGCACGCGTATCCCAGGAGCACCTCGACGCCCGGCGGCGGCAGATCCTCGACGGCGCCGCCCGCTGCTTCGCCCGCAACGGCTTCCACGCCACGTCCATGCAGGACGTGTTCAAGGAGACCGGCCTCTCGGCCGGCGCGGTGTACCGCTACTTCAGCGGCAAGGAGGCCCTCGTCGCGGCCATCGCCGAGGAAGCGTTCGCGGGCATCCGCGCTTCCTTCGAGGAGGCCTCGCGCGCCACTCCGCCGCCCACGCCGGACGTGCTGCTCGGCGGCGTGCTGCGGCTCCTCCTGGAGGAGCGCATCCCCGGCGCCGACCGGAACGCCTTCGCGCGGCTGATCATCCAGGTGTGGACCGAGACGCTGCGCGACGAGCGGCTGGCCGCGACGCTCGCCCTGGGCTACAACGGCATGCGGGCCGCCTGGAGCGATCTCGTCGAGGCGTACCGGAAGAACGGGCTGCTGCACGCGGACGTCCCGGCCGACCACGTCGCCCGCACCCTCATCGCCGTCGCCCAGGGTTTCATCGCCCAACAGGCGCTCTTCGGCGACGTGTCCGCCGAGATCCTGGAGAACGGGCTGCGCGGGGTGATGTCCATGGGCGTGCAAAGCCCCAGTTAACGCGCCGGAAAAACTTCCGCCCTAACGTGCAATGTCTGGCCGTGTGGGCCATTAGCGCAGCTCAACGAAGTGTTGAAGCTCGGTAGGGTCCGCAGCTGTCCGGGTGATCACCCGGTGGACATCTGTGAGGTGGAAGCGTGCAAC
>NZ_DATCVQ010000738.1:0-4791 GCF_036566765.1 Streptomyces sp.
GCGGCCGTCGCCGGAGCGATCGCCGCCGCCGCGGCCGTCGCCGCCCTGCACGCCTTCGACCTGGCCGGCGGCCCCGTCACGTATGCGCTGCTCGTGCTCGCGCTGACCGGCTCGGTCGCCGTCGGCGTCCGCACCGCCCCGGCCGTCCTCACCGTCCTCTCGCGCCGCCGGCTGCTCGCCCTCGCGATCGCGCTCACCGGCGTCGCGCTGCTCGCCATGGGCCTGGTCCCGGACACCGCGACCGTCCTCGGCATCGCCGCGATCGCCGGGTACGCGGCCGGCGTCGCCGCGAACACCGGGCACACGCTGATCGACCAGGAGACCGAGGAGTTCCGGCGGGCCCGCTTCACCGAGCACCTCCAGGCCGTCGTCCGGGTCGCGATCGCCCTCGGCGCGATCGCCGCGCCGCTGCTCGCGGCCGCGATCGGCCCGCACCGCCTCGCCTCCGGCGACTTCGTCTTCGCGCACGGCGGCGCGGCCTTCACCCTGATGCTGGTCGGCGCGCTGCTGCTGCCCGTCGCCGTGATCGTCCTCGCCAAGACCGACGACCGCTCCGGCGTCCCGCTCCGCCGCGACCTGCGCGACGCGCTGCGCGGTGCCGACCCGGTCCAGGCCCCGGCCGCGACCGGCTTCTTCATCGCCCTGGAGGGCGGCGACGGCGCGGGCAAGTCCACGCAGGTCGAGGCGCTCGCGGAGTGGATCCGCGCCAAGGGCCACGAGGTCGTCGTCACCCGCGAGCCCGGCGCGACCCCGATCGGCAAGCGGCTCCGCTCGATCCTGCTCGACGTGTCCAGCGCCGGGCTGTCCCACCGCGCCGAGGCGCTGCTGTACGCCGCCGACCGCGCCGAGCACGTCGACTCGCTGGTCAAGCCCGCTCTGGAGCGCGGCGCGATCGTCATCTCCGACCGCTACATCGACTCCTCCGTCGCCTACCAGGGCGCCGGCCGCGACCTGTCGCCGACCGAGGTCGCCCGGATCAACCGCTGGGCCACCGGCGGGCTCGTCCCGAATCTGACTGTGCTGCTCGACGTCTCTCCGGAGACCGCGCGGGAACGCTTCACCGAGGCCCCCGACCGTCTGGAGTCCGAGCCGCCGGAGTTCCACACCCGGGTACGGGCCGGATTCCTCGCCCTCGCGGCCGCCGACTCCGCCCGCTACCTCGTCGTCGACGCCGGCCAGGAGCCGGAGTCCGTCACCACCGTCGTACGCCACCGGCTCGACCAGATGCTGCCGCTGTCCGAGGCCGAGGTGCAGGCCCAGGAGGAGGCGCGGCGCAAGGCCGAGGAGGAGGCCCGCCGCAGGGCCGAGGAAGAGGCCGCGCGCAAGGCGGAGGAGGAGCGGCTGGAGCGCGAGCGCCAGGAGCAGCTCGCCAAGCTTCGCGCCGAGGAAGAGGCGCGCCGGCAGGCCGAGGAGGAAGAGGCGCGCCGTCGCGAGGCCGAACGGCAGGCGGAGGAGGCCCGGCAGCGGGCCGAGGAGGCGCGCCAGGCCGCCGAGGAGGAGCGCCGTCGGCGCGAGGCCGAGGAGAAGGCCCGCAAGGAGGAGCAGGAGCGGCTGCGCAAGCAGGCCGAGGAGGAGGCCCGACTGAGGGCCGAGGCCGAGGCGCGTCGCCTGGAGAAGCAGCGGAAGGCCGAGGAGGCGCTGCTGCGGGCGGAGGAGGCCCGGCGCGCCGCCGAGGCGGAGGCCGCGGCGAAGGCGCAGGCGGATGCGGAGGCCGCGGCGAAGGCGCGAGCCGAGGCGGAGGCTGCGGACAGGGCGCGGGCGGAGGCCGACGCAAAGGCGCGGGCCGAGGCGGAGAAGGCGCGCGCGGAGGAGAGGGCGCAGGCCGCCGCTGCCGCCGCGGCTGCTGCCGAGACGGCCAGGAAGGCCGCCGCCGAGGCGGAGGCGGCCGCGACCGTGTCCGCGAACGAGGTGACGGTGGCGACGCCGACCGTGTCCGCCAACGAGGTCACCGTGCCGACGCCGATCGTGCAGCCGGACGACGTGACGCAGACCGTTTCTGCGCCGGTGGTGAAGCCGGAGGAGGAGACGTCGGTCCTGCCGCAGGTTCCGCAGGCGGATCAGCGCGCCGCGGACGAGACGGCCGTGCTGCCGCCGGTGCGCGACCCGCGCGAGCCGCGTGATCCGCGCGCCGTCGACGAGACCGCTGTGCTGCCGCCCGTACGGGACTCCGACCCCGCCGACCGGGTGCCGCAGGGCTTCTTCCGCGACGAGCAGCCCGAGCCGCAGGGCGCAGCCGACCGGACTGCCGAGCTCCCGCAGATGGACGAGCAGGGCCGGCCGCGGCAGCGCTCCGACTGGGCGGAGGAGACCCCGCTCGACGACCTGCCGAGCCTCGCCGACGAGCTGCTCGGCCCGCACGACGACGAGGACGAGGGGCCGCGGCGGCGCAGGCGCTGAGCCGCGACGCCACCGCTGCCCTGTGATGCGCCCCGCCGGTCTCCCGACCGGCGGGGCGCACCCGTTCCCGGCGTGTGGCCGGCTGCACCCCTTCCCGGGGTGAAGCTGGCTACACCCTGCCTTCGGGTGCTCGCTGGGTGCCCTCGTGACCTGCGCTTTTCTAGCGTTCTCCGTGGTGAGTCCGACCACGGGGAAGGCCAGGGATGTTCAGCTTCAGACGACGACACGACCGGAGGGCGGCGGCCGGGTTCCACGACTCCGGCGCCGCGCTCGCGCTCGACGGGGTGAGCCGCTCGTACGGCGGCGCCGCCGGGCTCGCGCTCGACGCGGTGAGTCTGACCGTGCCGCGCGGCGGGTTCGTCGCCGTCATGGGCTGCTCCGGCTCCGGCAAGTCGACGTTGCTGCGCTGCGCGGCGGGGCTCGAGCGGCCGACGGCGGGCAGCGTACGCATCGGGGGCGCCGACCTCGCGGCGCTCCGGCCCGCCGAACTGACCCGGCTGCGCCGCGACCGCGTGGGTTTCGTGTTCCAGTCCCTCAACCTCGTACCGACGCTCAGCGCGCTGGAGAACGTCGCCCTGCCGCTGCTCCTCGCCGGCGTCCCCGACGACGGGCGCGCGGAGGCCGGCCTGGCGGCCGTCGGGCTCGCGGACCGGGCCGCGGAGGCGCCCGCCCGGCTGTCCGGCGGGGAGCGGCAGCGGGTCGCGATCGCCCGGGCCCTGGTCACCGAGCCCGAGGTGATCTTCGCCGACGAGCCGACCGCCGCGCTCGACCCGGCGACCGCCGACGGCGTCCTGGCGCTGCTGCGCCGCGCTGTGGACGACCACGGCGGCACCGTCGTCCTCGTCACGCACGACCCGGTCGCCGCACAGTGGGCCGATCGCGCGGTCTTCCTCGACGGCGGGCGGCTGGTCGGCGCGCTCGACCGGCCGGACGCGGCATCCGTGCGGGCGGCCCTCGGCGCGCCGGACCGTCGCCCCGCGGACGCCGTGCACGGTTCCTTCGACTCCCTGGCGGGGCAGCGGTGAGCGTCGCCGAGCGGCTGCTGGCCGCGCGCTCGCTGCGGGCGCACCGGAAGGCGTGGGCGGCCGTGTTCGCCGCCACCGCCGTGACCTCCCTGCTGCTCGGGTGCCTGGCGCTGGCGGCCGGGTCGGCGGGGATCGGGCACGCGCGGGTCGAGCGGTACGCGGCCGCGGGCGTGGTCGTCGCCGGGGACCAGGAGGTGCGCCGGACCGCGAAGCCCTGGGGCGGCGAACCCCGGACCACGGCTGCCGGGCTGACCGAGCGGGTCCGGGTGCCGCGTGCGGCCGTCGCGGTGCTGCGCTCGGTCCCGGGGGTGCGGGCCGCCGTGCCCGACGACGCCTTCGTCGTACGGACCGGGGAACGGTCCGTCCCGGGCGGCTCCTGGGACGCGGCGCGCCTCGCCCCGTACCGGCTGCTCTCGGGCCGGGCGCCCGAGCGGCCCGGCGAGGTCGTCGCGGGAGGCGCGCTCGGGCGGCGGCCGATCGCGGGCCATCGGGTCGTCGGGGTCGCGGACGGGCCGGACGCGCTCTACTTCACGGCCGACCGGGCGCGGGCCCTCGCCGGACGCCCCGGGGCCGTCGACGCGATCGGGGTCCTGGGCGAGCCGGGCGTCTCCGCGGAGACCCTGTACGCACGGGTGCGCGCGGCCCTGGACCGGGCGGGCCTGGTGGACGTGGCCGCCGGGCGGCCCCTGCGGGCGCTGACGGGCGACGGGCGCGGCGGCGCCGAACACCTCGCCGCGGGCCCGGCGCGCACCGAACTCCTCATGATGACGGCCGCCGTCTCGGGGACCGTGCTGATGGTCGCCGTCCTCGTCCTGAGCTCGCTCGTCGCCCAGGCGCTGCGCCAACGCGCCCCGGAACTCCACCTGCTGCACAAGGTCGGCGCCACGCGCCGTCAGGTACGCGCGGCCGTCGGCCGCGAGGTCCTCCGTGTCGCGGGCGCGGCGGCGGCGCTGGGCGCGCTCGGCTCCGTGCCGGTCTTCCTGGCGCTCTGGTCCGCCCTGAAGACCCGCGGTGTCGTCCCGGACGGCCTCGAACTTCCCACGCCGCCCTGGCTGTTCGCCGCGGCCCTGGCCGGGGCGGGGCTGACGGCGGGCGTGGCCCGGCTCGTCGTACCGTTGGCCACCGGCAGTACGAAGAAGTCTTCCGGCTCCGATCCGGCCCGCGCCGCCGATCCGGCCCCCGGCTCCACCCCCGTCCCCGGCTCCACCCCCGTCCCCCGCCCCACCCCCGACCCTGCCCCCGCTTCCGGCTCCGCACCCGGTCGCGGGCGGCGCGTCACCGGCCTTGTGCTCCTGGCGCTCGGCGCGAGTGCGGCCGGGACGGCCGCCTTGCAGGGCGGCGAGACGGCGGCCGCGGCCGCCGGGGCGGC
>NZ_DATCVQ010000739.1:0-16566 GCF_036566765.1 Streptomyces sp.
GCCGCGCGGCGAGGCGGCGGGCCTCCCAGCGGGCGGCCTGCGCCGTGCGGTCCGGCAGGTCCGCGAGGACCGGCCCGCGCCAGAGCCCGAGCGCCTCGTCGAGCACCCGCGCCGCCCCCTCCGGGTCGCCGACGAGGCCGCGTACGCCCTCGCCCACCAGCCGGTCGAACCGGAACAGGTCCACGTCGTCGGGCTGGGCCACGAGCCGGTATCCGCCCTCCGCCGAGGCGATGGCCTCGTGCCCGAGCGCGCGGCGCAGCCGCCCGACGAGCGCCTGGAGCGCGGCGACCTCGTCGGCCGGTGGCTCGCCGTCCCAGACCTCCGCCACGAGCGCGCCGACCGGCACCGCCCGCCCCGCGCGCAGCGCGAGCGCGGTCAGCAGCGCCCGCAGCCGGGACCCGCCGACCGGGACGGGCGTCCCGTCGGCCGTGTGGACCTGCGTCGGTCCGATGACGGAGTAGCGCACGCCCCCATTCTCCCCGGCCGGAAACCCGGAGTTGGCGTGAGGTCGCCACACCGGGAACCGCGCGGGCCCCGCGGTACGTTCGACCGGCACCACGAACACCCGCCCGGACCCGAGGAGCGCCGCACATGCCCACGGCGACCACGCGCAGACACGAACGCCGGATCAGCCCGGTCTTCCTGGCGATCCTCGCCCTCATGGCCGTCGGCGGCTGGGCCGTGTGGACGGACTTCGCCGACTCCCCCGGCTTCGCGGTCTTCGTGTTCGTGTCGGCCGCGTGGATCGTCTCGCTCTGTCTGCACGAGTACGCGCACGCCCGCACCGCGCTGCACAGCGGCGACCTCACCGTCGGCGCGAAGGGCTATCTGACGCTGAACCCGCTCGCGTACACGCACGCGGTGCTCAGCATCATCCTGCCGCTGCTGTTCGTGATCATGGGCGGCATCGGTCTGCCCGGCGGCGCGGTGTTCATCGAGCGCGGCCGGATCCGGGGCCGCTGGAGACACAGCCTGATCGCAGCGGCGGGCCCGCTCACCAACGTGCTGTTCGCGGTCGCCTGCACGGCCCCGTTCTGGCTGGACGCGCTCGACGGCGTGCCGACCGCCTTCCGGTACGCGCTCGCGTTCCTCGCGATGCTCCAGATCACGGCGGCGCTGCTGAACCTGCTGCCGGTGCCGGGCCTGGACGGCTACGGCGTGGTCGAGCCCTGGCTCAGCGACGGCTTCCGGCGGAAGATCGAGCCCTACGCGCCGTACGGCTTCTTCGTGGTGATCGCGCTGCTGTTCGTCCCGGCGATCGGCGGGGCCTTCTTCGACGGGATCGACGCGCTGCTGCAGTCCCTCGGGGTGCACCCCTTCGACCGCTCCTGCGGCTGGGAGCTGTACCGCTTCTGGGACGGGAGCCCGTCGGTCTGCGGGGTCTCCTGACCCCGGGCCGCTGGCCGTTGAGCGGGGGCCGGGGGCCGGGGGCCGCCGTCAGGACTGCGACGCCTCGGTGATCTTCGCCCGGCGGATGTAGTACCAGGCCATGTTGGAGGACAGACCGGCCAGCAGCACCCAGATCACGCCGAGCCAGCTGCCCGAGACGAAGGAGACGACGGCCGCCGTCACCGCGAGGGCGCAGACGACGAGGGCGTACAGAGCGAGGCGGGGCATGGGGGTCGGCTCCTGTCCGGGTACGGCGTGCGGTACTGCCGGTCCAGTGTCCCCCATGCCCCGTTCCGGCCCGACATCGGCCGGAGGCCTCACAGGGGGTGTCGCTCAGACGTCGGTGACCCGCAGGCCGGCGTGCGCCTTGTAGCGGCGGTTGACCGAGATCAGGTTGGCGACGAGCGACTCGACCTGGTGGGCGTTGCGCAGCCGCCCGGCGAAGACGCCGCGCATGCCGGGGATGCGGCCGGCCAGCGCCTGCACGATGTCCGTGTCGGCGCGGGCCTCGCCGAGCACCATCACGTCCGTGTCGATCTCCTCGATCGAGGCGTCCTGGAGCAGCACGGCGGACAGGTGATGGAAGGCGGCGGTGACCCGCGACTCCGGCAGCAGGGCGGCGGCCTGCTCGGCGGCGCTGCCCTCCTCCGGCTTCAGCGCGTACGCGCCCTTCTTGTCGAAGCCGAGCGGGTTGACGCAGTCGACCACGAGCTTGCCGGCGAGCTCCTCGCGCAGCGACTCCAGGGTCTTGGCATGCCCGTCCCACGGCACGGCGACGATCACGATGTCGCTGCGCCGCGCGCACTCGGCGTTGTCCGCGCCCTCGATGCCGAGGCCGAGCTCGGCGGCGGCGGTCTCGGCCCGTTCGGCGGCGCGGGACCCGATGATCACCTTCTGCCCGGCGCGGGCGAGCCGGTAGGCGAGGCCCCGGCCCTGGTCGCCGGTGCCGCCGAGGACGCCGACGACGAGCCCGGAGACGTCCGGGAGGTCCCAGGGGTCCTTGGCGGGGGCCTTCTGCGCACTGTCAGTGGAAGTCATGGCCTCGACCCTACTGGCCGGTCGGCGGCGTCAGGAGGGCCGCGTCCGGTTCCCGTACGGGTGAGCCGGCCCGAACCGGCGGCGCACGGGGCGGGTGCGCGGCAGGATGCCGTGCCATGGATGCCGTACGCGTCGCATTGCTGCGTGAGGTGCTGGCCGGGACGGAGTGGCCGGCGGCGGCCCGCCGGTTCGCCGGGGCCCTGCGGTCCTCGGTGCTGCCGAACGGCGGCGGGCTGTTGCTGGTGGGCACGGTGGAGTACGAGCCGTGGCATCTGGCGGCGCACCTGGTGGACGAGGCGGCCTGGTCCGGCCGCCCGGAGCTGGCCCCGACGCTGGTGCGGCACCGGGTGCGGGCCGGCGACCCGGCGCATCTGGCGGTGGGCCTGGGCCGCCTGGAGTCCGCCGGGCGCGGCGCGACGCTGCTGATGGTCGCGCCCCGGCGGCCGGACGCGCCGCTCCTGGAGCGGGTGCACGACGCCCGCCGGGCGGGAGCGACGGTGCTGTCGCTGGAGGGCGGGGACGCGGAGGTGCGCGGTCTCGCGCACGAGACGCTGACGGTGGCGGAGGGCGCGGCGGAGGTGGACCTGGACACGGTGCAGCACCTGGTGAGCGCGGCAACCGGCGAGAACGGCCTCCCGACGGTGGCCCCCGGCGCCCGACGCGGCTTCCGCGACCGCCTGTCCCGCCTGGCGGACCAACTGACGGCCCCGCCACCGGCGCGTTGGTGAGGCCCCCGCCGCCATAAATCGGTTGCCTGGGCTGTGGGCGGCACGAACCATGACCCCTCGTGGCCGTCTCCTCCGTACTCCCCGACCTCTCTCCCTGGCGCTCGTCGCGCGACTTCCGGGTGCTCTGGGTCCAGGGGCTCATCACGTACTTCGGCAGCTTCATGGCGCTGGTCGCGCTGCCGCTCCAGATCAAGGAGCTGACCGGCTCGCCGCTGGCGGTGGGCGCGATGGGCGCGGTCGAGCTGGTTCCGCTGGTGGTCTTCGGGCTGTACGGCGGGGCGCTCGCGGACGCGGTGGACCGGCGCAAGGTCATCCTCGGCACGGAGGCGGGCCTCGGCCTGCTGGCCGTGCTGCTGCTGGTGAACGCCGTCGCGCCGGAGCCGGCGCTGTGGCCGCTGTACGTGGTGGCTGCGGGGGTGTCGGCGCTGGCGGGGCTGCAGCGGCCGGCCCTCGACTCGCTGATGGCCCGGATCGTGCCGCACGACCAGCAGACGGCCGCGGCCGCGCTGAACTCGCTGCGGTGGCAGATCGGCGCGATCGCGGGCCCGGCGCTGGCGGGTCTGGTGGTGGCGTACGCGGGTCATGCGACGGCGTACGGGGTCACGGTGGGCACCTTCGCGGTGTCCGTGCTGCTGTGCCTGCGGCTGGCGCCCGCGCCGGCGGCGCACGACGCGGAGAAGCCGTCGCTGCGGGGGATCGCGGAGGGGGCGCGGTACGCGTGGTCGCGGCCGGTGCTGCTGGGCACGTACGCGATCGACCTCGCGGCGATGTTCTTCGCCTTCCCGAACGCGGTGTTCCCGTTCCTCGCGGACGAACTGGACGCGGACTGGTCGCTGGGCCTGATGTACGCGGCGGGCTCGGTGGGCTCGCTGGTGGTGGGCCTGACGAGTGGCTGGACGTCCAAGGTGCGGCGGCACGGGCTGCTCGTGGTGGGCGGCGCGGCGGGGTGGGGGCTTGCGATCGCGGCGGCGGGGTGGTTCTCGAACGTGTGGCTGGTGCTGGTGTGCCTGGGGTTCGCCGGCGCGGGCGACATGCTGAGCGGCCTGGGCCGCTCGACGATCTGGAACCAGACGATCCCGGAGGAGCTCCGGGGCCGCCTGGCGGGCATCGAGGTCCTCTCGTACAGCGTCGGCCCCCAGCTGGGCCAGCTCCGCGCCGGCGCGATGGCGGGCTGGACGGGCACGCGCGCGTCCGTCTGGACGGGCGGCGTCGCGTGCGTCGCGTCGATCGCCCTGCTGACGGCGACGCTCCCGAAGCTCCTGACGTACGACGCGGACACGGACGAGGACGCGCTCCGCCGCAAGGCGGAAAGCCAGCCGACCCCCACGGCCTGACGCCGGCGAAATCTCCCCCACCCCTCCCCGAAACACTGCCGGGAGCACGGGGGCCGAGCCCCCTGTCCCCCGACCGGCAGCTCCGCGCCGCAGGGAGCGGCAAGGCGGGAGGCCCCGCCGGGGGCCTGGGGGCTCCACCCCCGAGCCCCCTTGCCCGAGGGCGGGGGCCTGCGGCCCGCCGCGGCCCTGCCCGGCGTCAGGCCCCCGCGTCGTCGTCCTTCGGGGCGTCGTGCCAGGCCGGGTCTGTCTCCCAGTCCTCGTTGCGTTGCTTGGCCGTTTCCATCGCGTGGGCGGCCTCCTCCCTCGTCGCGTACGGGCCGAAGCGGTTCTTCGCCGGGCACTCCGGGCCCTCTTCGACCTTTCTGTGCTCCAGGCAGTAGAACCACTCGCCCGGCTTGCCGACCGTGCGCCTCTTGAACAGGGCCATCTCCCGCTCCTTCATCCGTCGCTCTGACGCCATGCTGCCCCACCCCGCCTGGTTAGACTCGCTGCATGTCTGGCCAGTCGCTGCTCGTGCCCGGGGAGCTCTCCCCCCACCGCTCCGTCCCCGGAGCCATCCGCCGTCCCGAGTACGTCGGGAAGCCCGCCCCCACGCCGTACACCGGCCCCGAGGTGCAGGACTCCGACACGATCGAGCGGATGCGCATCGCCGGCCGCATCGCCGCGCAGGCGATGGAGGAGGCCGCGAAGCACATCGCCCCCGGCGTCACCACCGACGAGCTCGACCGCGTCGCCCACGAGTACATGTGCGACCACGGCGCGTACCCCTCCACCCTCGGCTACCGCGGCTTCCCGAAGTCCCTGTGCGCCTCGATCAACGAGGTCATCTGCCACGGCATCCCGGACTCCACCGTCCTGCGCGACGGCGACATCGTGAACCTCGACGTCACCGCGTACATCAACGGCGTCCACGGCGACAACAACGCCACCTACCTCTGCGGCGACGTCGACGAGGAGTCCCGGCTCCTCGTCGAGCGCACCCGCGAGTCCCTGAACCGGGCCATCAAGGCCGTCAAGCCCGGCCGGCAGGTCAACATCATCGGCCGGGTCATCGAGTCGTACGCCAAGCGTTTCGGCTACGGCGTCGTCCGGGACTTCACCGGTCACGGCATCAACTCGTCCTTCCACTCCGGTCTGATCGTCCCGCACTACGACTCGCCCCACCACACGACGATGATCCAGCCGGGCATGACCTTCACGATCGAGCCGATGCTGACCCTCGGCACCCACGAGTACGACATGTGGGACGACGGCTGGACCGTGGTCACCAAGGACCGGAAGCGGACCGCCCAGTTCGAGCACACGCTCGTCGTCACGGAGACCGGGGCCGAAATTCTCACGTTGCCGTAGCCCGTCGGCGGGGTAGCTTCGATACCGACAGGCCGTCGGGAACCAGTTGACTTAGGTAAGCCTAAGTAGCAGGATCGTACTGGTTCCCGCCGTCCCGCAACGATCGGTCCCGGAGGCCCGCCTTGACCACGCCCTTCTCCACGCTGATCCGCACCGCGTCGCACGAGCAGCACACCGAGGCGGAGTCGTCGAGCTTCATGACCGACCTCCTCGGCGGCCGCCTCGGCGTGGACGCCTACGCGCGCTACACCGAGCAGCTCTGGTTCGTGTACCGCGCGCTGGAGCAGGGCGCGGAGATCCTGCGCGCCGACCCCGTCGCGGGGCCGTTCATACAGCCGGAGCTGTTCCGCACCGCCGCCCTGGAGCAGGACCTCGCGCATCTGCGCGGGGCGGACTGGCGCGCCGGCCTCTCCCCCTTGCCGGCCACCTCCGCGTACGCCACCCGCGTCGCCGAGTGCGCCCGCGACTGGCCCGCGGGGTACGTGGCCCACCACTACACCCGCTACCTCGGCGACCTCTCCGGCGGCCAGATCATCCGGGACCGCGCCGAGCGCACCTGGGGCTTCGCCCGCAAGGGCGACGGCGTGCGGTTCTACGTCTTCGAGGACATCGCCAACCCGGCCGCGTTCAAGCGGGGTTACCGCGAGCTCCTGGACGGGGTGAACGCGGACGACCTGGAGAGGCAGCGGATCGTGGACGAGTGCAAGCGGGCTTTTGATTTCAACGGTGCGATGTTCCGCGAGCTGGCGAACGAGTTCCCGCTCAGCGCGTAGCCCAAGGGGCGGCGCCCGTACGCGACTCCTGCCGCGCCGCCCCCGGGAGCCTCGCCTAGGTCCGCGCCGCCCCCGGAGCCTCGCCTACGCCCGCGCCCCCGGCCGCCCCGCTCGCTCCACCAGCAGCCAGCCCGCCAGGGCCATCCCCACCGCCGCCGGGGCGCTGACGTGCACGGCTATCAGTAGCGCTGTGCGGCCCTCCAGCAGCCCGCCGAAGCCGACCATCGACAGGCCGAGGACGCCGAACAGCGCGAGCGTGATGCCGAGCGCCGCCGCCGGGCCGCCGGATCCCGTGGCGGGCGCGGCGGGCGCGGGGCGCTCGAAGCGGCGGAAGGCGGCGACGAGTGCGGCCGTGAGCAGCGCGGCCGCCGCGAACCGGACGGGGACCTGCGCCCACCACGCGGCCGTGGCGGGCGCGGGGAGCTCGACCCCGAGGGCGAGCATCGCCCCGTACACCCCCAGCATCGCCGTCAGGTGCCACAGGAACGCCGTCATGGCGATCCCGTTGGCGGCCACGACCTTGTGCCAGACGCCCGCCCGCGCGACGAGCCTGGTCCCCGGCCCCTTGAGGAGCTCGACCGCGCCGACCAGCCACAGCCCGTGACACAGCAGCGCCAGTGTCGGCGGGGCCATGTTGGAGACCTTCTCGCCGGGCATCCCGACCATCGACAGCGGGTACGGCCCGAGGGCCACGAGCAGGCCCGCGCCGGCGAGCCCGGCTGCGGCCAGGACGAGCGGGACCCGGATCATCCCGTCGGCGCGCAGGAAGCCGAGCTGGTGCACGGCCAGCCAGACGAACGCGAAGTTGAGGAACTCCACATAGGGCACGTCGGCCGCGAACCGGAGCACGTCCACCGCGGCCGCCGCGCCCACGAGCGCGCCGAACGCCCCCCAGCCGTACCGCTCGTGGAGCTTCAGGAGCGGTGGGGTGAACGCGACCATCGCCAGGTAGATCCCGACGAACCAGAGCGGCTGGGCCACCAGACGCAGCGCGACCCCGGCCAACCCACCGTCCTCGCCCAGGAGTTGGACGACAAGGGCGACGGCCCCCCACACCCCTGTGAACGCCATCGTCGGCCGCAGCAGCCGCTGCAGCCGGGCGCGCAGGAACGCCGCATACTGCGGACGGGAGCGGCGCGCGAGGGCGTGCGAGAAACCGCCGACGAAGAAGAACACCGGCATGACCTGCAGCGCCCAGGTCGCGATCTGGAGCTCCGGCACGACCGCCAGCAGGTTGCCGACCCGGCCGTCGGCCGTGACGGCGGCCATCAGCCAGTGCCCGAGCACCACGACGCCGAGCGAGGCGACCCGCAGCAGGTCGACGTACCGGTCCCGCGTCGCCGGTGTGGCGGCGGCGAGTTCACGCGCGCTGATTCCCATGCGGACACGGTGCCGCGCGGAGCCGACGTCCCGTCAGGGTGCGGATACTCACTCGCCGTCTGAGTACCGAGGGAGCGCCGGACCATGGGCATCTAATATCCCAAAACGCCCTAAAGGGTCTATCACCCACCTCAATGCACCTTGTCACTCATGTCGTCAATTAGCTGTCACTTTCCGGCAGTCCGACCCGCCCCCTCCCGTGACATCCACCACACCCCGGAACCATCGGCTCCGGTACCGCGTCCGCCACCGCCCTGCGCCGTAAGGAAGTTCGGGCCTTTCGGCCCGCGCGCGGAACTCCCCCGGTGAATTGATCGCGAATTTCGCGGCTTGTTTCCGGCCGCATTTCTCGCCTACGTTCGCGTCCACTCGGACGGATCGCTGAATCCCCCCACCCGTCCGAAAGGGCCGAGCACGACCCAGGTATTCGCCGGTCCGGAGAGGAACGACCATGACCGCATCCGGTAAGCACCGGCGCCCGAAGCGACGTCCCCTGCGCCGAGGCATCGCCCTGGCCGGCACCGGCGGTGCCGCGCTCGCACTGCCCTTGATCCCGACGGGCGCCCAGGCCGCGCCCCAGACGGCCGCCGCCACCTCCGCCGCCGCGACGACCGGCGCCGTGGAAAAGATCACGACGTCCATTCCCCTGGCCGCAGCGAATTCCGCAAAGAAGGCCTACACGGTCGTGCGCGGCGATTCCCTTTCCTTGATCGCGGAAGAGCAGCACGTATCCGGCGGCTGGAAGAGCCTGTATCGGGCCAACCGGAGCGTGGTGGGTGACAATCCGTCACTCATTCGTCCGGGAATGCGACTGACGCTGAGCAAGCCGACCGCCGCGCCCGCCAAGAAGAAGGCCTCGAAGCCCGCAGCGGCCTCCGAGCGCGCGAGCCGGTCGGCGCAGCGAGCGACCCCCGCCAAGACCTACGCGAACAACCTCGACGGCTGGATCCGGGAGTCGCTGGACGTCATGGCGAAGCGCGGGATTCCGGGGACGTACGACGGGATCCACCGCAACGTCATGCGCGAGTCCTCCGGCAACCCCCTGGCGATCAACAACTGGGACTCCAACGCCCTGGCCGGCACCCCCTCCAAGGGGCTGCTCCAGGTGATCGACCCGACCTTCCAGGCGTACCACGTGCCGGGCACGTCCATGGACCCGTACGACCCCGTCGCCAACATCACCGCCGCGTGCAACTACGCCGCGGCCCGGTACGGCTCCATCGACAACGTCTTCGGGGCGTACTGACACGTCGGGCATCGGCGTCCCCGGCTGGGGCTCAGACCGTGAAGGTCCGCTCCAGCCGCACCCGGCCGCCCAGCTCGATCAGGCCGTCCGGGCCGGGGGCCGTCAGGATCTGCGATCCCCGGCCCTGGGTGATGTTCAGCGCCCGGCCCAGCTCGGCGGTGAGCAGCAGCGCCGCCGCGCCCGTCGCCTCGTCCTCGTCGATGCCGTCACCGCGCCCGGGGAACCCCCGGGCGCGGACCCGGCCCGCCGCCTCGTCCTCCCACGCCCAGGCATAGATCCACTCACCCGGCTCGGGCACCTCCAGCGCGTCGACCTCGTCCGCCGAGCCGTACCGCCGCAGGGTGCGCGGCGGCGCCCACTCCGCGCGGGCCTCGATCCAGGTGAACTCGCCGTCCCCGCGCACCCACACCTCGCCCGCCGGCGGGCGGACGACCTCCAGGTCGAGCAGCCAGGCCGCGCCGACCAGCGGGTACCCGGCGAACGGCAGTCGCACTCCGGGCGTGTAGATGTCAACGCTCCCGCGCTCCGGGTCGTCGACGAACACCGTCTCGCTGAAGCCGAGTTCCTTGGCCAGCGCCTGCCGGGACGCCTCGTCGGGGTAGCTGCGCCCGTCGCGTACGACGCCGAGCGCGTTGCCGTACCGGCCGTCGCCCGCGCAGAAGACACGCAGGACGTCGATGTCGGTCGAACGGCTAGTCACGGTCGTGTTCATGGCGGAATTCAAGCATCAGCGCGTCCCATTCCGCCGGTCCACCGGGAATCGGCCACGCCGCCGTGGCTTTCTCGTCGTACGGCAGGGCCGTCGCCGCCTGTGCGAGCGCCTGCACCGCCCAGCGGCGGTGCGGTTCCTTGGCCGGGTCGTCGCCGAAGCTCGCCATGAGCTGTTCGTGCCGGGCGACGACCTGGTCCAGCACGTCGCGCCGCGTCTCCTCGTCCGCGCCGCGCGTCAGCACCAGCGACTCCGGCTCCTGATCCTCCGCCAGCGCCGCCACGGCCCGGTCGTGGCCGTCGAGGATCGCCCAGCCGTCGAACGCGGACACCCACCAGAGCAGTACGGGCGGCAGGACGCCCTCTCGGGCCTGGCGGCGGTACGCCTTGACGCGCGGCGCGTCGTCGGCGGAGAGCGGGCGCAGCGGGACGACGCCGTTCCAGCCCTGGTTCCAGTCGAGGTGCGCCTCGGGCCAGGTGCGCAGGAGTTCGTGACGCCAGGATCCGTGCGGGAGCCTGGGCCGGTCGGCGAGCAGCCAGCGGCCGTCGTGCAGCGGGCCCCCGCCCCCCGCGCCGAGCAGACCCGCGTACGCGTGCAACCGGTTCGCCCCGTCCCGTGCCTCGTCCGCGCGGAGCGGCGGGAGGGATGAGCGGTAGCCGGTACGGGACCGCAGCCGCACGCCCCCGCGGTCCGCGTCGACCCGGGCGAGCAGCAGCGCCCGGCCGTCCTGGCGCAGCAGCATCCGCCGGCCGTCGGTCATCTCCATGCGCAGCGACGGCGGTTCGGCCCGCCCGGTGACGGTAAGGGCGAGCGCTCCGGGCAGGTCCTCTCGCGAGATGCGCATGATCGCTTACGCTACCGCGCCCCAAAAGGGGCAAAACAGTCTGCTTGACCGACACTTGACCCTCCCGTGGCTCCGCCGTGAGAAGCCCGTGACCGCGCCGTGTCTGGCCCTTCGGACTGAGAGCTGAATCACTGGACGGGTGGGTATGACCGAGGTAAGCCTGGGCTAAGTTAGGTCCGCCTCACCACCCCCCGGCCGTCCCCAGCACCCCGCCCCACTCCCCAGGAGCCCTTATGCGAGCCGTCCGTCTGTCCGTCGTCACCGCCGCCGCGACCGCGGCAGCCCTGACCGCCGTCACGGGCTGCGCCGAGAAGAGCGACTCCAAGGGCGGCGGCCACGACGCCGTCACCGTCGTCGCCAAGGACGACGCCTGTGAGGTCTCGACCAGGGAGTTCCCGGCCGGCCACGTCGAGCTGAACGTCGAGAACAAGGGCGCCAAGGTCACCGAGGTCTACATCCTCTTCCCGGACGACCGGATCGTGACCGAGCGCGAGAACATCGGCCCCGGCACCAAGGCGAAGATCACCGCCGAGATCAAGGCCGGCGACTACGAGATCGCCTGCAAGCCCGGCATGAAGGGCGACGGCATCCGCCAGAAGGTCACGGTCACGGGCGGCGGCGCGGTCGCGAAGCGCTCCCCGGAGATGGACGCGGCCGTCGCCGCGTACCGCCAGTACGTGCAGGCCCAGGCCGACGAGACGCTGCCCAAGGTGAAGGTCTTCACCGACGCCGTCCGCGCCGGGAACATCGAGGCCGCGAAGGCCGCGTACGCCGACTCCCGCATCGGCTGGGAGCGCACCGAGCCGGTCGCCGAGTCCTTCGGCGACATCGACCCGAAGGTCGACGTCCGCGAGGACGGCCTGGAGGCGGGTCAGGACCCGGCGAAGGACTGGACCGGCTGGCACCGCCTGGAGAAGGCGCTGTGGCAGGACAAGAAGCTCGGCGAGCCGGAGAAGAAGCTCGCCGACACCCTCGACAAGGACCTCGCCGACTGGGTGAAGCGGGTCGGCAAGGCCGAGATCACCCCGACCTCGATGGCCAACGGCGCCAAGGAGCTCCTCGACGAGGTCGCCTCCGGCAAGGTCACCGGTGAGGAGGAGCGTTACTCCCACACCGACCTGGTCGACTTCAAGGCGAACGTCGAGGGCGCCCAGAAGTCCTTCGAGCTGCTGAAGCCCGTCGCGTCGAAGAACGACCCGAAGCTGGTCGCCGAACTGGACAAGCAGTTCGCCGCGCTGAACACGCTGCTCGACAAGTACCGCGCCGACAAGAACACGTACGTCTTCACCTCGTACGAGAAGGTCGGCAAGGAGCAGCGCAAGGAGCTCTCCGACGGCGTCAACGCGCTGGGCGAGCCCCTGTCCAAGCTTGCCGCGGCCGTTGTGAAGTAGGGGGAGACACCACGATGTCCGACATGACTTCCGAGAACACGACGTCCAACACCCCTGACGAGAACGTGAGCGAGAACGAGGCCCGCGGCTCCGCCGCCCCCTCGCGCCGCAGCGTCATCGGCTGGGGCGGCGCCGGGCTCGCGCTCGGCGCCGCCGCGGCCGGCGGCGCAGCCGTCGCCCTGAACGGCCGCGGGGACGCCACCGAGAACGTCGCCGACATGGGCGGCGCGGTCGCCTTCCACGGTCCGCACCAGGCCGGCATAGCCACCGCCGTCCAGGACCGGCTGCACTTCGCCTCCTTCGACGTGAAGACGAAGGACCGGGCCGAGCTGATCCAGCTTCTGAAGGACTGGACCCGGGCCGCCGAGCGGATGACGCTCGGTCAGGAGGTCGGCGAGGGCGCGTACGGCGGCCTCCCGGAGGCCCCGCCGGACGACACGGGCGAGGCCCTGGGCCTCAAGCCGTCCCGGCTGACCCTCACCATCGGCTTCGGCCCCTCGCTCTTCGACGACCGGTTCGGCCTGAAGGACCGCCGTCCCGAGGCGCTCGTCGACCTGCCGAAGTTCCCCGGCGACAACCTCGACAAGGCCCGCAGCGGCGGCGACCTGTGCATCCAGGCCTGCGCGGACGACCCGCAGGTCGCCGTGCACGCCATCCGCAACCTGGCCCGGATCGGCTTCGGCAAGGTCGCGGTGCGCTGGTCGCAGCTCGGCTTCGGCAAGACGTCCTCCACGACCCCGGACGCCCAGACCCCGCGCAACCTGTTCGGCTTCAAGGACGGCACCCGCAACATCGCGGGCACCGACACCGCGCGGCTCGACAAGCACGTATGGGTCTCCGGCAAGGCTGCCGAGGGCCCGGCGGCCTGGATGGCCGGCGGCTCGTACCTGGTCGCCCGCCGGATCCGGATGAACGTCGAGATCTGGGACCGCACTCCGCTGGGGGACCAGGAGGACATCTTCGGCCGCGACAAGAAGGAAGGCGCTCCGGTCGGCAAGGCCAAGGAGCACGACGAGCCGTTCCTGCCGGCGATGAAGCCGGAGGCGCACGTCCGGCTCGCGCACCCGGACTCCAACCACGGGGCGACGATCCTGCGCCGCGGCTACTCCTTCACGGACGGCACGGACGGTCTCGGCCGTCTGGAGACGGGCCTGTTCTTCCTCGCGTACCAGCGCGACGTCCGCAAGGGGTTCATCCCGGTGCAGACCTCGCTGGCCCGTGCGGACGTCCTCAACGAGTACATCCAGCACGTGGGTTCGGGCATGTTCGCCGTCCCGCCGGGCGTCCGCGACAAGGACGACTGGTGGGGCCGGGCGCTGTTCTCCTGACCCCCGCATCTCGAAGGAGGGGACCGACGTGTTCGGGAACTATCTGATCGGCCTGCGCGAGGGCCTGGAAGCCAGCCTGGTCGTCTGCATCCTCATCGCGTACCTGGTGAAGACGGACCGCCGTGACGCGCTGAAGCCGATCTGGATCGGCATCGGCGTGGCGGTCGGCGTGGCGCTGGCCTTCGGCGCCGGTCTCGAATTCGGCTCGCAGGAGCTGACCTTCGAGGCGCAGGAGGCACTCGGCGGCTCGCTGTCGATCCTCGCGGTGGGCCTGGTGACCTGGATGGTCTTCTGGATGCGGCGCACCGCGCGGCACTTGAAGTCCGAGCTGCACGGCAGGCTGGACGCCGCGCTGCAGATGGGCACCGGCGCGCTGGTCGCCACCGCGTTCCTGGCCGTGGGCCGGGAGGGTCTGGAGACCGCGCTGTTCGTCTGGGCGTCCGTACGGGCCTCGTCGGACGGCACGTACGCGCCACTGACCGGGGTGCTGCTCGGTCTG
Organism: Streptomyces sp.; assembly: GCF_036566765.1. Classification (GTDB taxonomy): domain Bacteria; phylum Actinomycetota; class Actinomycetes; order Streptomycetales; family Streptomycetaceae; genus Streptomyces. The sequence goes on from NZ_DATCVQ010000739.1 coordinate 14,010, forward strand.
CTGACGGCGGTGCTCCTGGGCTGGCTGTTCTACCGGGGCGCGCTGAAGATCAACCTGGCGAAGTTCTTCACCTGGACCGGCGGCATGCTGGTCGTGGTCGCCGCGGGCGTCCTCGCGTACGGCATGCACGACCTCCAGGAGGCCCGCTTCGTCGGCGGCCTGGAGAACAAGGCGTTCGACATCTCGGCGACGATCCCGCCGGACAGCTGGTACGGCACCCTGCTCAAGGGCGTCTTCAATTTCCAGCCCGATCCGACGGTGCTTCAGGTCACGGTGTGGGCGCTGTATCTGATCCCGACGCTCGCGCTGTTCCTGGCCCCGGTAGGGTTCGGACGTCCGGTGCGGGTGGAGGAGCAGAAGGCAACCGATGAGAAGGCTGAGGCCGGCGACGGCGGTCGTGGCGACGACGGTGCTGGCGCTGACGGCGAGCGGGTGCGTGACGGTGCACGGCGAGCTGGAGCTCGTTCCGGCGGTGACGAAGTCTGAGGCCGAGCAGGCCCTGAAGGACTTCACCGACGCGTACAACAAGGCCGACAAGGCCTATGACCCGGCCCTGGACGCGGGCCGGGTCACCGGCCCGCTGGGCGCGATCAACCAGGCGGGCCTGAAGGCGCGCTCGATCACGAGCCCTGGCGGCAACCCGCGGCACAAGCCGCTGGAGCTGACGGACGCGAAGTTCGTGATCCCGCGGAAGGCCGGCTGGCCGCGCTGGTTCGTCGCGGACACCGACGCGAACCGGGACCGCGCCGGAGCCAAGACCGACGACCGCTGGCTGCTCGTCTTCGTCCGCAACGGCGCCGAACAGCTGTGGGAGGTCGCGCACCTGGCGATCCTCACCCCGGACGAGGTCCCCGCCTTCAAGCAGAAGGACGGGTACGCGGTGCCGGTCGCCGCGAACGCCCCGACGCTGGCGGTCGCGCCGAACGACCTGGGCGCCCAGTACATCTCGTACCTGAAGTCCGGCGCACCGCAGACGTTCGCGCCCGGCGCGCACACCACGCTCTGGCGGCAGTCGCGGGAGCGGAACGCCAAGCGGCTCGGCATGGCCACGCAGTACGTCGACCAGACCATGGACGACGGCGACAACGCGCCGCTGGGCCTGGAGACCGAGGACGGCGGGGCGCTGGTGTTCTTCGGCATCCGGTACTTCGAGCGGCAGACGGCGGCGCAGGGCTACCGGCCGAAGGTCGACCCGGACGTGAAGGCGCTGATGACCGGCGAGGTGAAGGACACCGTCACCAAGGAGTGGGTCTCCAGCCAGGCGGCCCTGGTGAAACCGGCGGCCGCGGCCACGGCGAAGGACGCGGTGACGATAGCGGGACGCCTGCAGGGCGTGACGGGCGCGAAGGGCTCGTAGGGACTACGGGGAAAGGGGCGGCGCGAGCCGCCCCTTCTCGCTGCTCAGCGACGTTCGCCGTTCAGTGGTTCTCGCTGCTCAGTGGCTGAGCGGCCAGGCCGGCGCGTGGTGGTCGGCGTCCTCGGCCGCGCGCTCGTCGGCGTACCGGGCGCAGGCGTCGGTGAGGGCTTCGAGCAGGGTCAGCGGGTCGGGCAGGGCGTGCTCGGGGCCGCGTACCCACTCCACCGTCCGGTCGTCGCCGGGCAGTCGGGCCGGCGGGACGAGGACGTAGCTGCCCCGGCAGTGCCAACGCAGGCCCGGGTGCTCGTCCATGGTCTCCGGGTGGCAGTCCAGCTCGCAGGGCCACCACTCGTCCTCGTCCTCGGGGGTGCCCCGGGTCGCGGTGAAGAACAGCATCCGGCGCTCGTCGGCGGACAGCTCCTCCTCCGCCACCGCCGCGCCGGACTCGGCTACCGGGCCGACGTCGACGCCCTCGGCGAGCAGCCGCTCCAACGCGGCGCGACCGGCGTCCAACGGAACGTCGAGGACGTCGTGGACCATGCCGGTCGCGGTGATGAAGTTGGCCTCGGGCTGGCCCTGGGCCCAGCGCTCGATCTGCGCGCGGTCCGTCGTCGACTGGGTCTGCCAGGCGAAGGAGACGGGATGGCGGGCGGGCGTGGGGCAGCCGATGCGTTCGCAGGAACAGCGGTAGCCGACGGGGTACGCGGCGGGGGCGAGCGGCAGTCCGGCGGCGGCGGTGGCGCGGAGCAGGTTCACACGGCGGTCGGCGTCGTCCGCGGCGGTCCGCCGGGGGCGCCGGCGCAGCCACTGCGCGAGTTTGCTCTCCGTGCCGCGGTAGCGGCCGATGCCGTCGCCCATCTATCCCCTCACACCTGTGCTCATGTCGAAGCTGCTGCCATGGTCCCACCATCCTGCGCCCCGGGTGACCGAAGTCCCCGACCGGGGTACGGATCGCCCGTGACGAACGCGACGCCGTCGGGCCCGCTGGGCTCGCTCATCGCCCTGGCCCTGGCCTGCCAGGCCCTCGTACTGCCGCCGCTGGACTGGGGTACGGGGCCCCGGCAGCCGTCCGTGCGCGGGGTCGAGGGGGCCGTGCGGGGGCCGGTCCGGGGCTCCGCCCGGGTGACCATCGACACACTTCCGGAGCCGTCCCGCCGGGTGGTCTGGACGGCGCACCGCGGCGGCGCGCTGGAGGCCCCG
>NZ_DATCVQ010000740.1:0-14633 GCF_036566765.1 Streptomyces sp.
CCCGCCCCCGCCGCCGCGGGGGCAGCCCAGCTCGCCCGCGCCGACGCCGCCGTGCTCAAGGCCGACGTCGGCGGCACCGCCTGGCACGTCGACCGGGCCTCGGGCCGGGTCGTCGTCACCGCCGACTCCACCGTCTCCGCCGCCGAGATCGCCAAGATCAGACGCACCGCGGGCGCGGACGCCGGCACCCTCGACGTCCGGCACGTCTCCGGCGTCTTCGCCCCGCTGCTCGCCGCCGGTGACGCCATCTACGGCGGCGGCTACCGCTGTTCGCTCGGCTTCAACGCCCGCAGCGGCAGCACCTACTACTTCGTCACCGCCGGCCACTGCGGCGACGTGGCGAACACCTGGTACACCAGCTCCGCCCAGACCACCCTCATCGGCGCCACCGTCGGCTCCAGCTTCCCGGGCAACGACTACGCTCTGGTCCGCTACGACAACGCGTCCCTGAGCCACACCGGCGGCTTCACCGCCGCCAACGCCTACGTCGGCGAGTCCGTCAAGCGCACCGGCTCCACCACCGGCACCCACGGCGGCACCGTCACCGCCCTGAACGTCACCGTCCGGTACTCCGGCGGAGGCACCGTCCGCGGCATGATCCAGACGAACGTCTGCGCCGAGCCCGGCGACTCCGGTGGCCCGCTCTACGACGGCTCCAAGGCCCTCGGCATCACCTCGGGCGGCAGCGGCAACTGCAGCTCCGGCGGCACCACGTTCTACCAGCCGGTGACCGAGGCCCTGTCCAAGTACAACGTCAGCCTCTACTGACCCCTCCTGCGTCAACTCCCTCGGTCCGCCCGGTAGTTGAGGACTGTACGGCCGAAAGGCGCCCTTGCGGCGCCGACCCGGGCGGACCGAGACTCCCCCACAGCGCCGGCCCCAGGGCCGCGCCTCACGGGTCCGACCCCCACGGCGGACCCCCGATTCCCCTCTGGAGGAACGAGAAGTGAGGATCAAGCGCACCACCCCCCGCAGCGGAGCCACGAGACGGACCCGCCTCCTCGCCGTCACCACCGGTCTCGTCGCCGCCGCAGCCGTGCTCGCCGTCCCCACCGCGAACGCGGACTCCGCCGGAACGTTCAGCGCCACCCAGCTCAGCGCCGCGAGCGACGCCGTCCTCAAGGCCGACGTGCCCGGCACCGCCTGGCACACCGACCAGGCCACCGGAGCCGTCGTCGTCACCGCCGACTCCACCGTCTCGAAGGCGGAGATCGCCGCCATCAAGCGCCAGGCCGGGACCAACGCCGGCGCGATACGCGTCGAGCGGACCCCGGGCAAGTTCAGCAAGCTGATCTCCGGCGGCGACGCGATCTACACCAGCGGCTGGCGCTGCTCGCTCGGCTTCAACGTCCGTGACAGCGCGGGCAACTACTACTTCCTGACCGCCGGTCACTGCACCGACGGCGCGGGCACCTGGTACTCCAACTCCGGCCGGACCACCGTGCTCGGCTCCACCGCGGGCTCCAGCTTCCCGACCAACGACTACGGCATCGTCCGGTACACCAACACCTCGGTGACCAAGTCCGGCACGGTCGGCGGCGTCGACATCACCAGCGCCGCCAACGCGACCGTCGGCATGTCCGTGACCCGCCGCGGCTCCACCACCGGCACCCACGGCGGCTCCGTCACCGGCCTCAACGCCACGGTCAACTATGGCGGCGGGGACATCGTCTACGGCATGATCCGCACCAACGTGTGCGCCGAGCCGGGCGACTCCGGCGGCCCCCTCTACTCCGGCAGCCGCGCCATCGGCCTCACCTCCGGCGGCAGCGGCAACTGCAGCACGGGCGGCACGACCTTCTTCCAGCCCGTCACCGAGGCGCTCAGCGCGTACGGAGTGAACGTCTACTGACGCCCCCTCACTCCAATGAGCCCCCGTCCGGATTTCCGGGCGGGGGCTCGACCTTTCGCACACATCTGGGAGGATGTGCGCACGGTCGGGCGACGGGGGGTTGCTAGTCAGTGAAGCGCATTGGAGTGACCGGCCACAGAGACATTCCCGAAGCGGCCTACGAACACGTCCGGGCCGCGCTGGAGGCCGCGCTCAAGGCCGCGTTGTGCGCCGGCCACGGCGGCGCCCTGGAGGCGTACTCCAGCCTGGCCGCCGGGGCGGACCAGCTGTTCGCCGACATCGCTCTGGACTGCGGGGCCGAGCTCACCGTCGTCATCCCCAGCGGGGACTACGAGGACGCCTTCGAGGCGCCCGCCGAGCTGGCCCGGTACCGGGTGCTGCGCGGGCGGGCCACCCGGGAGGTCAGGATGGAGTTCGCGCACTCCACGGACGAGGCGTACATGGCGGCCGGCACGTACATCGCCGACCACTGCGACGCGCTGCTCGCGGTCTGGGACGGCGAGCCGGCGCGCGGACTGGGCGGCACCGGCGACATCGTGCGGTACGCGCGGGAGCGCGGCCGCCCGGTCACCGTGATCTGGCGCGCGGGCGTGCGCCGGAGCTGACCGATCCCGTGGGCTGACGCTCCCTCAACTGCGGTGCCGCACCAGCCAGTCGGTGTGCTGCGGGGACACCACGCGCTCCGCCTCGTAGACCGCGGCCGGCCAGCGCGCCTCGTCGACCGTGGTCTGCATGGCCGTCTGGATCCCCGCCAGGTCCTCCTCGACCAGAGAGTGGGCCGCTATCAGCGGCTGGTGCCGGCGCACCTCGCTCCAGGCCACGCAGGCCGCCGCGGCGGCCGACAGCACCCCGGCCGGATCGAAGGACTCGGCGACGGCCAAGGTGTGCAACACGCCGAAGAACAGCGCCAACAGGGTGAGCAGCGCGATGGTCGCCGACCAGAAAGCGGTGGCCCGGCGCGACACCACCGTCCTGCGGTGGTACCAGTTCCGCTGCTCGATCAGTCGATCGCGGACATACGTCTCCTTGCGTACACTGAACGGTTTCTCGCGCAGCATCCGCATCGGCCCGGTGATGAGCTCGGCGCCCGCCCCCGACTCCTGCTCCCGGGGGTCCCGCCAGCCCACCTTGCGCAGCTCGGCCAGGCCCTCCTCCAGGCGCGCCGTGAACTCCCCATCGGGATCAGGGGAGTTGGCGTCGTAGGGGGTACCGTGGACGGCGTACCTCCAGCAGGTTGACTTGATGAACTCGGCCGCAGAGCGGTTGAGTTGCCAGTGCGACTTTGCATGTCGGCGGGATGCGCGGTAGGTCACGGCCAGCACCCCGGCGTATGTCAACGCGCTTAAGGCGCTGGCGAGTTGGAACGGAGCCAGCGCGAAGGAGGCGCCCACGACGAGGAGCAGCAGCTGGAGGCGGGTGTCCGTGGCGGCCTCGCGCTGGCGTGTCACCGCGATCTCGTCGGTCCGGTGGAAGAGCGCCGGCAGATCGGCGTTGCGGAAGACCATGCTCTGCAGAGGACCGCCGAGCCCGCTCATACGTACCCCCGTCTTTGCGTTTGCGTCTTCACTCTTTAGATGGAATGGCTTGTTCCGAACTGGCTGGTGAAGGATGGTGCGACGCTATTTGATTGATCCCTGCAGGCTGATTTGCCGCAGGTGGGCATGAGGGTAAAGTCGTGCGCGCACGCACCGCAATGGTGCCCCTCAGCAATGAGCACATTAAGGACGGCCGTCGTGAGCCTTCAGACCTCTGTCACCTTCGCTGCCGCGAAGAAGAACCGGGTGCCCCTCGCCGAGATCGACGTGCGGGACGCCGCCACCGCCAAGAAGATCGGTCGTCTTCTGCCCGTGTCCGCGGACCGGGCCGAGCGTGCTTCGAGCTTCAATTCCGCCCTCTAGACTGGCGGAATGACCGAACCCCTGGTTCCTTTCCAGGAAGTAGTTCTCAAGATCCATAGTCGTTGTGATCTCGCATGTGATCACTGCTACATCTATGAACACGCTGATCAGAGCTGGCGAACCCGACCCAGGGTGATCTCTGAACAAGCGGTCGCCCGGACTGCTCTGCGACTGGCGGAGCACGCCGAGAAACATGCTCTGACCTCCGTGTCGGTAATCCTGCACGGAGGGGAGCCTTTGCTGGCGGGGCCCACCCGACTGCGCGAGGTCTGTGCCGAACTCACCCGGACACTCGCCCCCGTCACCTCCCTCGACCTGCGGATCCACACCAACGGGATCCAGCTCAGCCCCCGCTACCTGGACGTCTTCGACGAGTTCGGGGTACGGGTCGGCATCTCCCTCGACGGCGACAAGGCCGCCAACGACCGGCACCGGCGCTACGCCGACGGCCGCAGCAGCCACGCCAAGGTCCTCAGGGCCGTCGAGCTCCTGCACCAGGACCGCTACCGGCATCTCGACCTCGGCCTGCTGTGCACCGTCGACATCGCGAACGACCCCCTGGCCGTGTACGACGCGCTCCTCGAACTCGACCCTCCCCGGGTCGACTTCCTGCTGCCGCACGCCACCTGGGAGCACCCGCCGCCCCGCCCGGACGGCTCGCCCACCGCGTACGCCGACTGGCTGCTCGCGGTCTTCGACCGCTGGGACGGCCAGGGCCGGCCGGTCCCCGTCCGGTTCTTCGAGTCCGTGCTGTCCACCCTGGCCGGCGGCCCCAGCCTGACCGAGTCGCTCGGCCTGGCCCCCACCGACCTCGTCGTGGTCGAGACCGACGGCACTCTGGAGCAGGTCGACTCGCTCAAGAGCGCCTACGAGGGCGCCGCCGCCACCGGCTTCGACGTCTTCACGCACTCCCTCGACGAGGTCGCCGCCCACCCCGGCGTCCGGGCCCGCCAGCTCGGCCTCGCCGGAGTCTCCGACGCCTGCCGGTCCTGCCCCGTGGTCCGCTCCTGCGGCGGCGGGCTCTACACCCACCGCTACCGGCCTGACGACACCGGGCGCGACCCCTTCGCCAACCCCTCGGTGTACTGCGCCGACCTGGAGGCGCTGATCCGCGGCATCGAGGCGCGCACCGCCCGCACGCTCGTCGCCCCCGCGGTCGCCGAGCCCGCCCCCGCCCTCGCGGTCGAGCAGTACGAGCTCGACCGCGGGCTGCTCGCCCAACTCCACCGCGAGCTCGACGGCCGGGGCGGCGAACCCTGGCAGGAGGCCTGGGAGCTCGCCAGCGCCGTCGAGGCGCGCTCCGACGGCCTCGATGAGGTCCTGGTCCACCCGTACACCCGCGGCTGGCTCCTGGACGCCCTGCACGCCCTCAGGGCGGACCGGCCGGACGCGCCCGCCATCGCGCTGCGGCTCGCCCGGTACGTGGCCGCCGCGGCCGTGCGCGGCGGCGTGGAGGCGCCGGTCCGGGTCGGGTACGAGAAGGGCGCCCTGATCCTGCCGACGCTCGGCGAGCTCGAACTGACCGGCGCGCCCGAACGCGGCGAGGCCCGGGTGCGGGTGGCCGAGAAGGGCTTCCTGGTCGAGGTGGGCGGCGTCGAGCGCAGGATCGTCCGGCTCGACGAGACCGTCCCCGGCTGGCAGCCGGTGCGCGGTCTCGGCCGGGACGGCGCGCCCGACGCGGCGATCGACGACCTCGACCCGTACCGGGACTGCTTCGGCGCGCCCGCGCACCACCGCCTCTCCCTGGAGGAGGCCGCCCGGTGGAGCGGGCGGCTCGCGCGCGCCTGGGCACTGCTCCGGGAGCGGGTCCCCGGCCAGGCGGAGGAGGCGGCCGCCGCGCTGCACACCCTGACCCCGCTATCCGGAACCGAGCCCTCCGTGGGCCGGCACGGCTACGGCGCCCTCGGGCTCCCGCTGCGCGGCACCGTGCCGGATCTGGCCAGGGCGCTGCTCGTCGGGTTCCGGCGGGCCAGGCTGCGGGCCATCCTCGAAGTGGCGGACCTCCACGCGCAGGACGGCGTGTGGAGCCACCCCGCGCCCTGGCAGGACACGCCGGTCCCGTACTCCCGGCTGCTCGCGGGGGCGTACGAGCGGGTGGGGCTCGCCGGGTACGAGCCCGGCGACGCACGGCACGCCGAGCACGCGGCGCGGGCGCTCGACACCCTGGAGCGCGCCGCCGAGACGACCGTCAGCGGCAGGGCGCTGCTGGCCGCGATGCGCGAGGAGATGAGCCGTGACTGACTCGGCGGGGCCCGGCAGAGGGCCCGCGGAAGGGATCGTCGCCGACCTCGCCCGATTAGGGCTGCGCCCGGGGACGACGCTGCTGGTGCACGCCTCCCTGTCCGGGACGGGCCTGGAGCCGGACGTGCTGCGCGAGGCGCTGCGGGCGGCGCTGGGGCCCGAGGGCACCCTCGTCGTCCCGGCGTTCACCCCGGAGAACTCCGACACCTCGCCCGCGTACCGGGCCCGGGTGGCAAGGCTGACGCCCGCCCAGGCGGCGGCCGTACGGGCGCAGATGCCGGCCTTCGACCCGAGCCGCACCCCGTGCCCGGGGATGGGCCGGTTGGCCGAGTCGGTGCGGACGGCTCCGGGGGCGGTGCGCAGCGCTCATCCGCAGACCTCCTTCGCGGCGCTGGGCCGGGACGCGCAGGCGCTGATGGCGGGCCATCCGCTGCACAGCCACCTCGGCGAGGAATCCCCGCTCGGCGCGCTCTGGCGGGCCGATGCGAAGGTGCTGATGATCAACGTGGGATTCGACGTGTGCACCGCGTTCCACCTCGCGGAGTACCGCACGGGAACGCCGGAGCGCACCTACCGCTGTGTGATCCGGGGGGCGGACGGGCCGGAATGGACGGAGTTCCGAGACGCCGACCTGGACGACGGGGATTTCGCGGCGGTCGGGGGTTCCTTCCCCTGGCAGCTGGAGCACAAGGGGCAACTGGGGGGAACGTTCGCAAGGCTGTTCTCGTTGAGGGATGCGGTCGACCATGCGGTGCAATGGATGACTGAAAAGCGGCGCTGATTGACCGAACGTCATGGGGATGGAGCAAGGTCTGCTCCGGAATGATTAATTCGCTCGCGTTCTTTCGAATCGTGGGTGAGAGACACAGGACGGGGGTCGTGTGACAGCGTCATCGCAGCAGCGAGCGGCGGAGCATCGCCCGTACTTCTTCTTGAGCTACGCGCATACGCCGAGGTACGGACCGGGTGGACAGGACCCGGACATGTGGGTCGAGCGACTCTTCCGCGATCTGTGCGGCCATGTGATGGCCATGACGGATCTCCCGGCCGGAGCCCCCGCTGGCTTCATGGACCGGGAGATACGCTCCGGCGAGGGCTGGTCGGAGCGGCTCGGCGAAGTCCTGGCGACCTGCCGGGTCTTCGTCCCGCTGTTCTCGCCCCGCTACTTCGCCAGCGAGATGTGCGGCAAGGAGTGGTTCGCCTTCGAACAGCGGACCATCAACCATCACGCCAAGCACAACAAACCCGCCGAGGCGATCGTGCCCGCGCTGTGGGTGCCCGTGCCGCCCGAGCAACTGCCCGGCCCCGCCGAGCGATTGCAGTTCAACCACCGGGCGTTCGGCGACCGCTACTTCACCGACGGGCTCTACGGACTGATCAAACTCCGGGTGTTCGCCGAGGAGTACGAGCGCGCGGTGTACGAACTCGCCAAGCGCATCGTCTCGGTGGCCGATTCCGCCGCCGTGGCCCCCAGCCGGCCGCTCGACTACCGTCAGGCCCCCAGTGCCTTCGGGGTCAAGGGCAGCAGCGGTCCCCGGCCCATCCAGGTGACCATCGCCGCCCCCACCCGGCACGACCTCCCGCACGGCCGGTCCGCCGACTACTACGGCGACTCGCCGCACGACTGGAACCCCTACTTCCCCGACGCCGCCCGTCCGCTCGCCTACGTCGCGGAGGACCTCGTCCGCTCCCTCAACTACCAGGTCAAACTCGGCTCGTTCGACATGGACAGCGGAATCCTGGACTCCAAGCAGCCGCCCACCCGCCCGGAGATCCTGATCGTGGACCGCTGGGCCCTGAAGGACGAGAGCAGACGCGAACGGCTCGCCGCCTTCGACAGCGAGCACCGGCCCTGGGTCAGCGTGATCGTGCCCTGGAACCGGCTGGACCGGGAGAGCATGGCCGAGGAGGCCGAACTGACCGAGATCCTGGCCCGCACCATGCCCGTCAAGATGGGCCAGGGCCGGGCCGCCGGCCGGGCCGCCGCCCGCGGCGTGCCCAGCATGGAGGTATTCAGCCAACTCCTGCCCCAGGTCGTCGAGACCGCCGCCCAGCAGTACCTGCGGCACGCCACCGTCTATCCGCCGGCCGGCGGCCGGCACACCGAACGGCCCCGGCTGCGCGGCCCGATGCCCAACGACTTCGCGATCACCCAGTACAGCCCCGACACGCTCACAGCGCCCGATGCGGAGGACCCGGATGACAGCCAGCCGTGACGGACGCATCGTCACGTTCTACTCGTACAAGGGCGGGACGGGCCGCACCATGGCCCTGGCCAACACCGCCTGGATACTCGCCGCCAACGGCAAGCGGGTGCTGGCCGTGGACTGGGACCTGGAGGCGCCGGGACTGCACCGCTTCTTCCACCCCTTCCTCGACCCGGCCACCCTGGGCGCCACCACCGGCGTGATCGACATGATCACCGAGTACGCCTGGGCCGCCACCAGCCCCGTCGAACGCCCGGAGGACTGGCACCAGGAGTACGCGCGGATCCAGCCGCACGCCGTCTCGCTGCGGCCTGAGGCGCTCGGCTGGGAGTTCCCGGCCGGCGGCACCCTCGACTTCGTCTCCGCGGGCAAGCAGAACCGCGAGTACTCGGCGACCGCCTCCACCTTCGACTGGGACGACTTCTACAACCGGCTCGGCGGCGGGCACTTCTTCGACGCGCTCCGCGAGGACATGAAGGCCAACTACGACTACGTCCTGATCGACAGTCGCACCGGCCTCAGCGACATCGCCGACATCTGCACCGTCCACCTGCCCGACGTCCTCGTCGACTGCTTCACCCTCAGCGACCAGTCCATCGACGGCGCCGCCTCCATAGCCCGCCAGATCCACGAGCAGTACCGGGGCCGGGGCATCAAGATCTACCCGGTGCCGATGCGGATCGACGAGGGCGAGAAGGAGAAGGCCGACGCCGGACGCGCCCTCGCGCGGCTCAAGTTCGACGGCTTCCCCAGCGACCTGACCGGCGAGGAGCTCACCGCCTACTGGGGCTCGGTGGAGATCCCGTACCGCCCCTACTACGCATACGAGGAGACCCTGGCGGCCTTCGGCGACGAGGCCGGGCTCACCACCTCCCTGCTCTCCGCCTTCGAACGGCTCACCGCCGTCGTCACCGAGGGCGAGATCACCGGCATGCCGGCGGTCGCCGAGGAGCCGCGGCTGCGGATCCGCGACGCCTTCACCCGCCGCCGCCCCGCCCTGCCCGCCGACCTCTTCCTGTCGTACGTGGCAGAGAACCGCATGTGGGCCGACTGGATCGAGGCCGTGCTCACCCGGGCCGGCTTCCGCGTCGTCCCCCGCGACGTCTCCGCCGACCCCGGGCCGGACGACGGCACGCATCCCGCCGAACACGCCGCCCGCACCGTCGTGCTGCTGTCCGGCGCCTACCTCAAGTCCACCCGGGCCATGGAGGTGTGGCAGCGCGCCGCGGCCGAGGACTCGGCCGGCAGCCGGCGCCATCTGCTGCCGCTCCGGGTCGGCGACGTCCGGCTCTCCACCCCGTACATCGACCGGAACCCGGTCGACCTCTACCGCCTCGACGAGTCCCACGCCACCAGCGCGCTGCTGCGCGCCCTGGAGCGGCCCGTCACGCTCCCCGAAGGGGTCTCGCCCGGCCCGCGGTTCCCCGGCACCGTCCCCAAGATCTGGAACGCGCCGCCGCGGAACTCCGGCTTCACCGGCCGCTCCGTCGTCCTGGAGCGGATGCGCGATCAGCTCGGCGCCGGCATGGCCGTCGTGCTGCCGCAGCCGCAGACCCTGTACGGCCTCGGCGGCGTCGGCAAGACCCAGGTGGCCCTGGAGTACGTGCACCGCTTCATGGCCGACTACGACCTGGTCTGGTGGATCTCCGCCGAGCAGCCCGACGACGTCGTGGCCGGCCTCGCCGAACTCGCCGGCCGGCTCGGCGCCCAGGGCGGCGACGACATGGCCGCCGCCTCCCAGGAGGCCATCGACCTGCTGCGCCGCGGCGTGCCGACCAACCGCTGGCTGCTGGTCTTCGACAACGCCGACGACCCCGACCAGCTCACCCGCTATTTCCCGACCGGCGGCCACATCCTGGTCACCTCCCGCAACCAGAGCTGGTCCCAGCACGGCAACGCGCTGCCCGTCGACGTCTTCCTGCGCGAGGAGTCCGTCGAGCACCTGCGGCGGCGCGCGCCCGGCCTGAGCGCCGAGGACGCCGACCGGGTCGCCGGCGCGGTCGGCGACCTGCCGCTCGCCGTCGAACAGGCCGCGGCCTGGATCGCGGAGACCGCCACCCCGGTCTCCTCCTACCTGGAGCAACTGGAGCAGCAGGCGCCGCGCGCGCTCGCCCTCAACCAGCCCGTCGGTTACCCCGAACCGGTCGCCGCCACCTGGAACGTCTCCATCGAGCGGCTCAAGCAGCGCTCACCCGCCGCCGTCCGGCTGCTCCAGCTCTGCGCCTTCTTCGCGCCCGAGCCGATTCACGCCAACCTGCTCTACAGCAAGGAGATGATCGACGCCCTCAAGCCCTACGACCCCTCCCTGCAGGAGAAGCTGGTCCTCGGCCGGGTGATCCGCGAGATCGGCCGGTTCGCGCTGGCCAAGGTCGACCAGGTCTCCGAGTCCATCCAGGTCCACCGCCTGGTCCAGGCCGTGATCCGGGCCCAGCTCAGCGAGGAGGAGCAGCAGGACGCCCGGCACGCCGTGCACCGCATCCTCGCCGGCGCCCGGCCGGACGACAACGAGCCGATCGACAACCCCGACACCTGGCCGCGGTTCAACACCATCTGGCCGCACCTCGGCCCGTCCGAGGCCCGGTACTGCAAGGAGCCGGAGACCCGGCGGCTGCTCATCGACCGCGTCCGCTACCTGTGGAAGCGCGGTGACGTGCGCACCGCGTACGCGCTGGCCAGCGATCTGCGCGAGGCCTGGCGGGACATGCTCGGCAACGACGATCTGCAGTACCTCTACCTGCGCTTCCACCTCTCCAACATCCTGCGCACGCAGGGCCGTTACGTGGAGGCCCGGGAGCTCGGCGAGGAGACGCTGCTCCGGCAGCGGAACGTGCTCGGCGACTCGCACCCGCACACGTACATGACCACCAGCGGTCTCGCCATGGACCTCGGCGCGCTCGGCCAGTACGTCAGGGCGATGGAACTGGCCACCGAGGCGCACGAGGGCTTCAGCGAGATCTTCCACGAGTCGCACCCGAGGACGCTGGCGGCCGCCAACAACCTGGCGCTCAACCTGCGCATGGTCGGGCAGTACGCCCGGGCCCGCGAGATCGACCAGGAGGTGTTCGACCGGCGCTCCGAGGTGCTCGGCGCCGAGCACCCGTACACCCTGTCCTCGGCCACCTCGCTCGCCCGCGACCTGCGCGAGGTCGGCCGCTACGAGGACTCGGTCAGCCTGCTCGCCCGCACCTACGACATCTACAAGGAGACCCTGGGCCGGACCTTCCCCGGCACCCTGTCGGCCGCCAAGTCGCTCGCCGTGTCGCTGCGCCGGGCCGACCAGGTCGAGGACGCCCGCCGGCTCACCACGGCCACCCGGACCCGCTACCGGGAGAAGTACACCCAGGCCAACCCGGACACGCTCGCCTGCGACCTGAACCTGGCGGCCGACCTGTTCGCCTCCGGGGAGCCGGTGGCCGCCCGCGACCTGGCGCAGGAGGTCGTGGACCAGTACATGAAGGTGCCGGGGGAGCGGCACCCGTACACCCTGGCCGCGGTCAACAACCTCGGCATCTACCAGTGGGGCTGCGGGGCCCCGGAGATCGCGGAGCAGCTGCTCAGCGGGGCGCTGCGCACGCTCAGAGAGGTGCTCGGCGAGCAGCATCCGCATGTGCTGTTCTGCACGGTCAACCTCGCCAACGCCAAGGCCGACCTAGGGGAGCTGGACGAGACCCTGGAGATCGAGCGGCGGGCCGTGACCGGGCTGCGCGAGGCGCTCGGCTCGCTGCACCCCGAGGTGCTCGCGGTCTCCTCCAACATGGCGGTGACGCTGGGCGCGCTCGGCCGCAAGGACGAGGCGGCGCGGCTGCGCAACGAGACCGCGGACGAGCTGGCGCGCCAGCTGGGGGAGGAGCACTCGCTCACCCGGGTGGCCCGCGAGGAGCGGCGGGCGCACCGCGACCTGGAGCCGCTGGCGATGTGACGGACGGGGCGCTCGGCCGGTCCTCCGGCCGGGCGGCCCCTCCCGGGGTGTTCAGCCCTCCAGCAGCCAGGTGAGCACGCGCGGCAGGGCGTGCAGAGCGTCGAAGTGGGCGGCGGCCGGTTCGAGCACCGCCGTCGCCCCTGGGATGCGGTCGGCGAGCCAGCGGGAGTGGCCCACCGGTGAGAAGACGTCCTGCTCGCCGTGCCAGAGCAGCACCTCGCCCGGGATGTCCGCCGGGTCGAAGCCCCAGGGGCTGCAGAAGGCGAGCGCGTCGTCGATCCAGCCGTACGCCGAAGTCCGCAGCGCCTCTTGATAGTTGCGCAGCAGCATGGAGCGTACGCCGGCGTCGGCGACGACCATCCGGTCCGATTCGGTGAGCTCCCGGCGCAGGTCGTCGAGGAGCTGTATCGGGTTCCTGCGGATCTCGTCGGCGCGCGGGGTGAGCCGGGCGGCGACCCCGCCCGGGTCCTGGGAGGCGGTGGTGTACTCCCGGACGTTGTGGGCCGTCATGCCCTCGAACCAGTCGAGCCCGTCCGCGTCCCGCGGGGCCAGCGCCACCAGTGCGGCGCTCCGGGTCACCCGCTCCGGGATCAGCGCCGCGCAGGCCAGCGCGTGCGGGGCGCCGCCGGAGCGCCCGACCACCGCGAACCGCTCCAGGCCCAGCTCGTCGGCGATCGCCGTCACGTCGTGGACGACGTCGCCCACGCTGCGCCCCTCCAGCCGGTCCGACCCCCCGTACCCGGGGCGGTCGTACGCGATCAGCTGCATGCCGCGCTGGTACAGCACCATCCCGCGCGGGGCCGGACCGAGGCGGCTGCCGGGGGTGCCGTGGAGCAGGAACACCGGTCTGCCCTGCGGATCCCCGAGCCGCTCCACCATCAGCTGACGCCCGTCCGACACGCGCATGTGCCCTCGCAACCTGTCGCCCCCTCAGTCGTGCATGCCGCCTACAGGAATCGACCTGCCCTATTCCCGCTCGCGGTACTGATCATCCCTCGGACGCCCGCTCGTTGTGGATGTACGAGGGGCTTTGC
Organism: Streptomyces sp.; assembly: GCF_036566765.1. Taxonomy (GTDB): domain Bacteria; phylum Actinomycetota; class Actinomycetes; order Streptomycetales; family Streptomycetaceae; genus Streptomyces. The sequence goes on from NZ_DATCVQ010000740.1 coordinate 13,152, forward strand.
GGCGCGTTCGGGGGCGCGACCGAGAGGGCCGAGCCGTGGCGCACGAGGACGTCGATCTCGTCGCGCCGGCGGAGGGACGAGAAGATCACCGTGACGATCGTGCCCGCCGCCGCCCACAGCGCGAGGACCATCAGCGGGGTGGCGACCGCGTTGCCGCGGAAGTACGCGAGCGAGCGGGCCACCCAGGTCGCCGCGCCCGGCGGGAGGGCCGGGCCGATCGTCCGCCAGAACTCCGGGAGCAGCGGCAGCGGGAAGGCGCCGCCCGCGCTCGGGTTGCCGGCGACCACGACGAGCAGGATCGCCAGGCCGATGCCGACGATGCCGAAGACCGCCTGGAGCGCGAGGGTGGTCGCGCCGACCGCGAAGACGGTGAGCGCGCCCAGGCCCCACAGGGCGCCCACGCTGCCCGGCAGCGCGCCCAGGACCGGGCCGGTGATCAGCGCGCCGAGCAGGCCGGCCACCAGCGCGTACCCGCCCATGACGAACAGCCGGACCGCGGCGCGCTGGCGGTTGGCGGGCCGGGCGCCGGCGCTGATCGCCAGGACCGCGGCGCACAGATAGCCGCCCACGCACCAGCCGACGACCAGGTAGAAGGCGGACAGGCCGTCGGCGTCCTGGGCCGAGACGGGCGCCACGTCGTCGAACTTCAGGGTGCGCTGCTGCTCCTTCGCGACCTCGTCGAAGATCCGCACCAGCGCCTGGGTCTCGGCCGAGCCCTGGCCCGACGCGATCATGAGGGTGTCGGCAGTGGAGCGCGGGTCCACCACGAGCGCGGCGTCGATCTCGCGGTTCAGCATCTGATCGCGGGCGACCCGGTCGTCGGTGAGCGTGCGGGGGTCCAGCGGGGAGCCGGGCAGCGCCGCCAGCCGGTCGGCGAGCGGCGCGGCGAGCTGTTCGGGGGCGACCACGGCGACCTTCACGTCCCTCGGCCGCGGATGGTGCAGCGCGCCCACGTAGGACGTGATGAACAGCAGCTGCAGCGCGAGCACCCCGACGACCAGCAGGGCGGCCCTGGGGGATACGGCGTTCTTCACCTCGTCGACGAAGCTCATGCCTCCACGCTCCGGGGCCGCGGGGGTCCGCGCAGGCGGGACACGGCCGAATGGCTGAGCGAAATGACCCCGCGCCATGATCTCGCACATGCGTTCGAACTTTGGTCTATGGTGGAGGAGGGGGAGGTGAGAACGGATCGATCAGGAGGTGCGGGTGCCCGGGTTCACGCATCTGCGCACCGTGTCGGGCTTCTCCCTGCGCTACGGGGCCTCCCATCCCGACCGGCTGGCGACGCGCGCCGCCGAGCGGGGCATGGACGCGCTCGCCCTGACCGACCGCGACTCACTCGCCGGCGCGGTCCGGTTCGCCAAGGCCTGCGAGAAGGCCGGCGTCCGGCCGCTGTTCGGCGTCGACCTGGCGGTCGGCGCGACGGTCGGCGCGGCCGGCCGACCGGCCTCCGGCCTGGGCCGCACCTCCGCACGGCGGGTG